>DATJLT010000025.1:0-9278 GCA_035509195.1 Streptosporangiaceae bacterium | reverse complement strand
CCGAGTGCACAACGAATTCGAGCGTGTGCACCCCTTCATCGACGGCAACGGCCGGACCGGGCGCCTCGTCCTGAACCTCATCCTCGTGCGACTCGGCTACCCTCCCGTGGTCATCTTCAAGCGGCAGCGCGACGCCTACCTGGCGGCGATGCAACGGGCGGACCGGGCGGACTACGGGGCGCTAGGTGAGCTGATCGCCCGGGCGATGTATGACAACCTCAACCGGTTCGTCGTGCCTAACGTCGCCGGACCCGCCCGCATGGTTCCCCTTGCCGCCCTGGTGGACGAGCATTTCACGCTTGCCGCACTACGTCAGGCAGCCCAGCGCGGTCGGCTCGACGCTGTCCAGGGCGCTGATGGCGTCTGGCGAAGCTCCCGCAAGGCAGTCGACGCCTACCGGGCAACGCGGCACCAGCGAAGAGGGAATACCGCACATCCCGAATAAGTGCCCTGCGCCAGCAAAGTGAGTGATGCGGAGCCGGCCCTTGGGGTCGGCTCCGCATCCTCCGAATTGGCGGCGTTCTACGAGGCACAATTAGCTCGGGCGTCAACCAAGCGTGGGTGGCGACCAGAAGGGAGCTGCTGATGTCCAGCGAAAGCCCATGGCCCGATGACCGGCGGATCACCATTCGTGACCTCCAGGCGGCGACAGACCGTGGTGAGCGATGGTCGATGCTCACCAGCTATGACACCCTGACAGCGGGCATCTTCGAGCAGGCAGGAGTCCGTGCGCTGCTCGTCGGTGACACGAGCGCGGAGATGGTGCTCGGTCACTCGAGTACGCTGCCTGTGACTATGGACCAGCTCATCATGATGGTTCAGGCGGTGGTGCGGGGTACAAGGAAGGCGCTGGTGGTCGCCGATCTGCCGTTCGGCAGTTATCAGGCCGGCCTGGAGCAGGCCTTCGCTAACGCGGTGCGGCACATGAAAGAGGGCGGGGCGCAGGCGGTCAAGCTGGAAGGCGGCCGCCGGGTGGTGCCTCAGGTAGAGCTGCTGACCAGCGCGGGCATCCCGGTGATGGGGCACCTTGGCCTCACGCCTCAGAGCGTCAACATGCTCAGCGGCGTCCGCCGGGTCCAGGGCCGCGGCGACGCGGGCGAGCAGCTACTCGAAGACGCGCGCGCACTCGAGCGGGCCGGCGCGTTCGCGGTGGTGCTTGAATCGGTACCCGCCGACCTCGGACGCAGGGTCTCCGACGCGCTCCGTATCCCGGTCGTCGGCATCGGCGCGGGCCCGCATTGCGACGCCCAGATCATGGTCTGGCAGGATCTCGCCGGGCTGACCGCCGGGCGGGTCCCGAGCTTCGTCAAGCGCTACGCCGATACCCGCGGCACTTTGCTTGACGCCGCTCGCCAGTACGTTACCGAGGTCGCCAGCCAGGACTATCCCGATGAGGCGCACAGCTACGCCTAGGCGGCCCGGACCGCTCCGGCGGCGAGGCCGCGGCTGATCGCTCGCAGGGTCTCGACGAGCGCTACCTCAGGACGAGCCTCGCCCGCGATGCGCTGCCCGAGAGCGAGCAGTTCGTCATCGCCGTCATAGTTCCGCTGCCACCGCTCGACCACGAGAGGCAGAAGTGCCGCCGCCTCTGGATCCTCGCCCAGGATCTTCCACAGCAGCGGCCTCAGTTCGTCGCTGGCTACCCGCGAGGTCAGCGACCAGCGGTCAAGCAACTCGGCGACCTCGGCGAACCGCAGCGGCTCGTCCCAGCCGGCATCGTCAGGTGCGAAGATGAGCCCTTCATCGTGGGCCAGCGTGCCTTCTTCCTTGATGACCCGCAGGTTCACCGAGTGACCGTAGTCGCGCCAGGGCAGCGGCAGCAAGGCGAACAGCGCGAACGCCTCGACCGCTTCGAGCAGGTCTGTTTCCGGTGTCAGCAAGATGTAGTTGTTCGTGACCACGACCCCGTGCCGCGCCAGCGCGCGGTTGACGGCGAGCGCGGTCCCTATGGTGTAGCGGGGCTTGTTGTTCTGCCTGATCACGGGGTTGGACGCGCCGTCGACGCCGAGCGCGACGGCGAACGGGTTGCCGCGAACCAGGTCGGCGATGTACTCCTCGTCTGGTGCGCCGTCTGAGCCGGTGAGGTCCCAGACCGTGTTCTGCCCCGGGTCAAAGATCATATGCTCCTCGAAGCCGAACTCAAGGCGCCTGGCCAGGTACTCGCGGATGACGGCCTTGTTGACGAGCGTGTTGTCCTCAGAGGTGATCAGCACGAACGGGGGCTTGGGCCTGAGCTGGCCTGACCTCAGCAGTTCCAGCTTGGTGTCCAGCCAGGCCTCCTTGACCTGCCTGCCTGACAGCGCACCAGCGCCCGCCCTGACCAGCAAGTGCAAAGCGGCCCGCAATTGCGGTACAGCCCGCACTCCGAGATGCCGCTGCAGCAGTTGCGCGAACGCGAGTTCCGCGTCAGGCGGCAGGTCGAGGTTGTCGGCGACAGCCAGCTCGGTGAACCGCCACAGCTCGCCTGCCGGTCCCGCACGGTAAAGCTGTCCTTGATGGTTGGGGCAGAAGACGCACTTATAGGGGCAGCCGCGCGTGAAGTTCATTTGCAGCCTGCGTTCTGGTTTGCCGCGCATCCAGTCGAACGGCAGCGGGCAGACGAGAGCCTCCGCCCTTAGCCTTTCCGCCGTGTCGCACAGCAACAGGGCCTCGCGATGCCTGATCGCCACCCCGGAAAGGGAACGTGCAAGGCGCAGTGCCTCCGCCCATCGCCCGGCGTCAAGTTCGTCAAGCAGGGTCAGCACCGCAGGCAGCGCGTCTTCGGCCTCGCCCCTTATCAGGGCGTCCCAGCCGGAGATCGCGTTCCGCACCCCGTCGATGTCGCGAAGCTGCGGGCCTCCCAGGATGATCTTTCCCTGGTAACCACGGGCGCGCAGCAGCCCGACCAGGTCCGCCACCTCGCGCACGTTGTGAATGTAGACGCCGATGCCGATGACCTCGGCACCGAGAAGCTCGATGATCCGGCGCTCGAACTGCGCCGGGGGGAGGAGCAGCACGTTTACCCGCGCCCCGGCCCGCTCCAGGCGGTCGCGCAGGAATTCGAGCCCGATCAGCGGCACTCCGCCGAGCTGATGGGGGATTGCCGAAGGTACGTAGACCAGCCGCACGCGGCGACTGCCCTGGCGGCGGTGACGCAGCAGCGCCAGCGTCCACTGAACGGCGGCGCTGTCCTCGTACCGAGGCTCGATGTCCGCATGCGGAGCGGACAGGTCAGCGACGCAGTCCACGACGTCGAGAAAGTCAAGCAGCGGGTCGCCCTCTGCGTCATGTCCGACCCGAGTGAGCTGATGCCCTGACTCGAGCAAGGCCAGGCCTTCAGCGCAGGCCCGCAGTTCGAGTGCAGGCGGGTCGGCCTGCGGGCCGCCCCCGCGCGCGGGCGCGGCTGGCGGAGGCGCGTCGGCGGTCAGTTCGGTCTTGGTCCCGTCTTCGTAAGCTATCCAGTGCCCGCGAACCCCGAACTGGCCGAGCACCACCCGCTGCTGCTCGTCCTTGCGCAAAAACCACCGGATATGCCCGTTCTCGGTCTTTCTGTGCCTGACGAAGCGGAGCATGGCGCAACGCCGCTCGACCTCAAGCCACGCCAGGTCGTCGCCCGTCAGCGGCCGCCCGAGATCCCGCTCGACCAGCGCGAACCCGCGATCAGGATCCTCCATGAGCGGCTGAAGATGCCGGCGCAGGACGGCCAGCCGGCCAGGGTGCCCGGGCAGCAGCAGGAAGCGCCGCTCCAGCCGCTCGTCGAACAGCGCCTCAAAGCCGAGCCCGAGCGGCCGCAGATGTCTCGCCGCCGGATAGAGCACGTCGCTGTCCTCGCCGAGCCGGGCCGTGGCTACCGCGAGTGCTCGTGCACGGTCTGCCCGAGGTTCCAGAGCTTGGATCAGCCAAAGGGCAGCCCGGTCGGCCGCGTCCTCGACCTGGTCAGGACCGGGCGCAGGCCCGGCCTCGCTTAGCGCGACTGCCGCCGCCTGGTCAAGGCCGGCGAGGGCGGCGGCAATCCGGTCAAGGTGTGCTCTCAGCAGGCGGCTGTGACTGTCGAGCAGGGCGTCTCGTTCGCTCGGCACCTGGCCGCGCAGCAGCCCGAGCGCGTGCCGCCCGAGTGCCTGGGACCCGAGACTGCGCTCGAGGATGCCGGCGTAGGCTGGCAGGCTAACCAGCCTGGAACGCCACCCGGTCATGAGGCGAGCGTACCGGCTAAAGAGGCATCAAGCCGACTATTACCGTGCCGTATCCAGGTGCGGCCGCGTCGACAAGCTGGCGCAACGTCCTGACCGCTTCCTGGCGCTCACCCGGCGCTAGCTGTGCCGCGATGCCGGCGAGTTCACGCCGCCGCCACGCGGCGACACGGGCGACGAGGTCGCTGCCAAGAGGAGTAAGCCCGAGCGTGACGGCGCCTCTGTGCAGGGGATCGTCGCCGCGAGCGAGGTGCCCTGAGGTTGTCAGCCGGTCAGCGAGCCTGGTGATCGTCGATGGCTCAAGGCCGAGGGTACGCGCGAGACGTCCGGGGCGCGTCGGCCCGAGGTCGGCGAGCACGGCCAGCAGCCGGAACTGGGGGAGGGAGACACCGTCCGGTACTTCGATGCTGCGCAGCGCGATGCCGACGAGCACGCGGGTGAGCGACTGCAAGACCTCGACGAGTTCAGAGTCCGGTCCAGGCTCAGACCAGACCCCTTCCATTGCAGGGTTTGTCATAAGCAACTATTGTAGAGAACAATAGTTGTTGAGAGCAACTAAGCATGTCAAGAGCGAGAAGACGGCGATGAAGACTTTCAAGTTCCTGTATGAGGCGAGAGCGAAAGCTCGGAAATGATCTGCTCGGCGATGGCGAGTGACGCGGTCGCGGCCGGGGACGGCGCGTTGCGCACGGCGGTGACCTGGCCGAGCCTGTGAATGCGGAAGTCGTCGACCAGGGACCCGTCAGGGTCGACCGCCTGAGCACGCACGCCGGCCGGCGCGCCCGTGACGTGCCCGGCCTCAAGCCAGGGCAGGTAGGTCCGCGCCTCAGCGAGAAAGGCCGCGCGCGACAGCGACCCCCTGACCTCGCGCACGCCGGCCCGCCAGTGCTTCCTGGCCAGCCGCCGGAACGCTGCCGACCGCCCCAGCCGCGCGAGTTCGGCAGCCGAGATGTCGCGCCGGCGGTAGCCCTCCCTCGACAACGCGAGCACCGCGTTCGGCCCGAGGTCAACCTCGCCGTCGGTCCTCGGGGTCAAGTGAATGCCGAGGAACGGGTACGCCGGATCGGGCACCGGGTAGATCAGGTGACGCACCCGGTCCCGCACCTCGGGGCGCAGCCGCAGGTACTCACCGCGGAACGGCACGATCTCCGGCGCGACCTCGTCGCCCGCTGCCCGTGCGACCAGGTCGGTTTCCAGGCCGGCGCAGATCACCAGGTGCCCGACCTTGTGCGTGGCACCCGGCGTCACGACCTCGACGCCGTCACCGCTGCGCCGGATCGCGCCGACAGGGGTGCTCAGCCGCACCTCGCCGCCAGCCGCGGTCACGTCGTCCGCGAACGCGCGGGCCACGGCCGGGAAGTCGACGATCGCGGTCGTCGGCGACAGCAGCGCCGCGACGCCCGCCACGTCCGGCTCGAGCTCCCTGATCTGCGCTCCGTCCAGCCACCGCACCCCCGGCACGCCGTTCGCCAGGGACCGGCGCTCAAGCTCCCTGAGCCTGCCCTCCTCCGTTTCGTTCCTGGCCACCACGAGCTTGCCGCGCTCATCCCAAGCTAGGCCACGGGTCTGACAATAAGCACGAAGCAACTCGACCCCGCGCCGGCAGTTCCTTGCCTTAGCCGAGCCCGGCGCGTAGTAGATGCCCGCGTGGGCGACGCCCGAGTTGTGCCCGGACTGATGCCGCGCGACCGCGGCCTCCTTCTCCCAGACGACGACGCCTGTGCCCGACTGCGCGAGCTGCCTGGCCACTGCCAGGCCGACAAGCCCGGCCCCGACGATTCCCACTTGACTCGCTACCACGCGTATCTCACCGCCGCCGTCTTGAGATGGATGGGTTCACGTCCCACCCCGATGTTGGCAGGTTGACCGGGACCTGGCCGGGCCGAGCCTCCGGGATTACGCATCGTGGTCGTGCCGTCGGTCAGCGAACTCTAATCGTTCACGAGTTGAGCCGGCCAGGACCGGGATGGATAAGGCGGCGGCCGGCGTTCTTGTCCCCATGCAAGTGGAAATCTGGTCCGACGTGGTCTGCCCGTGGTGCTACCTGGGCAAGAAGCGCTTCGAGCGTGCGCTTGGCGAGTTCGCGCATCGTGATGACGTGGAAGTCATCTACCGTTCCTTTGAGCTCGACCCGACTTCGCCGCCAGGGGTGACCACTCCCACGGTCACGATGCTGGCTAGCAAATACGGCATGACCGGCCGGCAGGCTGAGCAGGCGCAGCGGCAGATGGAGGAGCGGGCCAAGGCTGACGGGCTGACCTTCAACATGAGCGGTCTTCGCAGCGGCAACACCAGGGACGCGCACCGCTTGCTGCACCTGGCCAAGGCCAGAGGCCGTCAGCAGGAACTCGCTGAGCGCTTGCACCGCGCGTACTTCACCGAGCAGGACTCTATTTTCGAGCACGACGCGCTGACCAGGCTCGCGGTCGAGGCCGGCCTGGACAAGGACGAGGTCACCGTCGTGCTCGCCGGCGATTACTACGGAGACGACGTCGACACCGACGAAGAGATGGCCCGCGCCCTCGGCGCGAACGGAGTGCCGTTCTTCGTCATCGACCGCCGCTACGGCGTCTCAGGCGCCCAGTCACCTGAGACGATCACGCAGGTACTGGACAAGGCCTGGGCCGACTCCCACGACGCCTAGCCCGCGCGGAAGCCCGGGCAGGTATAGCGAAAACGCTTGGAGCATGTTATTCTCGCTTTGAGAACGACTCAAGGTGAGAAGGACCTATGAACGACGACCGGGCCGAGGAAGAGTTCCTCGCCAGCTACGACCCGAGGGCATTTGACCCGGTCGCGGCGACCGTGGATGTCGTGGCGCTGACGATCAGGGATGGCGGGCTGCATGTATTGCTGGTGCAGCGGGGAGTCCCGCCGTTCGAGGGCTCCTGGGCATTGCCAGGCGGCTTCGTGAGAGCCGCGGAGGACCTGCCCGAGGCCGCGATCAGGGAGCTAGCAGAAGAAGCGGGCGAGCAGTCCGGCCGGGTGCACCTTGAGCAACTCGGGACGTACGGGGCACCGGGACGCGACCCGAGGATGCGGGTCATCTCCGTCGCGTACCTGGCGTTCGCGCCCGAGTTGCCTGACCCGGTGGCCGGCGGCGACGCGCGGGCGGCGGAATGGGTGCCGGCCGGCACTCTCGGCCTCGCGGACAATGCGGAAGGCCAGCGCGCGGGTACCACCCGCAAGCTTGCCTTCGACCACGCAAGTATCCTCGCCGACGGTCTTGAGCGCGCCCGCTCCAAGCTTGAGTACACCCCCCTGGCCACGGCGTTCGTCGCCGAGCCTTTCACGATCTCCGAACTGCGCGCGGTGTACGAGACGGTCTGGGGCGAGCCGCTGCATGCGGGCAACTTCCACCGCAAGGTACTGTCCGTCCCCGGCTTCGTTGAAGGCACGGGCACGACGACACAGACTGGCGGCCCGCGCGGAGGCCCCCGTTCCCGGCTGTACCGGCGCGGCGACGCCAGGCTGCTGCACCCCGCGCTGCTCAGGCCCGGCCAAGAGGACGAGGTCCGCTGACATGACCAGCGAAGAAGCGCTCACGCTCATCGAATCGGCGAGCGACCCGCGTGCGCTCTTCGGCGAAGACCCGGCTCGTCAGTTCCGCAAGCTGGCAAGGCTGACCCACCCAGACACGCACCCGGGTAACCGCCGCACCGCGGAAGCGTTCGCCAAGCTAGCCGCGCTCTGGCAGCGCAGGGGCGCCAGCCGGCCCGGTCGTCTCGTCGCCGCAGGCGATCTCGCTAACCTGTACGAGCACGAGCTCGGCCTGCTCAAGATCGCCCGCGACCCGGCAGACAGCGACCTGATCGAGCGCGAGGCCGGCGCCCTCACGACCCTGCGAGGGAAAGCAGGCAAGCGCCACCTCCCCTACGTTCCCGATCTCGTCGAATCGCAACTGCACAAGGATCCTGCGACCGGCACGGTCCGCCGCGCCAACGTGATCGCGAAGCTGGAAGGGTTCGTGACGCTCGCGGAGGTCAAGGCCGCCTATCCTGACGGACTCGATCCGCGCGACGCGGCCTGGATGTGGCGGCGGCTGCTGGTCGCGATCGGGCTGGCCGGCCAGGCCGGGCTCATCCACGCGGCGGTAATCCCTGAGCACGTGCTCATCCATCCTGGCGATCACGGCCTGGTCCTCGTGGACTGGTGTTACGCGATCACCGGACCCGCCGGCCGGCCGGTCGCCCTGCCTGCCAGGTACTCCGGCTGGTATCCGCAGGAGATAAGAGATCGCCAGCCAGCGGGCCCCGATCTCGACATTTACCTGGCTTCCAAGTGCCTGGCCGACCTGATCGGCGACGGCATCCCGAAGCAGCTCGCCGCCTTCGTCCGCGGCTGCACGCTCACCAATCCCAGTCGCCGCCCGCGGGACGCCTGGCGCCTGCTTGGTGAGCTGGACGAGATCCTCGGGCGCCTTTACGGCGCGCGCAAGTTCCGCGAGTTCACGATGAAAGGGAGCTAACAATGGGAAGCGGAATCTGGTCAACTGACGTATACGACGCGGCCGCGCGCTACCGTGCCGCGACCGGCGCGAGCGCTTTCGCTTACAGCGACAGCGGAGCGACCAAAACGCATCACGATCTCGACCCACTGGGAGTGACGCGAGAAAGCCGGGATTCGGCCGAGCACCCGCAGTCGGTAGCGATCGCCGTTCTCTTCGATGTCACAGGGTCGATGCGGCTGGTGCCGCGCGCACTGCAAGCGAAGCTGCCGCAACTGCTCGGGCTGCTGCTCCGCCACGGCTACGCGGAGAACCCCCAGATTCTCTTCGGCGCGATCGGCGACGCCACCTGCGACCGCGCGCCGCTCCAGATCGGCCAGTTCGAGTCAGACAACCGCATGGACGACGACCTGGGCAAGATCATGCTCGAAGGCGGGGGAGGCGGCCAGAAGACGGAGTCTTACGAACTCGCCTTGTACTTCATGGCCAGGCATACGGCCATCGACTGTCACGAGAAGCGCGGAAAGCGCGGCTACCTGTTCATCATCGGCGATGAAATGGCCTACTCGCGGCTCAAGCACGATGAGGTCAAGGGCGTCATCGGCGATACTCTCGCGCAGGACTTCACTACGAGCAGCGTCGTTCGCGAGGTTCAGCGGAAA
>DATJLT010000024.1:0-2385 GCA_035509195.1 Streptosporangiaceae bacterium | reverse complement strand
CGTCGCCCCTTCGCCGCCAGCGAGATGACTGGCCAGCCGCGCCCGGCGCCCAAGATCAGCGAGCGCCGCCTGCAACGGCGCCGCGCGCAATTGCGCCGCAGTCCGGCTGGCCAGCTCCCACTCGGCCCGCGCCGCGCCCCTTTCACCGGTCTCGGCGAGCGCCTCAGCGAGCCGCCAGCGCGACCGCGCGGTCTCGTAAACGAAGGCTGGCCCGAACGCCTCGACCACCGACCGCCAGGCAGCCGGATCGTTGTCGCCCGCGGCACGCCGCCGTTCGGCTTCCGCCCGTGCCAGCCAGCCTCTGCCGTCGACACCAAGCGCGAAGCCCGGCTGTCGCAGGTAAACAGCACCTTCGCGGGCGACCGCGATCAGTTCCCCTGCCCTGGCCTCCGCCACTGCCAGGCCCTCGGCATCGTTCGCCAGCCGCGCCGCGCAGGCGAGATCGGCCAGGGCGGACAGTCCTATCGCGGCCACCCTGATGAGCTGCGGGCCGCGGAACCCGTCGTCGTACTCGATCTCATCCTTGATCGTGGCCTCGGCCTCGGCCAGCGCCAGCTCGGGCTCCCCGCGCCACAGCCAGTGCTCGGCCATGAGGCCGCGCGCGATGTATTGGGCGAACTGGTCCTGACCGAACATCGGCTCGAGCCAGCGCAGGCGTTCCTGTACGGCGGGCGTACCGCGCGCGACGGCGAGGAACATGGCCATGGCCGACAATCGTGCCTCGGCAGCGTTGGTCACCCTGATGGCGAAGCCGTCGGCGATCGCCTGGGCGTGATCCCACCGCCCGTCGGCGAAGTGCGCAAGGTAATGCACATACCGCAGGTCAAGCCCGTACTGCGCCATCCCGAGGCCGGCGTTCTCCGCCCGCACTGTCCCGTCGTGCGCGAGCTGCGCGGCGGCGGCCAGGTTGCCCTGCTCGAGCTGGAGCCTGGCGAGCTGGAACGCCGCCCTCAGCTCGACGCCGAGCACCTTGTTACCTGCTGCCTGCTGGTGAGCCCTGGTCAGCAGCTTCGCGGCGGCGTCGATCTGACCGGAACGCTCGTGGATCAGGCCTAGCGTGGTCAGCGCGTCAGCCTCGATCCAGGGCGCGGCAGCCGCGGTCGCCACGGTTCTCGCCTGCTCGGCTCGCGCCCGCGCGGGCTCGGCGTCGGCCTTAGCCAGCAGGGCTCGTGCGTGCGTCGCGAGCGCGCGTGCCCGTTCCCAGCGAGGTGGCTCAGCGGGCAGCGCGTCGATCGCCGCCTGCGCGGCGGCCGCCGCCTCTTCGTCTTCTTCCAGGTCGTTGAGGAAATAAGCGAGCCTCTCGCTTGCCCTGCTGATCAGTACCTGGTCGCCGCTATCGCGCAAGTAGCCGAGAAGCCGGCGAAGCTGGCTGGCCGCCCTCGCCAGGTCGCCGCTGTCGGCCGCGGCGATCGCTGACTTGAAGGCCAGCTTGCCTCGCGCCAGGCCGCCGCGCTCCTCGGCGTCGGGAACCCGGTCCCACAGCGAAAGCGCCTGATCGTAATGCCGGTGCGCGTCCGCCGGGGCAGCCAGCCGCTCGGCCTCACGCCCGGCAAGCACCGAGGCGCTGAAGGCGCCGGGGATGTCGTGGCTGACCAGGTAATGGTGGGCGAGTTCAGCGGCAGTGCCTGGCACGCCTGCCAGCCGCTGCTCATCGGCAAGCAACTCGGCCAGCCGCGCATGCAGCCGTGTTCGCTCGCCAGGCAGCAAATCAGCGTAGACGGCCTCGCGCAGCAGCGCGTGCCTGAACGAGTAGCCCTGATCGCCGTCGGGCACAAGCAACTGGTTGGCGATGGCCTCCCTGATCGCGCTGTCGTACACCTCCTCGTCCAGCCCGGACGCCTGCCTGACCAGCTCGTCGTCCACGCGGCGCCCGGTCACGGCAGCGGTACGCAGCACCTGCTGCGCCGCTGCCGACAGCCGCTCCATGCGGGCTAGCAGCAAGTCAGCCAGGCCAGAAGGCAGGTAGGAACCCGAAGAAGCCGCCGCGAGCAACTCTTCGGCGTAATAGGCATTGCCTTCTGCCCTGGCAATCACCTGACCGAGTTCGGCGGCGTCGAGTCCCCTGCCTGACAAGGTGGTCAGGAGCTCGGCCATGGCCGAGCCGCCGAGCGGACCGAGTTCGACCGCGCTCACAATCGGCAGCCTGAGCAGTTCGGCAACGAGCGGCCGGAGCGGATGCCGCCGGTGCATGTCGTCGCTGCGGTAGGTCGCGACGACGGCAAGCCGCTCGGAGTGCAGCATCCTGCTGAGGAAGGTGACCAGGTCGCGGGTGGACTGATCGGCCCAGTGCAGGTCCTCGAGTATCAGCAGCACGGGCGCGGCCGCCGTCAGTTCGGTCAGCATGCCGAGCACGGCACCGAAGAGTTGCTGCTGAACCAGGCCGGG
>DATJLT010000023.1:0-2104 GCA_035509195.1 Streptosporangiaceae bacterium | reverse complement strand
CCCAAGGGTCGGGCAACCATTGATGTATGCAGGCTCAATAGAATTCTGCTTGTCACGGGGCGACGTAACGCCCGCTTGGTGGTGGGGTACTGCCTCACTGCCTGGTATGCGGCCTATCAGCGTTCTGATGAAGTCAGGATGAATGAGGCCATGTATGCGGTGCGAGAGCAGCCCTTCGCTGAAGTGTGGCAATCGATGTTCAGCCAGGCGGTAACGCCGCAGGCGAAGGTCATTTTTAGTAATGACCTGGATATATTGGAGATCCTTAAGCTACCTGAATTGCGTAGCTTGTGGCCGGTTTAGTGGATTGTTCTTTGATAAGCTGCCGTCGCGAAGGTCGGCGGGGATGTCGCGGCGGAACCTGATCTCGCTGAAGGTTGCTGTGCAGCCCTTTCCGGCCGGTGACTGGGCGAGGAAGCCGACGCGGGCCGGTCCTTCGAGTGCGAAGTAGCGCAGCAAATGCCACCAGTCGCGGTCGTGCGAGGCGTGAAGTGCCCAGGCGCGGCCGGTCCTGGTGATTCGCAGGCTTAGCGCGTTCCCCTTGACCTCGAAGGAGTTGCAGTCGTCTGAGGTGCCCTTGGTGACGACGGTGACGGCGGTCGGGGTGTGCTGCGGTGAGTACTCGAAGCAGAGTTTGGCCCAGCGCAAATCATCGACGTAGACGAGCAGCACGCCCGCGTCGAACTTGCTGCCGAAGTCGATGGTGGCGCGCGCCGACAGGCTGAAGTCGCCTTCGGGCGGCACTCCGGTCAGGCGGCCGGCGCTTGGCGGGTCGCCGACGTGGCCGGCCGGATCGATGAAAAGGTCAGTCGTGGGCTGAGCGCGGAGGACGAGGCCGCCGCCGGTCAGCCGGTATTCGCACGGCGGACTGCCGTCGGGTTCCAGGGCAAACGGGAGGTCGGGGATCATTACGGTAGTCACGCCGTCAGTGTGACAGTCCCATCGCAGGTTCAGGAGGCCCGCCTTGACGATCGTGGCTATCTCACCGCATCTCGACGACGCGGCACTGTCGGCCAGCGCCAGCCTCAGCGGTGCTGGGGCTACCGTGCTCACTGTCTTCGCGGGGATGCCGCCGCCAGGGTTTCAGGTGAGCTTGTGGGACCGGGTGACGGGCGCGGACAGTTCGGCCGCCAGGCAGGCGGAGCGACTGGCTGAGGACGGCGAGGTGATGCGCCTGCTCGGGGCTCGCGGGTGCTACCTCGACGAGCGGGAAGCACAGTACAGGGAAACCGGGTCTGAGCCAGAGGCTGCTCAGCTCGCCGAGAAGATCGCCGGCTACCTGATCGATGCGGCGGAAGTATGGCTGCCCGCGGCGATCGGCAGGAACGATGACCACATCATTGTGAGGGACGCCGGCCTTACCGCGGCCCGCCTTGTCGGCTGTGACAGCGTGGTGCTCTTCGCGGACTTTCCTTACGTGATCACCTACGGCTGGCCGGCCAGCCTCAGCGGGAAGCCGGACCCCTATCTGGACTCCGAGCCGTGGATAGCGCACGAACTCGCCGCCGCCGGGCTCCCGGCCTCAGTGGCCACAGCCGAGGTAATCAGGCTCAGCCCGGCTCAGCGCGAGCTCAAGACCAAGATCATCAACGCCTACCGCAGCCAGGCGACGGTTCTCCGCCTAGGGCCAGGCGACCTCGCGGCCGAGCCGCAGAAGCTTGACTTCGAGTTGTTCTGGCGGCTGGACCTGGACGGGCTGGGCAGGAGCTAGGCGCGCTGGCCCGGAAGGCGGGAAGGTTGCCGCCTTGCCGGGCCAGCGCCGGGCTAACTGGTGATCATGAACCGCCGCTGACGACGGCGCCAGTGGCCGGGTTCAGGATCAGCGGCGTCTTGTGCGGCTTCTGGCTGAAGTCGAGCACGCCACCCGGAGCGTCGAGGCTGCCGGCGATCGTGTCGAAGGAGCCGTTGCCGATTTCCTCGCCGCGCAGCCAGTTCTGCTCGATGAACTTGATGATCGACGACGTGTCAGTCAGGTTGTGGCTGACGTAGTTCTCCGGAGCGTAAGGCGAGATGACGACCAGCGGAAGCCGCTGGCCGTAACCGCACCGGTCGCCCTGACCAACGGCGATCCAGGACGTGACCGTGCTGCACGGGGCCACGTCGT
>DATJLT010000022.1:0-7768 GCA_035509195.1 Streptosporangiaceae bacterium | reverse complement strand
GCTCGTGGGCGGCCTCCGCGCGCTGAACGCGAACTACGACCAGTCCGGCCTCGGCATCTTCACCGACCGGCCTGGCACCCTCAGCAACGACTTCTTCGTGAACCTGCTCGACATGGGCACGGCCTGGCAGGCGACCTCGGAGGCGGAGGACACGTTCGTGGGCAAGGACCGCGCGACCGGCGAGGTCAAGTGGACCGGCAGCCGGTTCGATCTGGTCTTCGGCTCGAACTCCGAGCTTCGCGCCCTTGCTGAGGTCTATGCGAGCGACGACGCGCGGGAGAAGTTCGTGGCGGATTTCGTCGCGGCGTGGACCAAAGTCATGAACCTGGACCGCTTCGACCTGGCCTGACGGCGCCCGCGCGGCCTTGGCCTCAAGGCTGATGGGCGAAGAAGATTTCCCTGACCTCGCGGCCGGCGTAGTAGACGAGCACGTAACCGGCCGCGGGGTCGGCCCACCAAAGCCCCGCGGTCGCGTTCAGCACCAGGCCGAGAAGGACGGCGACCGCGAGAATGCCGTCGATCGCGGTAACGCGGCCTTCGGTTCGCAGAACCGGATTGTCAAGCGCCCGGCCAGTGTTGGCCTTGCCGGCCGCCAGCGTGAACATGGCAGCGGCCGTCACGGCCGTCCAGGCTATCCCGAGCGGCGAGGGCTGCGGGTGAAAGCCGGCGATCAGCACCACGGTCGACTGGACAAGCAGGTACAAGGCCAGGGCGGCGAAGGCATAACCGATCAGCCGCAGTCCGCGTCGCTGCCGCTTTTCGCCTGAGCCAGACAGTTCCCAGATCACCACCGTAGAGGCGCCGATCTCGATCAGCGAGTCGAGCCCGAAGCCTGCGAGAGCCACCGACCGCGCCGAGATCGCGGCGAACGCCAGAACCACGATCCCGACGACGTTCCAGCCAAGCGTCAGGTACTCGAGAACGAACCCGCGACGCAGCAGCACCAACTGACGTGAACCGTCATCAGTTACCACTCCCCCCATCTTTCAGCGCCAGGGCTTGACGGTGACCACGTTCTCGAAAGACTCGATGTAGCCGGCCGGCGAGCCTACGCCGGTAGCGTCGTCGTAGCCGGCGACCGCCGGGAGCGCGGGCGCGCCTTCACCGTCGACGCCGAGCGTGAGCAGGTCGGTGATCAAAGGCCCGGTCTGCGTGCCAGGATCGGTGTAGTAGTCGCTGATCTGCGCCAGGCTGGGGGTCTCCAACGGTGTGCCGGTCACGTCGTGGAACGCGCTGGTGCCGTACCGTTCGTAGATGACGGAGTCGGCGAAGCCGAGCCTGTGGCCGGCGGCCTGCTGTGCGTCGGCCTCGATCCCGGCGAAGAGCGGGGTGGCGAGGCTGGTGCCGCCTTCCCTGCTTAGCGAGAACGCATAACTCTGGCCGTCTGGCTGCAACGTGGTCTGTCCGACCAGCATGCCGGTCGCGGGGTCAGCGTCCATGGCAACGTCGGGCACCACCCGCATCGGTTCAGGTGCGGTTGCGCCATTGGGCAAGCTGGTGGCCAGGCTGACCGGCACCACCGCGGCCTGGTAGTTCGGCTGAGCGAACTCAGTGCTTACTCCGCCGCCGCCCGAACCTGTGTAGTCGTCAGGATACTGGCCGGGCGGGGCAGCCGACCAGGACTGGCCGTCCGCCGCCAGCGGATCGGCGGGCGAGCCCCACGCGGTCTCGAACTCGTAGTTGCCCGACTTGCCGATCGCCAGGCTGGTACCTCCGACGGAGGTGACGTACGGGCTCGACGTGGGCCAGTCGACCTGCTGCTCGTCCGAGCCAGGGTCCTCGGCCGGGCTTTCGTACCCGTCGTCGCCGGCCGCGAACAGGAAGCCGATGCCACGGGCGGCGCCGGCCTGGAAGACCTCGTCATAGGTGGCGACTAGCGTCGCCTGGTCGAACGGCTCCCCCCAGGACGCGCTGACGATGCTGGCCAGGTTGTTGTCGACGATCAGCGCAAGCCCGGCAAGCAAGTCGGAGTCATCGCAGCTTGCCGCGCCGACATAGACCACGCTGGCGTCTGGCGCCATCGCGTGCACAGACTCGACGTCAATGGACTCTTCTGTGTACCAGGCCGGGGCGTCGCACTCGTTGGCGGCGGTTTGCGTGAAGGTGGAGGACACGTCCTGCCCGTACTGGCCCGGCTTGAACTGCGCCTCGCCCATCTGCTGCGCGTACTGATTCGCGTCGGACATCATGGTCGCTGAGTCGTACGCGCCGACGATGGCGACGGTCTGCCCTGAGCCGGTCTTCCCTGAGTCGGTCACGCCGTAAGCGCTGGCGATCTGGCTCGGGGTGTACCCGCAGACCGCCCAGGCCTGAGTAACGCCGTAGGCGGGCGGTTCGCTGGCGGCGACGTTCTGGTCGTAGTACTTCGAGCAGGGCCCGGCTTGCCAGTTGTTATAAGCAGGTGGCGGCAGCGTGTCCGCCGGCGTCATGTCGTTCGCCCCGGTGTCCAGGCCGCTGACGCCAGAGACCGCGCCGGCAACGCTTGCTGGCGCGCTCGCGTTCTGCTCTGGCGCCCGGTCCTTTCTGCCATCAGGCCCGGCGAACTGCCCGAACGTCACGGCGAACGCCTTCGCGGCGACCTTGACGGTGCCGGTCACCGCGACGTAGCCGCCAATCTCGTCTTCGGTCTTCGTCACCTTGAGCCCCGCCCCGGTCAGCCACGCCCTGACCGCCTTCACCTGCGCGGTCGTCGGCCCGTACCTGGACTTGACTTCCGCCGACGTCAGGTAGTGCCCGTACTGCGGGTTTCCCGGAGTCGAGACTGCCCTGGCGAACGCTGCCAGTCCTGAAGGGTTCCGGCCCGCCAGGTACACCCGCAGGCTCACCTGACCGGTGGTGACCGGCCGCGACGACACCCGCGTTGCCGCGTCGGCCCAGGCCGGTTTCGTACCGGCGATCGCGACTCGGGCTGGATGAGCGGGCGGCCGTACCGCAGCCGCCGGCCCCGCTACGGCCAGCACACCGCCGCCCAGAGCCGCCGCGGCGGTCACGATGGCAGCCGTGCGCGTTCCGCTGATGACCGGCATGGGATGGCTCCTTTACGCTCCGACCGTGTATTCGTAAGGCAAGCCGGTCAGTTCGTCTACGGCGCTCTGGCCGTAAGGCGGCACGTTGTCCAGCAGGTCGTCGATGTAAAGCGTGCCGCTCACGACCGCGCCAGGGGTGTTCGGCGGCGTGACTGTCACGTTGATGGTCGCCGTCTGACCCGCGTTGATGATGACGGGAGTGAAGGACACGCCAGATTCGATCGCGTTCAGCTCATAGTCGCCGGTCGCCGAGGTGACCGACGTATCGAACTGCTGGCTGAGTGCCTGCATCGACATGCTGACCACGCCGGCGGGCGCCGGAGCGGCGTAAGGCCCGGCCTCGCTTGGCTCGGCGAACCAGATGCCGTTGGTCAGGTTCCCGGCCGGCACCGTGTACGAGCCCCCGACATTCGTGCCGGCCGGTCCGCTGCCCAGGTCAGGGTCGCCCGTCGCCGTCGTGTAGTCGAATTGGACAGGCAGGGAGGCGCTGGCACTGGCCGCGACGGACATCGAGTGGGTCGGCATCAACCACAGTGGTGGTTCGCCGGCCAGCGGCAGGCTGAGCCCGGTGGCCCCGTTGAGTGACGTCAGGTTAAGGTTCACGCTGCTGTCCAGCCTCGGGTCGATGAAGAACTCCTCCGCCTGGTCGCCGTTGTTCGTGATCGATACGGGAACGGTGACCGGCGTCCCGCTCTTCAGCCTGACCGACGCGCTGTCCGGCAGGCCCGCCGAACTGACGGCTACGCCGTTCAGCACGATGTCGCCGCGGAAAATCTGTGAGACCTCGTTACCCGCGACTGGCGAGGCGAACTCGGCGATCAGTACCCAGTTGCCGGGAATCACGTCGTCCGCCCAGGCTGTGACGGCCGTGGTCGGCTGGCCGTTCAGCGAGTTCTGCCCGTAACCGCCGATCTCGCCCTCGGGATTCACCAGGTAGACCGCGACCGGGTCGGCGGGGTCATTTGTCAGATTCAGATTGGCAGTTATGTTGTTCACGCCCGAGCCGACCTTGAACTCGTAGTAGTCGACCTCGCCCTCGCCAGGGCCAGCGCCGTTGCCGCCGGTCAGCCTGCCCTGGAAAGATCCGGTGCCGTCAGCGCCGAACGTGATGTAGGTCCGCAGGTTGACCGGGATCGTGGTCGTGCCGCTCGATTTCGAGGTGAACACGACCGAGGCTGACCGGTCACCCGCGGCTGACGGCATGACCTCGTGGAAATGGATCGTGCGGCTTTTCCCTGGTGCCAGCTTCACGCTCGGGGTGTTGAACGTGCCGAACTTGAGATAACGCGCGGTCGTCACCCGCCATGGCACCACGCCGTTGGTGCCGCCGAACGCAGCCACGTCACCGAACACCACGCCGGTCCACGTGCCTGGCGTCGGGTCGGTCACTTCCGTGCTGGTGAAGTTGGCGGCGCCCAAGGGCTGGGAGCTGGCGGCGAGCTTGCCCTGCGGGTTGATCAGGGTCAGGTTGACGCTGCTCAGATTGCCGAGGAACGGATCGCCTGGGTACCCGATCGAGGCTTCAAGCTGGTTCATGCCCGGCTGTACCTGGAAGGTGAACTTCTCGTAGTTGTTCGGCACGCCGAACTCGTCGAGGAACGAAGGACTGGTGCCGTCGGTCAGCGTGACGTTGCCTTGCTGCGTGTTCAGGTTGGGACCCATCGTGCGGCCGCTGATCCCGACCGTCTGGCTCGCCGTGCCCGTGTTGGTGAGCGTGACCTTGAAATAGGCCGCCTGGCCCGCCGCCCTGACCGCGCTGAAGCTGGTCGCGGACTTCAGCAGCGTTGAGCCAGTTGCCGCCGGGCTCCCGTCGGCGGTCGACATCGACTCAGCGAGCTGAACCGCCTTGTAGCTGTTCAGCAGGCCGGAGCCCTGCCTTGGCGCCGGGGCGCCCAGGTCGGTCGCCGTGCTCAGCAGGATCTGCTTGACCACGGCCGGGGTCGGCGTGACGCCGCCATGCGTCCTCTGATAGGCCTGGATGACCAGGGCCGCGGCTCCGGCCGCGAACGAGGACGCCTCTTCCGTGCCTCCGATGAGTTCGACGTCGGAGGACTGGCCGGCGAAGTTGACGCAGCCCGCGAACTGGGCGCTGGCATCGCATGAGGCGAAGCTCGAATCACCTGGCGCGAGCAGGTTGATGAGCTGGCCGGTCTCGTCGTAGCCCGTCGAGCTCAGTGAGCTGGGGTTGTCGTCCAGCCAGCCGTTGGCGGCGAAGTAATCGGCCGCGGCGTAGTTGGTCTGTGCGTAGAAGCGGAAGTCCGTCGACGCGCCGACCGAGATAACGTCGGGGTCGCTTGCCGGGGAGCCGATCGTGTTGTCCGGCCCGCCGTCGCCGCTCGACACCGTCACGACCACGCCCGCGGCGACGGCGGCATCGTTGAACTGCTTGGTGATATCGAGCGCGGTGACGTCGGGGAACGGGCTGAGGCCGAAAGACTCGTCGATGACGTTGACATGGTCTGTTTCCACGGCGTAGTTCAGCGCCTGCAGGAAGTCCGACTCGGTCGTGTCCTCGTTCTCGCCGTAAACGTCAAGCCCGACAAGGCTCGCGCCTGGCGCCACGCCCTGGATCCTGATCTCGCAGGCGGAGGCGTCGGGCTGGGCGGAGAAGTCCTGCACGTTGTAAACGTGCCGACCCTGACCTGCGATCGTGTTCGCGTCGCTGAAGGCCAGGGCTCCGCTCGTGGGCTGGCCAGGCCCGTCGCCGCTGAAATCCTGGTAATCGGAAAAGACGGATGTGCCGTTCTCGCGGATGAAGTTGACGTTCTGGGTGTCGACTCCGTCGCCGATCCACGCCACTTTGACCCCTGACCCGGTAATGCCCAGTGACCTCGCCGTCGGCTGTGACTTACGGTAGGAGGCCGTGTGCGTCAGCGTCAGGCCCTCGGGCTCGAGTTGAGGTGACGTCGCCGAGCAGGCACCGGGAATCGTGTTCGGTGAGAGCTGATGCGTGCTCTTCTTCGCGTGCGCACTAGCTGGGTGCGGCGCGAGAGGGTCAGGGCCATCGATCGTGACATCAGGGACCACCTCGGCGACGGCCGGATCCGACTTGAGCTGGGCCAGTTCGGCGGCCGACACGGTGGCGGCGAGCGCGTCAACCAGGCTGTAAGTCTTGACATGCGCGGCGCCAGCCGCGTGAAGCTGGTTCAGCAACGGCGCCTGAGCGCTGGCGGCCGCTGCCGCTCGCTTTATAGCAGCGCGGGTGCCCTCGTGCGCCGCCGCGAACTGGGTCTTCAGAACCACGATGACGGCCTGGCTCTGGCCGGCCGCTGTACTGCCCGCGACGGCCGGCGAGACCTGGGCGCCAATGGCGGACACCGAAGTACCCGCGATCACGGCGACCGCGGCCGCGGCTACCGACAGCAACCTGGCCGTTCGTGAGCAGCGCAAATGGCCTGGCATAAAGGCCTCATCCTTGATGGGCGGCGAAGTGCCGCCAAACCTAGCCCGCCCCGCGCCGCTTCACTCGCCAAGGAGGGCGCGGAAATCGGCATTTCTGCCGCATAACCTATCAGCCGTAGTTGTTACCCTTCAACTTCCAAAATCCCCGCACCTACGAGACGGCCACTTCTAGAAGCCGCTCGATTACGTAAGGTTAAATTCGATCTCGGGGGAGGGGTAGAACTGTGGTGGAGAAGATAATCAAGGAAGGGACCTATACGGTCATGGGGCCTGGCGGCCAGCTTACCGATCTCGGTCAGGGCCTCGTGCTTTTGCGGCCAGGTGCCAGTCCGTCAGGCACTCAGGTATGGGATGTCGCCTTCGAGGCGGGCAGTTACACCTTGCGGAACCGTGCGACCCGCCGATTTCTCGGTAACGAAGGGGACCCGAACCTGGTCGCCTGGCGAGTGAGCGGCTGTGACTCGCCGTTTGGCTGGTATCTGAGGCCGGGTGACGACGCTTATCCGAACACCTGCATGATGACCTCGGCTAAATCGACCGAGCGCCTGCGGCTCGCGCCGAGCATCCTGCGGATCTGGCCGCCGCAGGTGGCGATCGCTCCGGCTACCGCGCAATTCGACTTCGAGTGGACTTTTCAGCCTGCTTGACCGGCCGTCCGGCTTCGCCCGCTTCGGAGTGCGTCCAGAAAACCAACCCGTAAGGGGTCGGGCGCAGCCCGCGACCCGGTACGGGTTTCCTGCTCGCGAAGCATCCCTAATGCCGCAAAACGCCTCGGTTACCCTGCGGTAACCCGTACAGGGTCGCAGGCTCGCGGCGACCCTGTACGGGTTCACTTTTCGGACGCACTCGGTCGCCGCTGCTGGTGCGCCGGGGACGGCGCGGCGCGGCGGGGCGGCCCGTGACCTCGCTCGCGCGAGTGAGCTGCGCGCCGGTCGGCCCTAGTCGCGGGCCAGCCGCTCAAGTGCGGCTACGCGCAGCTCGAGCTGTTCGACGCGGTGGCGCAGGAAGTCGAGCTGGGCTTCGTCGGAGAGGCGGCGCTCGGCGGTGCGGCGGAGCCGGGGTGAGGACTCGGCGCGGGCGGCGACCATGGTCAGCGGCACCAGCCTTTGCGGCCCGTGCGGGCCATCGGCCAGGCGCGAGGGTATCTGCCCGGTCCGGTACCACGTTCGGAGCGCCGCGCGGGAGACGCCGGTCTGCGCTGCCGCCCGCTCAAGCGTCACCCAGTCTGATCCCTCGAGCTGAGCGGTCAGCTCAAGCTGAAGCTCCCAGTCATCAAGCCGGTCTTCCCATTCCATGAACCCTATTTTTAGCATGGTATTGACGGGGTGTGAAGTAGTGCT
>DATJLT010000021.1:0-6635 GCA_035509195.1 Streptosporangiaceae bacterium | reverse complement strand
AGAAAACAAATAGGTGGCCAGGCCGGTGCCTGTCTATGATCCTCATTCGTGATCTATCAGGACCCGCTGGCCTATCTGCTTGGCCTCGAGGGCATCGCGCTGCTGGATGCCTGGGCAGGGGACCACGACCGCGCGTTCACTGAGGCCCGGCTGGCCGAGATCAGGCGGCTGCTGGATGACGAGCGGCTGAGGGACCGCGGCGTGCTGGTTGAGCAGGTCAGCGCCGCCACCGTCTACGAGCAGGTGTCGGTCGGCTACGACGCGGAGGCCGGCGGCGGGCTGTTCGCAGCCGACGAACCAGTCGTCGCTGACTACCTCGCTGGCCGGGAGCCTGGCGTGGCACTAGACGCCGCCTGCGGGACGGGGCGTTTCGCCGGGATCCTGGCCGGGCGCGGGCACCGGGTCATCGGCGTCGATAGCTCACCTGACATGCTCGCCCGCGCGCGGCGGCGTGTCCCCGAGGCCGAGTTTCACCTCGCCGAGCTTGACCGGTTGCCGCTGCCCGATGACTGCGTGGAGGTCATCGTTTGCGCACTAGCGCTCGAGCACGTCCCCTGCCTCGATCCGGTGCTGGCCGAGTTCGCTCGCGTACTGCGCCCAGGCGGCGACCTCGTCATCTCAGATGTTCACCACGAACTGATCACCCGCGGCTCGGTGATGACCGCACGCGGCCCGGCGGGCGAGCCGTGCATCGCGCCAACTTACCGGCATCAGGTCGGAGACTACCTGCGGGCTGCGCTCCGACAAGGCCTGCAGGTAAGAAGGTGCGAGGAGCCACGCGTGGTCCAAACGGAAGAACCGTCGGCCGAGCCCGCAGCCGAGATCGGCGACTGGCAGGACTGGCCGTTTTCGCTGACGGACTACCTGCCATCGGCAAAGCAGGCCTCAGGCGGTCGCCCGCACCTGGTCATCTGGCACTTCCAGCTCCCCGCTGGCCGCGACAATCAGACCGACAGTCAGACCGACGATCAGACCAGGGTGCCGTTCTGATCGATTATGGCCAGCGTCACGCGCAACTCGTCGGCATCGTTACCGATGACGTGGTAACGGCGCTGGGGCTCGCGCGCAGCGTCGAGGACATACCCAGAACACCGCCCGGCGCCAGGGCCGCGGATCTGGCGTCTGGCGACATGCCAGCGACCCCGGTGCTCAGCGTTCAGCGCGACGACCTCATCTTCGTTATCCATGGCACGGCCACGGTTAGATGCGGGCCATGTCAACGAAACGGCTGTAGTGGCCTTGGAAAGCCACGGTTACCGTCGTCGTCGGGCCGTTCCTGTGCTTAGCCACGATGAAGTCCGCCTCTCCCGCCCTCGGCGATTCCCGTTCGTACGCGTCTTCCCGATGCAAAAGGATGACCACGTCGGCATCTTGTTCGATGCTGCCCGATTCGCGAAGATCGGACAGCATCGGGCGCTTATCGGTCCTTTGCTCGGGTCCGCGGTTGAGCTGGGCAACCGCGATGACGGGGACGTTGAGTTCCTTGGCGAGAAGCTTGAGTGACCTGGATAGCTCGGAGACTTCCTGCTGGCGGTTCTCTACCCGCTTGGGTGACGTCATGAGCTGGAGGTAGTCGATGATCACCAGGCGCAGGTCGTGCTGCTGCTTGAGACGACGGCACTTGGCCCTGATCTCCATCATCGACATGTTCGGTGAGTCATCGATGAACATCGGCGCGTGCGCTACTTCGCTCATCCGGCGGGCGAGCTTCGCCCAGTCGTCCTCGTTCATCTGCCCGGTGCGCATCGCCTGGAGCGAGACGCGCGCCTCGGCCGACAGCAAGCGCATCGTGATCTCGTTACGGCTCATTTCCAGGCTGAAGATGACCGAGGTGAGCCCGTGCTTGATCGAGGCGGCCCTGGCGAGGTCGAGCGCCATCGTGCTCTTGCCAAGCGCCGGCCGCGCCGCGATGACGATCATCTGACCGGCGTGCAAGCCGTTCGTCAGGGCATCGAGATCGG
Source organism: Streptosporangiaceae bacterium (assembly GCA_035509195.1). GTDB lineage: Bacteria > Actinomycetota > Actinomycetes > Streptosporangiales > Streptosporangiaceae > Chersky-822. The sequence continues at coordinate 4,674 of DATJLT010000021.1, read as the reverse complement.
CGAAGCCGGTGGGAACGCCGGTCATGGTGCCGTTCCTGCTGCCGATCGACTCGATTTCGACGAGGGCCTCGGTCATGATTTCCGACAGCGGCAGGTAATCATCGGTGCCCCGTCGTTCCGTGACTCCGTAGACCTCGGCCTGGGCACGATCGACGAGCTCGTCGGCATCGGCGTCCCCTGCGTAGCCGAGTTGCACGATCCTGGTGCCTACCTCGACGAGCCTGCGCAGGATCGCCCGCTCTCTGACGATCCTCGCGTAGTAACCGGCGTTAGCGGCCGTGGGAACCGAGGCGATCAGCGTGTGCAGGTACGGAGCGCCACCGACCTTGGCGATTTCGCCGCGCTTGGTCAGCTCGGCGGCGACCGTGATCGGGTCGGCCGGCTCACCCCTGCCGTAGAGGTCGAGTATCGTCTCGTGCACGATCTGATGAGCAGGCCTGTAGTGGTCAGCGGCCTTGATCACCTCAAGCACGTCAGAGATCGCGTCCTTCGACAACATCATTCCGCCGAGCACGCACTGCTCAGCCGCGATGTCATGCGGCGGCGTCCGCTCGAAGTCCTCGCGCGGCGCGATCTCCGCGATGCTCACCAGGCTTCACCCCCGATTCGGCCTCTTCTCGTAACCGTTCTATCGAACGGTTACGACAGTCAGTTCTGACAGTGTTCAGCCGCGGCTGTTCATGCGTCCAATCGACTTGTGCATAAGATTGTGGATAACCTGTGAAGACACGCCGATCCTGTTGTGCGCTACCTGGGGATCGGGCTGTGGACATCGTCGCCACCGTGGTCGCTGTCTGGCCCTCTAGCTGCGGTGATACCGTCCACCCCCTGTGCGCAGAAGAAACTTTCCTGCTTGGGATAGCGCCGGGCGGGAGCCGAGTTATCCACACGCGAGATGCCAGCTTCGCGGCCAGTAAACGCCGGGAGATTGGACCTCTGGCTGCACCTTCCAATCCGGCCGAATGGCCGTCGAAGGAACCCCTGGCCGGCTAGCCTTCGATCATGTGTTCGATAGCTGCGGAAACGCGCCAAGACGCCGGGCCCGAGGGCCAGCTAACCAACAGCCGGACGGAACAGCGTCTGACGGAGATCGAACACGCCATTGACGAACTCGCGAGCCTGACCGGGCCGACTCAGACCGGAGCTACCGAGCCGATCGTCGCGCGGGTGGCAGAACTGTGGGCACTGCTAGCCGAACTCGATCCCGAGGTAGCCAGGCGGCTCGCGGGCTACCAGCGGTTGTCATCCGTCCCGACCCGGTCCGAGTTAGGGAACCGGCCGCACGGGCGACAGCGAGCCTCTGCCCGGCACCGGGCGGGCAGCATCTATGGTCATACGTTGCTGCCGGCCAGGGTGGATCCAGCAACAACGGTGGTCACTTGATGCTGTTCCTGTGACGTCGCTGGGACTCTAATGCTGTACCCGGGGCGTGACGGGCAGCATCGCTGGACATCTAATGCTGCTGGCCCGGCCCTGCGTGCGGCAACGCACGTGAGCCCGGACCTTCGGAAGGACCGGGCTCACGCAAACGGCAGAAAGCGGGTCAGGACCCGATGACCTCGACATCCAAAGTCGCGCTCACCTCGGGGTGCAGGCGAACGGCGACCTGATGGGAGCCGACGGTCTTGATGGGGTTACCGACCTCGATCTTGCGGCGGTCGAGTTCCGGGCCGCCCGCGTTCTTGACGGCCGTGGCGATGTCGGAGGTGGACACTGAGCCGAACAGCCGTCCACCGCTACCCGCACGTGTGTGCAGCCTGACCCGCATGCCGCGGAGCCGCTCGGCGGCGGCCCTCGCGTCCTCGACGCTGCGGATCTCGCGGGCCGCGCGGGCCCGCTTGATCAACTCGATCTGCTTCTCCGCTCCTTTGGACCAGCGCATCGCGAACCCGCGCGGCACCAGGTAATTCCTTCCGTAACCGCCGGCGACCTCAACCACGTCGCCGGGGGAACCCAGGCCGGAGACCTCCTGGGTCAAGATGAGCTTCATCGGCGAACCGCTCATCGTCTCTTACCTCCCTCGGCTTCAGCGAGCCGTGCTCGTGTAGGGCAGCAGCGCCATCTCGCGGGCGTTCTTGATCGCCGTGGCGACGTCGCGCTGGTGCCTGGTGCAGTTACCTGAGACCCGACGGGCCCTGATCTTGCCGCGGTCGGAGATGAACTTGCGGAGCGTCGCTGTGTCCTTGTAGTCGACCCTGGCGACTTTCTCCTGGCAGAAAAGGCAAACCTTCTTCTTAGGCTTGCGAATTGGTGGCTTGGCCATCGTGGTGCTCCTTATCAGAGCCCCGCCGTCAGCGGGGATGGTCTCCCGCCTGAGCGGGATTGACTTGGTTTGAGTTAGAACGGTGGCTCGTCGCTGAAGCCGCTGTCGGCAGGCTCTGAGCTCCAGGGGTCGTCGCTGGCCCGGCCGCCTCCGCCGCCCGAGCTGCCGTAGCCGCCGCCAGAACTGCCGTAGCCGCCCTGCCCGCCAGAGCCACCCTGGCCACCGGTAGCCCGGTTTGACCTGACGACCTTGGCTGACGCGTTCCGTAGTGACGGGCCCACCTCGTCTACTTCAACCTCGTAGACGGTGCGCTTCTCGCCTTCCTTCGTCTCGTAGGAACGCTGCTTGAGCCGTCCTGAGACGATGACGCGCATGCCGCGCTGCAAGCTTTCCGCAACGTTCTCGGCCGCCTGCCTCCAGACGCTGCAGGACATGAACAGCGAATCGCCGTCTTTCCACTCGTTCGTGTTCCTGTCAAGGAACCGAGGGGTCGAGGCCACTCGGAAACTGGCGACCGCTTGCCCGGTCGCGGTGTAACGGAGCTGCGGGTCGTCAACGAGGTTGCCTATGACGGTGATCTGAGTGTCGCCTGCTGCCATCGGGGTGCTCCCGTCTGCTGATCGCGGATCAGTGCCGGTCGGGGCGGAGAATCTTCGTCCGCATGACGGCCTCGTTGAGGTTGAGCTGGCGGTCAAGTTCCTTGACCGTGTCAGGCTCGGCAATAAGGTCGATGACCGTGTAGATTCCCTCGGACTTCTTATCGATGTCGTAGGCAAGCCGCCGCCTACCCCAGACGTCAACCTTGTCGACGGTACCTCCGGCAGTGGTCACGACCTTCAGGAACTGGTCAAGTGAGGGCTGAACGGTTCGCTCTTCTAGCGAAGGATCGAGAATGATCATCATCTCGTACCGGCGCATGCCGACCATGCCTCCTTCGGACTCAGCGGTCACGGTCTTTCCGTGACAGGAGGATCTGCGTGTGCGTTTTGCCACCACGCAGACCAGTAAGCGTACCAGCCACGGCACATGCCATGGTGCCAGCAAGGACTGACAGTCAAAGGAACCGCGCTCGCGCTTAGGCGCACCGCCGCCGGGAAAACAGTGGGCATAAGGCAACCGGGCGTGCCCCGTGCGATCGCGATTAGGGCATTATGATCACGAGAACTCGCACCGCTTGGTCTGTCCCGGCGCAGACGCGCGTCTAACAGGAGGTGACGGCCGTGTCGCAGCCGCAGGCCCGGTCCGAATCGCACACGCTTCGCCTTAGGTTGAACAGCGATGGCCAGCGCCATCCTGTGATCAACTCGGCCGCAGCCTACACGCTGGTCGCAGGCGTGATCTCGATGGTGCTCGGCCTGATGAACGTCGCCCATTTCGTAGGAACCTTGCTCGGTGTTACCGCGTTTTTCGTCGGCATGACCGCGCAGATGGCCTCCGCGACGACCGAGCAGCGGATTGTCATCATCTGCGGCGTCGTCGGCTCTTTCGTTGGCCTCGGTCTCGGCATCGCGCACGGCGGGTTCAGCATCTAACCGCCGGTCACTCCGGGCAGGACCGTGGCTATGCTCAGGGGCATGGCCAGGATCGGAGCCCACCTTCATGATGGCTATCCACTCGAAGTGGCGAAGGCGATGGGCGTTGACACCGTCCAGTTCTTCCTGGGCGACCCGCAGGACTGGAAGGCACCCCAGTACCCGGGAGGGCACGACCCCGCTCAGATCAGGGCCGAATTCGCCGCCGCCGGAGTCGTCGCTTACGTGCACGCGCCGTATGTCGTCAACGTGGCGTCGCCGAACAACCGGATCAGGATTCCCAGCCGGAAGATTCTGGAGCAGCAGCTCACCGCGGCGGCGGCGATCGGCGCAGCCGGCCTCATCGTTCACGGCGGGCATGTCACGGCCGGGACGGATCCGGCCGAGGGTTACGACAGCTGGCGGAAGGCGGTCGAGCGCATCGACCGGCCGCTGCCGATGCTGATCGAGAACACGGCCGGGGGCGACGGCGCGATGGCGAGGAGCCTCGACAACATCGCGCGCCTCTGGGAAGCCATTGCCGAGGGCGGCGGCGATGACGTCGGCTTCTGCCTGGACACCTGCCATGCCTACTCGGCGGGCGAGGACCTGGCTACCGTCGTTGATCGCGTCAAGGCGATCACCGGCCGGATCGACCTGGTGCACTGCAACAACTCGCGGGACGAGTTTGGCTCAGGCCGTGACCGGCACGCGGGCATGGAGGAGGGTCAGATCGAGCCAGACCTGCTCATCGACGTGGTGCGCTCGGCTGCGGCAACCGCGATCTGCGAGACACCGGACGCAGCCGCCGACGTCCGCTGGCTGCAGGCACGGCTGAGCCGGGCCTGACCGCTCCGGCTCAGGTCTCGAGCCGGACCGGTGCCTTCGTGGTCGTGGCTT
>DATJLT010000020.1:0-10997 GCA_035509195.1 Streptosporangiaceae bacterium | reverse complement strand
CCTTCGTACCGGGGCGAGGGTGCAGGTGATCACACCCTGCCCCGATCCCTGGCTGATGCTCAGAGACGGAGGCGGACTGCCCGCCGAACTCATCGCGATTGCCTATCCAGGCACGTCGCCGCGGGCCGACGGCACGCGGGTCGATCCGTGGATGATCATCGACGAGTCAGGCACTCCGGCTGCCGCCGCGGTGAGGCGCCCGTGGCAAGCGTTCATCGCCGCACCGGGCGCGGATGCGGTGACCATCGCCGGGCTCCGCGGCCTCGACACGATCATCATGCACCGCAGCACTCCCGCCTGCCGTGCCGCCGTCATCGCGGCTATGAACCTGCCAGTGCCTGCGGCGCGGTCGCTGCACGGCATTCCCCGCGACGTCGTCGCGGTGGCCAACACGGGAATCGTCAGCTTCGCGCCGCTGAACCCGGACGCGGCCGAACGGGCGCTGCTTTCCGACTACCGGACGTATCAGAAAACGCCATCAGAAAGGGTCGCATGAAAAATGATGATTACCAGTAAATGCAAGCTGCTCGCCATCGGCGGGCTAACCGTCGTCGCCGCGGCGTGCACAGTCGTGGCGGGCACTTCCGCAGCGATGGCAAGTTCGCCGGCCGCGCTGACATCGCCGAAGGTGGTACCAGCACTCTCGGCCATGTCGCCCGCCACCGCCGCCGGCCAGGTGCACAACAACGCGCTATACGGCATCTCCTGCAAGAAGTGGACCCAGTGCCTGGCAGTCGGCAGCCGCGCCAGGGGAACGGCGGTGAACTTCCGCCCTCTGTCAGAGGCGTGGAACGGCCGCCACTGGAAGGTTGTCCCGATGCCGGGGCCAACGTCACGATCACGGGCACTTGCCACCGCGATCTCCTGCAAATCGCCCAGCGACTGCGTCGCCAGCGGCTACCACTACTCGCCTACGGAAGGCGGCTACGCTCCGCTGGCCGAACTCTGGAACGGCAAGTCCTGGCACATCATCCAGCAAAGGAGTCCGGCGACGACCAGTTCCTCTTTCCTGAACGACGTGTCCTGCCTGGCTTACGCCGGCTGCCTGGCCGTCGGCGGCTCGGCCGGCGCGAACGGCAACGGCCAGGCGATCGCCGAGCGCTGGACCGCCGGGCACTGGCATTTCCTGAAAGTCCCGCAGCCAGCATCCGCGGTAGCGACCGAGCTTGACGGCATCGGCTGCACCGGCAAGTACTGCATGGCCGTCGGCATGTACGAAGTTTCCGGCGGGCGGGTCTACGCGATGACCGAACGCTGGGACGGCAATTCCTGGAACCTGCTGCCCGCCGTCAGTGCCCAGGCACCTTACACCGAGCTCAACGCGGTTTCCTGTCACACCGCGTCCGTGTGCATGGCCGTCGGCGACACCGACTGGACGCAGACCAGGCCGTTCTCCGAACTCTGGAAGAACGGCCACTGGCGGCAGGTGTTCGGCAGCCGCCGGGCAGGCGGTGCCCTCACCGACGTTACCTGCCCGGACACGAACTGGTGCCTCGCGGTCGGCTGGGCGAACCGCAAGTCGCTCGCCGAATTGTGGTCGGGAAAGCGGTGGCGGGTCACGACAGCTCAGTGGGCGCCCGGCCGCCAGGCCAACGAGCTGAGCCAGGTCTCCTGCCCGCACGGCATAAGCTGGTGCGCCACGGTCGGCGCCAGGTACCAGCCCGGCCAGCCAAGCGGTGAAGCTACCCTCGCCGAGTGGTGGAACGGCCGGTCACTGCGCCTGATGACGACCGCCGGTCCGTGACTGGCGAGTCCTGACTAGTGCATGGCCGCCCGGCCGACCGGCATCCGGTCGATCCGATTGCCAGAGGAATCGAAAACATGGATGCCAGGGACGTCGACGACGATGTCGACCTCCTGGCCGCTCTGCCACCCGCTCAGCGAGTGGACACGGACAAGCAAGCTGGCGCCACGGTGATGGCCGTGACTTTCCTGCGGCTGGACGGCCTCGCTGTCGACCAGCCGCAGGCCGGCGTCTACCCGTGCGAGCCAGTCGTGACCGTAGTACTCGAGCGCGCTGATCTTGCCGTGCAGCGTGGACCGGCCCGCGCCACCCTGGCCCGTGGCCGGAGTCATGGCCGGGGCCGGGGACACCACCTCAGGCCGGATGCTGACGATCACGGGCTGACCATGGTACGGCGTAAGCAACTCGCTGCGCGGTTCGCTCCACGGCAGCTCGAGCTGCTGCCCGCCGAAGTCGATCATGACACGATCGCCGTTTCTCACCCAGATCGTGGCCCATACCAGGTTAGAAGGGGGCGCGCCCATGAACGAGGCCACGAACGCCGTAGCCGGATCGCTGTAGACGCGGGCAGGCGACCCGACGTCCTCGATCCGCCCGTCCCGAAGTACCGCGATCCGGTCAGCGAGCGCCAGCGCCTCTGCCTGGTCGTGCGTCACGTAAACGGTGGTGAGGTGCAGCGACCTGACCAGCGAGGCGATCTCGGCACGCAGGTCGTTGCGCAGGCCAATATCCAGGCTGGCCAGCGGCTCGTCCATGAGGAGCACGGTCGGCTTGCCCCTGATCAGGGCACGCCCGATGGCCACCCGCTGGCGCTCGCCGCCGGAAAGCTGGCTCGGCTTGCGCGCCAGTTTCTCGCCAAGGCCAAGGCCGTACGCCATCTCTCGCACCTTGGCGTTCACCACGGACAACTCGGTCTCGCCCCCGACTTGCAGCGGGAAGGCAAGGTTGTCCCACACGGTCAGGTGCGGGTAGAGGGCACCCTGCTGGAAGACCATCGCGACATTGCGCTCGCGGGGCTGGAGGTCATTAGCTCGGTCCTTGCCCAGCCACAAAACACCAGCGGTGGCCTCCTCCAGCCCCGCGATGAGCCGGAGGATTGTCGTCTTCCCGCAGCCGGAAGGGCCGAGCAGCACGAGCACCTCGCCATCGGCGACGTCGAGATCCACCTCGTCGACGGCAAGCACGCCACCGCCATAGACCTTGGTTACCTGCTCAAGTTTGAGAGCTGGCACTAGCCCACCTCCTAGCGGGCGTTGTTCCTGCCGTTACCGGGCGGCGTCAGGAAAGGCGCGGGCAACTGCCCGCAGGGCCCACCGCATTCGCGGCAGGTAAATCTCCGGATGGTCGCCTGCTTCCTGAGCGACCTCGGCCGCGCAGGCAAGCACGTCGCAGCAGTGACGGCCCAGGGAGGCGACGATGGCGCTCCTGACCACCTCGGCGCAAGCGCCGTCTGAGGGCTCAAGGGGCGAGATGTAGAGTACGTCCGCGAGCCAGGGCAGGTCGGCGTGTTCGATACGGGCAAGTGTGGCGGTCACCATGGCTCGGACCTCCTCCGATCACCTTTCAGATCTTGCTACGACCGACCTGCGCGACTGGTTCGACTGGTTGGGTTAGTTCGGCTGCCTACGCCTGCTGCAGTCCGATGGCAAGGCCGCTGTCGGCGTCGAAGAACTGCAGCCTCGACGTGTCGACCGCGAACTCGGCTGGCTGGCCAGACCTGATCAGGCTGCGCGCGGAAACCCTGGCGGTCCACAGCGTCTTGCCGCTGTCGAGCGGCAGCCCGGTCTCTTCCTCGTCACTGCTTCGCACCGTGCCGAGCGAGGGATGCTTGACCGGGGGCGAGTCGATTCGGAAGAGCACGTGAGTTTCCGAACCCAGGGCCTCGGTCACCTCGGCCACGGCCTTGATCTTCGGCCAGTCCTCGTTGATGTGCTCGGCATCCTCGAGGTCGGAGGGCCGGATGCCGACGACGAGGTCGTGGCCGAAGTAGCCGTCAAGGCCGGGACGGGCGGCGAAGACCGACTCTGGCACGGCAAGCTTGTACCCGGCGAAAACGACGGCCGCGCCACCGTCCCTGACCAGCTTCGCGGTCGCGAAGTTCATTGCGGGCGACCCGATGAACCCGGCGACGAACAGGTTGACCGGGTTGTTGAACAGTGTCTGCGGGGTGTCTGACTGCTGCAGCTTGCCGTCGAGCATCACGGTCACGCGCTGCCCGAGCGTCATCGCCTCGACCTGGTCGTGGGTGACGTAAATGGTGGTCACGCCGAGCCGCTCGTGAAGCTGCGAAAGCGAGGCACGCATCGAAACCCTGAGCTTGGCATCCAGGTTCGACAACGGCTCGTCCATCAAGAACGCCTGCGGCTCGCGTACTATCGCCCTGCCCATCGCGACGCGCTGGCGCTGGCCGCCCGACAGCGCGGCCGGCTTGCGCTGCAAATAGTCCTGCAGCCCGAGCAGCCCGGCGACTTCCGTGACGCGCCGCCTGATCTCGTCTTTGGGCGTACGGCGCTGCTTCAGGCCGAAAGCGAGGTTGTCCTCCACCGTCATGTGCGGGTAGAGGGCGTAGTTCTGGAACACCATCGCGATGTCCCTGTCCTTGGGCGGCAGGTCATTCACCGCCCGCGCGCCGATCGAGATCGTGCCTGACGTGATTTCCTCGAGCCCGGCGATCGACCGCAACGCGGTGGACTTCCCGCATCCGGAGGGCCCGACCAGCACCATGAACTCGCCGTCGGGGATTTCCAGGCTGAGGTCAGAGATGCCCCTGGCTCCGTCCGGGTACACCTTGCTGACATGATCGAGGACTATTTGCGCCACCGCGTACCGCCTTTCCTTATCTTTTCTGTTATCTAGGGTCTGAGCATCGCGGCGACCGGAATGGTCGCCGCGCGCCTCGCCGGCCAGATCGCCGTCAGGGTCGCGCCCGCCGCGGCGATGAGGATGGCTACCGCCATCGCCTCTGCGGAAGGCGGCCTGCCGATGCCCGATCCGATGCCGTAGAGCTGAGCGCCGAGGTTGATCAGCCGGGTGGAGACCAGCAGCCCGGCGGTGGCGCCGATCGCGATCGCGACGATCGCCAGCGCGGCCGTGCTGCTGATTAGCGACAGCATGACCTGCCCTGGGGTCAGCCCGATCGCGCGGAGCGCGCCCACGTCGCGTAGCTGGTCGCGGATGCCGACCGCCGACGCCGTGAGCACGCTTGCCAGCCCGACGAGAGCGAGCACCGCGATCAGGCCGATGAGCATTGGCCTGATGATGCCGAGCTGGCCGGCCGGGTTGGTCACTTCGGCCACGTCCAGGCGACCGCCTGAAACGGACAGCAGGTGTGCGCGCGCCGCGCTGGCGGTGATTCCTGGCCGGAGCACGAGACTGTAATAAACAGGAGGACTTTCGACACCTGCCTCTTTGAGCGTGTCGAGCCCGTACGCGAGTACCTGCCCGTTGTACTCGGGCTCGACGATGCGGCCTACGAAGTGGAAGATCACCGGCACGCCGTTGATCTGCATGGTCACGAACGTGCCTATCTTCGCGTGCAGCAGGTCGAGCAGGCCCTGGCTGGCCACGGCCTGCCCTGGCGCACGGTAAAGGCTCCCCTGCGCCACGTCGAAGGGGTAAGGCCGGGCCGAGGTGCCGAGGCCGAGCGTGGTGATCGTGGTCTGTCCGCTCGCGAGCAGCGCCGTCACCTGCACAGACGGGTACGCGTGCGCGACCTGCCGGTCCGCGGCGACGATCCGCGCGGCCTCAGCCTGGTTCAGTTCTCCCGGGCTGACGGTCAGCGCGGCCGCCAGGCCGATGTCGGCCGGGTGCTGCTGTACGTCGTCGACGGTCGAGGCCACGCCGAGGCCGATCGTGATCACGGCCATGGACACCGCCAGCCCGCCCACGGTCAGCACGGCAGGAAGGCGCCTGATGAAGGCCGCACGGGCGCCGAGCACGACCGCGGGCGGGAACCGCGACAGCATGGCCAGCCGCGCTAGCTGCGACAGGTGCCCGGAAGGCAGCGGGCGGCGCACGGCAACCACGGCACTGACCCGCCCGGCCCGCCACGCGGGAAAGGCGGCGGCCAGGATCACGAGCAACTCACCCGAGCACGCGATGAACACGATCCACAACGCGGGCAACGGCACAACGGCGGGCACGATGGCTGCCGGGATCCCCTGCAGGAGCGAAACCGTCAGGAACCTGGTCGCGACGACGCCGACGGCAGTGCCGGCCAGGCCGACCGCGGCGTGCTCGGCCACGACCATGTCGGTGATCTGCCCCGGCGTGAACCCGAGCGACTTCAGCGTGGCGAGATCCTCAAGCTGCACGAGCACCCGCCCGCCGGTGGCGTTCAAGATGACAAGTACCGCTCCGCCAAGAGTCACCAGGCCGAACAATGCAAGCAGCAGGCCGAGCAGCGGGTCTCCCCGCGCCATGGACTGCTCGACCTGCATCCACGTCGACACGTTCTGCACGGCGCCAGACAACTCGGCCACCGCTTGCTGCGCGACGAAGCTGGTATTGAGCGAGTCCGGATCGGCGATCTTGATGCCGACCAGTTCCTCAGTGTGCTTGGCGACCGGCTCTACCCGCCGGAGCACCGGTCGCTGAACCCAGGCAAGGCCGGGCGTCTGATCTGGATAAAAACCCTGATCGGAGGTCGCCGCTATGCCGATGACCCGGACACGTGCGGTCGGGCCGTCAATGCCGTTGACGACCAGCCTGGTGCCCACCACGGCATGAATGGCCTGCGCGAACGAGGCCTCGAGCACGACTCCGTCAGGTGCCGAATACCGCAGCCAGCTTCCCTGCCGGACAAGCAGCCGCCCGATCTGCGGCATCTTCGGCGTCATCTCGCGCAGCTCAACCGCCGACTGGACAGGCCCTTGCACGATCGTGGCCGCGGTCGTGGTGTAGGGACCGGCGAGTTCTGTCACGCCGCCGATGTGCCTGAGCTGGCTGACGTTCGTGCCATGGGTGAGATGCAGCCAGATCTGCGCGCCCTTCGACTGGGCGAACAAGCCGCGCCACGGGTTGGTCGCTCCCTCGAGCACGGTCGCCGAGAGCAGCAAGGCGGTCAGCACGCCGGCGACGACGAGCAACTCGACGATCACCTGCGTGGGGTGAGCCCGCAGGTCCGAGCGAATCCACCGGAGAGCTGCCCGCATGCCGGATCACTCGCCAAGCCGGATGACGCCGGCGGCCGCGACCGAGGACCTGACCGGCGGCAGCACGTCCATGTCATCGGCCACCATGCCGTCGAACAGGTTAATGACCCGGTCCGCCATGCTGGCCGCCCGCGCGTCATGCGTCACCAAGATGATGGCCTGGCCCTGGCCGTGGACACGGCGAAGTACCCGCAGCACGTCCGAGGTGTTCAGGCTGTCCAGGTTGCCTGTTGGCTCGTCGGCGAGAAGCAGGCTCGGGCGGTTCGCGAGCGCACGGGCCAGGGCGACCCGCTGCTGCTCGCCGCCAGAAAGCCGTGCGGGAGAAGCCCCGGCCTTGTCTGACAGGCCGAGCTCAGCTAGCAGTTCGGTACGGCGTTCCCTGGCCTGGCGCCTGGTGGCACCGCTCATCAGCGCGGGCAATTCCACGTTATCGGCGACGGTCATGTTCGAAACCAGGTTGAAGAACTGGAAGACAAACCCGATGTGCTGACGGCGCCGCAAGGCCCACGCCGCCTGTGAAAGACCGTCGACGCGAACGCCGTCGAACCAGATCTCACCGCTCGTTGGCGGCTCAAGTCCGCCGATCATGTGCAGCAGGCTCGACTTGCCCGAGCCGGAAGGACCCATCACGGCGACGAACTGACCTCGCCGAACCGACAGGCTCACTTCGCGCACGGCGTGCACCGGCGGGCCGCTGCCCTTGAACACCTTGGTCAGCCGGGTGATCTTCAGCAGCATCTCATCAGCGGCGGTAACGGGCCGCGGGATGGCACGGGCAATCACATCAATTCCTCCTGGCACCGCTCGAGCCAGTCAAGATCCGCTTGCAAGTGCAGCATGGCGCCTTCGATCAGCAGCCTGGCGATCGGGCTGTCATCGCCGGCCGAAGAAGCCAGCTCGGACAGGCCGCGCATCAGGCCGAGGTAATGCCTGCGCTGCCGGTTGATCAGCCCCATCTGGTCGGTCGCCCCGGCCATCGGGCTGAGGGCCAGCTTCATGAAGAAGTCGTCGCGAATACGTGGCGCGTCGCTTGGTTCTTCAACCCAGTTCGCGAGAGCCTCGCCGCCGGTCTTCGTCAGCGCGTACACGCGCTTGTTCGGCCTGGTCGCCTGTACGACGTCCTGGCTCCGCACCAGCCCGTCCCGCTCAAGGCGCTGCAAGGTCACGTAGATCTGCCCGATGTTCGGCGACGGATAAGCCTGGCCGAAGGTCTGCTCGAGCAGGTTCTTCAGCTCATACCCGTGAGCGGGTTCCTTAGCCAGCAGCGCCAGCAGCGGCAGGCGCATAGCCATCGCCCCTCATCTTCTCTAAACCTCCGGATCGCGGCAACAGGAAACCTCTGCGTAACTTCCTGTTGACTCGTACATAACACAGGTATATAACACGTATCTATGACGAGCGCCAGAGGAGCGCGACCGAAAGTTCGGTGCCTCCCGCAATGGCTGACCGCACTCGCGGCAGTGGCGCTCACCGTGCCCGCGTGCAGCCTGACCAGGGTCGACGCCGCCGCCCCGGTGGAATCGGCGTCCTCACTGAGCGGCATCGGGCCGATCACGTTCGCGACCGGAGAGCTCGACACGGGCAGCTACCTGCCGTCGCTGCTCAGGGACTGGAACCGGACGCATCCAGGCCAGCGGGTCACTCTTGTCAGGCTGCCGGACGACTCTGACGACCAGCTCGCGCAGCTCGTCACGAACCTGCAGGCGGGCAGTGACGCCTACGACGTGATGAGCCTGGACGTGGTGTGGACCGCGGAGTTCGCCTCGAGCGGCTGGATCGTCCCGCTCAGCGGGAACCTGTTCCCGCTCGGTGACTTCCTGCGGCCGGCGGTCGATACCGCCATGTATCACGGACAGCTATGGGCGGCGCCGTACACCAGCAACGCAGAACTGCTGTACTACCGCAGTGACGTACTGAAGCGCGCGGGCGTGAAGCCGCCGCGGACCTGGGCGCAGCTCGCCGGCCTCGCGAAGACGGTCGCGCCGCGGTACAAGCTCTGGGGGTACGCCGGGCAGTTCCGCGCCTATGAGGGCCTGACCGTCAACTTCGACGAGGCCGTCGCGTCGGCCGGGGGAAGCATCCTTTCCCCGGACGGCAGCAAGGTCACGCTTAACTCCCCGGCGGCGCGTAAAGCGCTCGGGTTCCTGGTCAGCGGGTTCCAACAGGGGTGGATACCGCGGGCCGCGCTCAGCTTCGACGAGCAGACGTCGCAGGACGCGTTCGAGCGGGGCAAACTGCTGTTCCTGAACAACTGGCCGTACGTATACGGCCAGGCCAGCAAGCCAGGGCCGGGCAACGTCGTCGCAGGCAAGTTCGGGGTCGAGGCGCTTCCCGGCCCCGACGGGCCTGGCTCCAGCGCACTTGGCGGCGCCAACCTGGCGATCAGCGCGTTCTCACGGCACCCGCGCACGGCGCTGGCGTTCATCGAATACATGACGAGCCTGCCCGTCGAGCGCCAGATCCTGATCCACGGCTCACTGCCGCCGGTGTGGACCTCGCTATACCAGCAGCCTTCGCTGGTCAGGAAGTTCCCCTACCTGCCGGCCCTGGAAAAGGCGATTCTTTCTGCCAGACCGCGCCCGGCAATTCCCGAGTACAACCAGCTCAGCCTGGCAATCTCAAGTTCAGTGCATCGGGCGCTCACGCTCTCAGGGCCCGTCAGTACGACGATCACCCAATTGTCGAAAGAGCTGACGGAAATAGTAAGAAATGGGTAAATCCGATTGAGAAAGAGAGGTGGCCATATGCATATGTGGCCAAAGCACCGACGCGGTCGCCTGACCGCGATCACCGGGATCGCCGCCGTCGCGGTACTCGGACTCGCCGCCTGCAGCAGCAACAGCGGCGCGAGCGGAACCAGCGGCAGCGGCCAGGTCAAAGCCAGCGCGAAGCAGACCATCGTGTTCGCGACCGCCGGCCTTGGCACCGAAGGCACGGCGACGAAGGCAGCGATCACAGGATTCGAGAAACTGCACCCTAACATTACCGTCAGCATTCTTAACCTTTCCTCGTCGGCGACCGTCGCGCAGCAGCAGGAAGAAAAGTACTTCCTGGCCGGCGCGTCGACGCCCGACGTGCTTTACACCGACGTCACCTGGCCTTCGGCATTCGCCCGTTCAGGCTGGATCGCCAACCTGAGTTCCTTCCACCCGGACACCAGCGAATTCTTCCCAGGGCAGATGGCGACCGGCGAGTACAACGGCGGCGTCTACGCGATCCCGTGGTTCATTAACGCGGAAGGCCTTTACTACCGCACCGACCTCGTCAAGACCCCGCCGACCTCAATCTCCGAACTTGTCAGCGACGCCAAGAGCGCGCTGGCCAAGGACCACTCGCTGAAGGAAGGCCTGGCCTTCGAGGGCGCCGAGTACGAAGGCGCCGTCACCGCCTGGCAGAGCATGGGTGCGCAGATCGGCGCCTCCCAGCTTTCCAACATCGACACCCCGGCCAACTCCGCGGCACTGACGTTCATGTACGACGCCATCCACACCTACAAGATCGCCCCGTCCGCGGTGACGACCTGGCAGGAAGGCAACGTGCAGGACGCCTGGCTTTCCGGGCAGACCCCGTTCGCGCTGAACTGGCCTTACCTGTTCCAGCTCTCAGAGACCAAGACCTACCCCGCGGTTGACGGCCACACCGGCTGGATACCATTCCCGAGCGCGACCCCGCAGTCCTCGCTGGGCGGCGACGACCTCGCGATCAACGCCAAGAGCGCCCACAAGGCCGCGGCCTGGGAATTCATCCAGTACCTGACCGGCGTCACCGCGCAGGACGCCCGCGCGATCAGCGCTGGCGACCCGCCGTCAGTCAAGTCCGCTTACAACGCCAAGCTGTACGCGGCCGCGCCTTACTACAAGCAGGAGCAGGCGGTTTACGCGGTCGTCACGCCGCGCCCGGTTACTCCGGTCTACGAGCAGATTTCCTCGCAACTCCAGCCGATGATCTCTTCGGTGCTGAGCGGCGAGGCCTCTGCCTCCTCCGCGCTGTCGTCCACGGCCCCGACCGTGGCGCAGCTCTTCTCGACAGCCAAGTAGCGAAGAGCCAATGGCCGTCACCGTTGACACCGCGCCGCCCGGGCGACATGCCCGGGCGGCGCG
>DATJLT010000019.1:0-3105 GCA_035509195.1 Streptosporangiaceae bacterium | reverse complement strand
GCCTCGCCGGGGACGACGGCCAGCTCCACGACGGAGCCATCGGAGCGCTCGGCCTTGATCGTCACGCTGGTGCCGACAACCGCGTAGCTGTCAGCCTGGATGGTGAATCCCGCTCGGGGCAGTGCCCGGGTCACGGCCTCGAAGACCAGGCGCGCGCGGTCCAGCTGGTCAAGCCAGCCGTCGAACTCGCGCTCAAGCTCGGCCGCCGCCTGCCTGGCTTGCGCGGCCAGGGACAGCGCCCGTGGCACTTCCTCGGCCTCGACCGCGGACGCGAGGGCGGTGAGGATCTCTTCGGCGCCGGTGACGCTCGCGAGGCTAGCGCCCGCCGACCGTGCCTCGGCAACCAGTTCCCGCAGGTCCGAGCAGGCCGGGGCGGCCTCAGCACGCATCCTCGCGAGAGCCTCGCGGCGTGCCTGCGCCTGGGACAGGTGCGTTCGCACGGCACTGGCCAGCGCGGCGTGCGCCGCGGCGAACACCGCGCTGTCGGAGACCTGGCGCTCGGCCAGCGAGAGCAGCCTGTCGACTTCATTAGCGCCGGGCCGGTCCATTTCGCGGCGATCGGGCACGTCGGCCAGCGATGCCCGGATGACGGCGATGGCGCCCTGGCGCTCGCGGGTCGCCAGGATTACCGCTATGGCCAGCGCGATCTCGTCGGTCTCGTGGTGGGCGACGCCGAGGCGGTCTCGTTCCGCTGTTAGCTGGCCTTCGTCGGTGGCCGCGCGAACGTCGTCGGCGAGTCGGTCGATCTCGGCCAGCAGGGCCGTGCGCCGTGCGCCGAGGCCAGCGGATCCGGCGGTAGCTGTCGCGCCAGCCGCGCGTGCCCTGGCCGCCTCCGCGTCGCGCAGCAACGCTGCCCGGCCCGCTTCCAGCCGTTGCCGCCTGGCCTCCTCCTCGCGGCGTCGCTGCTCAAGCTCTCGTTCCTTGCGGAGCCGCTCAAGCTCTCGCTCGCGTTCCGCGGCCAGTTCGGCCACCGTGTGCTTCGGGCTCTTCGACATCTACTGCTCCTCAACTGCCAGCCGCACGCCCTCGGCGGCCATGAGCGCTTCGAAACTCGCACGGAACCCGGGCACGGGCGGCACTCCAGTCCAGCTCACCGAGGTCGAATCGACGTGGAACTCCAGCCCTGCGCAAGCGTCCTCATCTGGCGGCTGGTGCCGCCCGGTCAGGAAGTGCAGCCGCTGGTTGCTCGATCCGCGCCAGGCCAAGGAGGCGTGCCTGCCGGCTTGATACGGCCCGTCCACGAGCACGTCGAGTCGCGCGAGCAGGGCGTGCTGACCGGCGTCGCCGTGCCGCCGAAGATGCTCGAGGGTGAAACCGGTGTAGCTCATCACCGACCAGTCCCTGGCGGCGCGCAGCGCATCGACTAGGTTCGCGAGCGCCACCGCCTGAGCCATGGGCTCGCCGCCCGAGAAGGTGACTCCCCGCACGTCGGGGGGCAGCGCGTTGAGCCGGTCAGCGACGGCGGCCACGGTCATCGAGGTGCCGCCAGAGAAGGGCAGGTCCTCCGGCGAGATGCACCCCGCGCAGCGCAGCGGGCAGCCGCGCACCCAGACCGCGGCGCGAATCCCCGGGCCGAGCACGCTCGTCCGGTCGCTTATCCGGCTGACCACGATCTGCCGGCTCGCCCGGTCACGATCCTCAGCCACGGCCGCGGTCCTCCCACCCAAATTGCTCTCTGATCGTCTTGTACGGATCAGGAACGGTGGATGCGACAAGGATAATGTCGAGCAGCCTGGCGAAATCGAACTGGCCAAGAGGGATGTACCCCTCCTGTCCCGCCAGTTCACGCAAGACCGTCGGGTCGGCGTCAGGCGTGCCGAGGGCGAAGAACTGCACTGGCCCTCTTTCCCTTGCCGCGAAGACGCGAGCGACCGCGGCCTGCCATGCGCCCGGCGGCAGGTCCCGCTCGTTCGGCTCACCGTCGGTGAACATCAAGATCCTGACCTGGACGCCCGGCAGGCTCTGGTCGGCGAGGTAACGGACCCGGGCCTCGCCAAGGTCAAGGGCACAATTGATCGCCTCGACCATCGGCGTCGTCCCGGATGCCTCCAGCACGCCGAAGTCAAGCAGGGCGGCGGGCACGAAGGCGCCGCCGTCCTCATGCGCCCGCTCGCGGGGGCGTGAGCGGTCACCCGTAATCACCCGGACTCCGTGACCGCTAAAGGTGATAACGGCGAACTCGGCATCGCGCAGTTCTCCGTTGCCCTTCTTGCGGATGCTGGGCAGCCACTCGCGGAGCCGCTTGTTGAGCAGGTCAATAGGTCGCCGGCCTGCTATGAGGAACGACATTGAGCTAGAAAGATCAAAGAGCACGATAACGACGACGCGGCGGTGATAGGGATAATGATCAGCCTTGAGCGCGATGTCATCTGGAACGGTCTCGTTGAGGCTCGCGTAGAAAGCACTGATAGGAGCAAAATCCGGGTCAGAGGTCATCGCTGCGCCCCCTCCCCAGGTACCCTGATTCACATTATGCACCGGGCCGAGAACACAGGCAATTACAGTAACGCTGCCTGCGGGGCGAACTGCGTCCGGTACAGCCCCGCGTACACTCCGCCCGCGGCGAGCAGTTCCTCGTGCGTTCCGCGTTCGGCTATCTGCCCGCCGTCGACGACGAGGATCTGGTCCGCCGCCCTGATCGTGGACAGCCGGTGCGCGATGACCAGCGACGTCCGCCCGGCCAGGGCCGTCGTGAGCGCCCGCTGGATCGACGCTTCTGATTCGGAGTCCAGGTGCGCGGTCGCCTCGTCAAGCACGACCACCGACGGGGCCTTGAGCAGCAGCCGGGCTAGGGCCAGGCGCTGTTTCTCCCCGCCGGAGAACCGGTAGCCCCGGTCCCCGGCGATGGTGGCAAGACCGTCGGGCAGCGACGAGATCAGCTCCCAGATCCGGGCCGCCTGGCACGCCTCGGTCAGCTCCTTTTCTGTCGCCGACGGCCGCGCGTACAGCAGGTTGGCCCGGATCGTGTCGTGGAACAGGTGCGCGTCCTGCGGCACCACCCCGACCGTGTCCCGCAGCGAGGCCATGGTCAGGTCGCGCACGTCCTGCCCGCCGATGCGCACGGTGCCGCGCACCGGATCGTACAGCCGGGGCACCAGGTGGGTG
>DATJLT010000018.1:0-9916 GCA_035509195.1 Streptosporangiaceae bacterium | reverse complement strand
CCAGCGGGGATAACCACCTCGGCGGCGACGACTGGGACCAGAGGATCGTCGACTGGCTGGTCAAGAACTTCAAGAACAGCTACGGCATCGACCTGGGCACCGACAAGATGGCGCTGCAGCGGCTGCGGGAGACCGCGGAGAAGACGAAGATCGAGCTGTCGAGCTCGACCGAGTCGCAGATCAACCTTCCTTACATCACGCACAGCGAGCAAGGCCCGCTGCACCTGGACACCAAGCTCACTCGCGCGGAGTTCCAGAAGATGACCTCTGACCTGCTCGACCGGTGCAAGAAGCCGTTCCAATCGGTCATCGCCGACGCGGGCGTCAAGCTATCCGAGATCAACCACGTGGTCCTCGTCGGCGGCTCCACCCGCATGCCGGCCGTTGTCGACCTGGTCAAGGACCTGACCGGCGGCAAGGAGCCGAACAAGGGCGTGAACCCTGACGAGGTCGTCGCGGTCGGCGCCTGCCTGCAGGCGGGCGTGCTCAAGGGCGAGGTCAAGGATGTCCTGCTCCTCGACGTGACCCCGCTGTCGCTTGGCATCGAGACCAAGGGCGGCATTTTCACCAAGCTGATCGAGCGGAACACGACGATCCCGACGAAGCGGTCCGAGATCTTCACCACTGCCGATGACAATCAGCCTTCTGTGCAGATCCAGGTGTTCCAGGGCGAGCGTGACATCGCCGCGTATAACAAGAAGCTCGGCATGTTCGAGCTGGCCGGGATCGCCCCGGCGCCGCGGGGGATGCCGCAGATCGAGGTTTCCTTCGACATCAACGCGGACGGCATCGTCAACGTCTCTGCCAAGGACCTGGGCACGGGCAAGCAGCAGTCGGTCACGATCTCCGGCGGCTCTGCGCTGTCCAAGGACGACATCGACCGCATGATGGCCGACGCGGAGAAGTACGCCGACGAGGACCGCAAGCGCCGCGAGGAGGCCGAGGTCCGCAACCGCGCGGAGACCTTGACCTACACCACGGAGAAGTTCATCTCCGAGAACGCCGAGAAGATCCCCGAGGACGTCAGGTCCGAGGTCAGCGAGGCGATCGCGGAGGTGAAGAAGGCGCTGGAGGGCACCGACACCGAGGCGATCCGCACGGCGACGGAAAAGGCCGCCCAGGTGAGCCAGAAGATGGGTACCGCCATCTACGCCCAGGCCCAGGCAGAAGGCAACGCGCCCGACGCCGGCAGCCAGCCCGACACCGACGACGACGAGGTTGTCGAGGCCGAGATCGTCGAAGACGAGCGGCCAGGGGGTGACACCGCCTGATGTCGGCATCAGAGCAGGAGAGCCAGGGACCGGTAATCAGGGATCGCCGTCGTATCGATCCCGTCACCGGACAGCCGAGGCAGCCAGCGACTGAGCCAGGCCAGGCGGGCCAGGACCAGGCAGGCACAGACCGGGCCGGCACGGGTGACCAGGCAGGCACAGACCAGGCAGGCACGGACCAGGCAGGTACAGACCAGGCCAGTTCGGCTGCGGCTGGTCAGGCCCCTCGCGGGCCTGGCCAGCCCCGCCCGGGCAAGCACTCGGAGTCCAAGCCAGGCAGCCGCCGTCAGGAGTCTGCCGACCCTGACCAGGCCGCCGCGGCGGACGCCGACCAGGCCGGCACGGGTGACCAGGCCGGCACGGCTCAGGAAGTACCGGAGCAAGCAGCCGCAGACGGCGCACCGCCGGCGGACACCACCAACAATCAGACGAAAGGGGCCGACGTGGCCGCCATGCTGGCCGAGCGAACTGCGGACTTGCAGCGCGTTCAGGCTGAGTATGCCAACTACCGCAAGCGGGTCGAGCGCGACCGCGTCGCGGTCAGGGAGCAGGCGCTAGCCAGCGTCCTGTCCGAGTTGCTGCCGATTCTTGATGACATCGGCAGGGCTCGTTCGCACGAAGAGCTGACCGGCGGCTTCAAGGCCGTCGCCGAGGCACTCGAAGCGGCCGCAACCAAGCTGGGCCTGACGCCATTCGGCGAGCCTGGCGAGCCATTCGACCCGAACGTGCACGAGGCCCTCATGCATTCCTACTCGCCCGATGTCACCGAGCCAACCTGCGTGCAGATCCTGCAGCCCGGCTACAAGGTCGGCGAGCGCATCCTGCGACCGGCAAGGGTCGCGGTCGCCGAGCCGACCGATCCGGCCGGGGCGAGGACAGCCGGGGAGGCCGACGCTGACGGCCAACAGGAAAACGGCGCCCCAGATACCGGTCAGACCGGCTGACACCAGATGAATCGCCGATCAGGAGAAGCCCGTTGAGTACCAAGGACTTCCTCGAGAAGGACTATTACAAGGCTCTCGGGGTCTCCAAAGGAGCATCAGCTGAGGAGATCAAGAAGTCTTACCGTAAGCTCGCCCGCAAGTATCACCCCGACGCCAACAAGGGTGACGCTTCGTCGGAAGAGCGCTTCAAGGAGATCTCAGAGGCCTATAACGTCCTATCCGACGCCAAGCGCCGGGCGGAATACGACGATGCCAGGTCGCTGTTCGGTGGCGGCGCCCGGATGCCGGGCAGTGCCGGAGGCGGTCAGTACTCGACGTTCGACCTAGGCGACATCTTCGGTTCGAGCGGTGCGGGCGGGCTGGGTGACATCCTCGGCGGGGTCTTCAACCGCGGCCGTACATCTACGAGCCAGACAAGGCCACGCCGGGGCGCGGACGTCGAGACCGAGGCGTCGCTGTCGTTCAGCGACGCCATCGACGGTGCCACGGTAACCTTGCGGCTTACCGATGAGGGTCCTTGCAAGGTCTGTCGTGGCACAGGTGCCAAGCAGGGAACGGACCTGAAGATCTGCCCGGATTGCCAGGGCACAGGTCAGTCAAGCCGCGATCTTGGTAACTTCGCCTTCTCCGAGCCGTGCACCACCTGCCGCGGTCGCGGCATGATCGTGGAGGACCCGTGTCCTGAGTGCTCTGGCAGCGGGCGGGCGATGAGTTCCCGCACGATCCAGGCCAGGATCCCGGCCGGCGTCGCCGACGGCCAGCGAATCAGGATCAAGGGCAAGGGCGCTCCAGGTGAGCGCGGCGGGCCGCCTGGCGACCTGTACGTCCGCGTGCATGTGGCCGGGCACCCGGTCTTCGGCCGCGACGGCAACAACCTCACCGTCACCGTGCCTGTCACCTTCGCCGAGGCGGCGCTTGGCTCAGAGATCAAGGTGCCCGCGCATCGCGGCATGCCGGTGACGGTCAAGATCCCGCCTGGTACGCCAAACGGGCGGATCTTCCGCGTGCGCGGCAAGGGCGTGCGGCTCGCCGACGGCACGGTGGGAAACCTGCTTGTCAAGGTCGACGTCCAGGTCCCGACCCAGCTCACCGACACGGCAAGGGACGCGCTGGAGAAATTCAAGGATGCCACTGCGGGCGAGGACCCGCGAGATGAATTGCTGCGCAAGGGCCGGACGTAATGGACGAGACGGGGGCGGGGAGAGGAGATGACATGTCGCAGGACTTCGAGCTGACCGACGACACGCCTGTGTATGTCATTTCCGTGGCTGCTCAGCTATCAGGTCTTCACCCCCAGACGCTGCGCGCCTACGACCGGATGGGCCTGGTCTCACCGGGAAGGACGGCGGGCAAGGGCCGCAGGTACTCGCTTCGCGACATCCTGATCCTGCGCGAGGTGCAGCGCCTGTCGCAGGAAGACGGCGTCAACCTGAACGGCATCAAACGGATACTCGAGCTTGAAAGCGAATGGCAGCGCAACCGGATGATGCTCGCGGAAATGCACGCTGAGCTCAGCCAGCTTCGCGCGGAGCTTGAGTCAACCAGGGCGGTCGCCGCCCGGCTGGCTGCCCTGCTGAGAGAGAAGACCGAAGGCGGCGGCGCGCTGGTGCCAGTCAGGTCGGACAACGCGCGCCGGGCAGGCCCGGCGGCCTGAGATGAAAGTATTAAACGGAGGAACTAAGTGGACGACAAGCTGACTCGCAAGAGCCAGGAGGCTCTCAGCGAGGCATTGCAACGTGCGTCGGCAGCAGGTAACCCGAACGTTGACGGACTGCATCTGCTTGCCGCGCTTATCGATCAAGAAGGCGGCATAGCCGTTCCGCTGCTGCGGGCGGCCGGCGCCGACCCCGCGGCGGTCGCGAGCCGCACCAAGGATTTGCTTGCCAAGCTGCCGAGGATCTCAGGTGCTACGGCTAGCGCGCCGGAAACTTCGCGGCAGCTACTTGCCGCGATCGCGGCCGCCGCCAAGCGCGCCAGGGAGATGACCGACGAGTACGTCTCGACCGAGCACCTGCTTGTCGGCCTGGCGGCGGAGGGCGGGCAGGCTGCCCGCGTGCTGCAGGAGGCCGGCGCGACCGCGGAAAAGCTGTTTGCCTCGTTCGAGCAGGTCCGCGGTCACACCCGCGTGACCTCGCCCGATCCAGAGGGCACCTACCAGGCACTGGAGAAATACGGCATTGACCTCACCAGGAGCGCGCGTGAGGGCAAACTCGACCCGGTGATCGGCAGGGACGCGGAGATCCGCCGGGTAATCCAAGTGCTGTCCAGGCGTACTAAGAACAACCCGGTGCTTATTGGCGATCCTGGAGTTGGCAAGACCGCAGTAGTCGAGGGCCTTGCGCAGCGGATCGTGGCCGGCGATGTTCCAGAGTCGCTGCGCGGAAAGCGTCTCGTCGCGCTTGACCTGGGAGCGATGGTGGCCGGCGCGAAGTACCGCGGTGAGTTCGAAGAACGACTCAAGGCTGTGCTCAGCGAGATCAAGGAGAGCGACGGCCAGGTCATCACCTTCATCGACGAGCTGCACACCGTGGTCGGTGCCGGAGCGGCCGAGGGCGCGATGGACGCGGGCAACATGCTCAAGCCGATGCTGGCGAGGGGCGAGCTCAGGATGGTCGGGGCGACGACGCTCGATGAGTTCAGGGAGCGGATTGAAAAGGACCCGGCGCTTGAGCGCAGGTTCCAGCAGGTGTTCGTGAACGAGCCCTCTGTTGAGGACACGATCGCGATCCTGCGCGGGCTCAAGGGCAGGTACGAGGCACATCACCAGGTGCAGATCGCCGATGCCGCCCTCGTGGCCGCTGCCACGCTGTCCGACCGGTACATCACGGCCAGGTTCCTGCCTGACAAGGCGATCGACCTGGTGGACGAGGCCGCTTCCCGGCTGCGGATGGAGATCGATTCCCGTCCGGTCGAGATCGACGAGCTTCAGCGCACCGTGGACCGGATGAAGATGGAGGAACTCGCGCTCGCCAAGGAAGCCGATCCCGCGAGCAAGGACCGCCTTGAGCGGCTGCGTGCCGACCTCGCTGACCGGGAGGAGCAGCTCAGAGGGCTTCTGGCCCGCTGGGAGAGGGAGAAGTCAAGCCTGAACAAGGTCGGCGAACTGAAGAAGCAACTCGATGACCTGAAGGGCCAGATTGAGCGGGCACAGCGCGACGCCGACTTCGAGACCGCCTCCAGGCTCATGTACGGGCAACTGCCCGCACTCGAGCAGGAGCTGGCGCAGGCTTCCTCGGCCGCCGGGGAGGATGTGGCTGACGCCACGACTGGCAGTCCTGACGGCCGCCCCATGGTCAAAGAGGAAGTTGGCCCAGACGATGTCGCCGACGTGGTGTCGGCCTGGACGGGGATTCCGGCCGGCCGGCTGCTCGAAGGCGAGACAGGCAAGCTGCTTCGCATGGAAGACGAGCTCGGCCGCCGCATCATCGGGCAGGCACGCGCCGTGCAGGCGGTCTCTGACGCTGTTCGCAGGTCGCGCGCCGGCATCTCCGACCCGGACCGGCCTTCTGGCTCCTTCCTGTTCCTCGGCCCGACGGGCGTGGGCAAGACCGAGCTCGCTAAGGGCCTGGCGGAGTTCCTGTTCGACGACGAGCGGGCGATCATCCGCATCGACATGAGCGAGTATTCGGAACGGCACTCGGTGGCGAGGCTGGTCGGCGCGCCACCAGGCTACGTCGGCTACGAGGAAGGCGGCCAGCTCACCGAGTCGGTCAGGCGCAGACCCTACTGTGTGGTGCTGCTCGACGAGGTGGAGAAGGCTCACCCCGAGGTCTTCAACATCCTGCTTCAGGTCCTGGACGACGGTCGGCTGACCGACGGTCAGGGCAGGACGGTCGACTTCAGGAACACGATCCTGATCATGACGTCGAACCTGGGGTCAGCGTTCATCGCTGACCCGGCGCTTGATGAGGCGGAGAAAAAGGACAAGGTCATGTCGGTCGTGCGAGCGACCTTCAAGCCAGAGTTCCTCAACCGGCTCGACGACATCATCTTGTTCGACCCGCTGTCGACCGAGGAACTGACGAAGATCGTCGATCTGCAGATCGCGAGGCTCGCCAAGCGCCTCGGCGACCGAAGGCTGACGCTGACCGTAACGCCGGCGGCTAAGGAGTGGCTGGCGGTTACCGGGTTCGATCCGGTGTTCGGCGCCCGTCCGCTGCGCCGCCTGATCGAGTCAGCGATCGGCGATCAGCTTGCACGCAAGCTGCTTGCCGGAGAGATCCTCGACGGGCAGGAAGTGCTTGTCGACGTCGATGAGGACAGGGACAGCCTGACCGTCGGAAGGCGGTCAGGCAACCCCGACGCCGTCCCAGCGTAGGGGTCCCGCGCAGCCCACACCGGCCCCGCCCAGCCCGCACCCGGCCCTGCCCGGCCCACACCAAACGGGGTCAGCCCGCTCTACGTCGTTCGGGCGGGGTTCGCCGTCGACGGCATCGCGGTGCGACGGTGGCTAAGTGCCGATCATGCGGTCGTATTCGTCTTCAGGGAGGCGGAGATCGTTGCGTATGCGGTAACGGAGCCTCAGCAGGTCGCGCAGCCCTGACTCGGCCGAGGCTGGGTCGGCGTGCGCGGTAACCCAGAGCTTGACTCCCGCGGTTGCCCAGTCCAGAGCAGCCTGTAGGTCAGACTGCTCAACAAGCAACTCGGTGATCATGTCACAGGCACGAGCGTCAGTCCGGCCCTCCGAGCCAAGCTGCCCGATCAGGGCATAGGCTTCGTCACGGTTTCCGAGCTGAAATAGCGCCCGGCACAATGACACCCTCGGGTCGACGTCCACTGGGCCGCCGTCGGCGATCGCCATGCGGAAGCCATAAGCCGCCCGGTCCGGGTTGTCGGCGAGCAGCCATTGCTCTCCGGCGCGGACAAAGGCCTCAGCGCGGGCCATCGACTCGGTCTGAACGCCAGTGTGGGCTAGCTCGTTCATTCGTTCCGCAGCCGCTTCATGATCGCCCGTTAGAGCGGCCTCGAACTCAATGGCGTCGAACTCTTCACGGGTCAGCAACGGCACATCACCAAAGTACCCATAGCCTGGCGGGTTCCAACCACTCGAATTACCGCCGCGCACTTTCCAGCGCGTCCCAGAAACCGCGCCGCAGTGAATGTCTGACCTCGTCATGCAGAAGCGAGTCAATGGGCAGTACGGAACCTTGCAGCAGCCTGGCTTCAAGGTCCGATGGCATGCGCGGCTTTCGCGCGAGCACCGCTTCCAGCCAGAGACCCGGAGCGTCTCGCCCGACCGACTCTCCGAAGTTGTAGCCTTCGGCATGCGCGGCTTTGACCGCTTCAGGCAGGGCGATCGCGACCGGTTGCTGTACCCGAACGGCCTGCGCTTGAGGCATCGGCTGCTGGCCCGGCGCCTGCGATTGCATCAGCGCGCCGACGCCCTGAGCCTGGCTCTGGCCGAACGAGGCCCGCAAGCCCTGATCGAAGCCGCTGTCAGGCGGGCCGAAACCGGGCGGCCCGGCGAAAGGGACAGGTGCGGCGTTAAAGCCCGGCGGAACGGGAGGCGCCGCGCCCTGGCCGTACGGATCCCTTGGCCTGGCATCAAGCGGAAACTGCCCGGCCTGGAAGACGCCGGACTGCTGCGTACCTGGACGGGCGTTGCCGTTCTGGCCGATGGGATAACCAGGGCCGGCGGGCAGTTGGCTCGGCTGGCCCGTCGCTGGCTGGCCCTGCCCAGGATTGCCCTGCCCAGGATGGTTCAGGCCTGGATGGCCCTGCCCCGGATAGCCCTGCCCCGGTCCGGGCTGGCCTTGCCCCTGGCCGGGCTGCCCCGGACCGTGCTGGCCCTGGCCGTGCTGGTTTTGGCCAGTCAGGCCCTGGCCGTGCTGGTTTTGGCCCGTGAGGCCCGGCTGGCCCTGCTGACCTGCGAGGTACTGATAGGACTGTGTCTGACCGGGAGCCTGGCCCAGTTGGCCTGGCTGGCCTGACTGCGCGGGGAGACCTGGCTGAGGCGCGCCTTGGTTGCCGGGAGCGGGGGGCTGCATGGCCTGTGCCGGGTGGGCGGGCTGAGCGGGATACGCGGGCTGGGGAGGCTGAGCGGATAGCGAGGGCGGGGCGGGTGGTGAGGACTGGGCAGGCTGGGCTGGCAGAGCAGGTAGGGCCTGCTGGGAGAACTGCGTGGCGGGGGGAACCGCGTTCTGCTCGGGCCTGACTGGATATCCGGTCGGCCCAGTACCTGGGCCCTGTCCCGTCAGGTAACCAAACTGACCGGTGCCGGTCTGAGCTGGGCCGGTCTGAGCTGGGCCGTTCTGAGCTGGGCCGTTCTGGGGAAGGTTACCCTGCGCCGCCCCGTTCTGGCCTGTGCCGTTCTGCACTTGGCCGTTCTGCATCATGCCGTTCTGCATCATGCCGTTCTGGGGCTGGCCTGGGTAACCCAGCTCTGCTCCGTTATGTCCTGTGCCGTTATGCGCTGGACCGCGCTGAAAGCCCGACGTAGGAAAACCATTCGCCGGGATCGCGGTAAGACCGCGTTCTGCGGGATAGCCGTTCTGACCCGCGCCGTTCTGAGGCTGGCCAGGATTTACCGCAATCGGACCCGTCTGATTCACATTGCTCAGGATCGGGCCGGTCTGGTGGACAGCGGCTTGGCTGACGTCAGGCTGACCAGGAACCTGCTGCCCGGCTGGCGGCTGACCCGCGCCGGCCGGACCGGCGCTGCCCGGATAGCCGATGCCTGGTGTCCCTTGGTAGATACCGGTTGTGCCGTTTTGATAAGCGGGGGCAGACATGGCCTGGCCCATATTGGGCTGGCCTGGGGCTTGGGCTGGCTGGGCGGGTCCGGCGTCATACAGACTATTCGCCGCTGATGGCACCGCATCCTGCGGGTGCGTCTGCTGGCCAGGCATGCTCCCGGCTGTGGGTGCCCCGAGAAACTGCGGTTGAGCTGGCTGGCCACCGTAGGCCGGCGCGTCCGCGCGGGGATCGCGATTCTCTGGAACCTGGTAAACGGCACCGGGGGGTGGCAGGGCGGCCGCAGGCATGCCCTGATGAGTAAGAGCGCCCATTACGACGCCTTTAGCGTCGCCCATGCCGCGAACTCCATAGGCGCCTGACGGGTACTGATCTTCAGTCGAGATGGGCTCGGCGCCCTTGATCAGGTCAACGAACGAGCGGAGGTGGACTCCTGAGATTTCGACGATGTCGTCGCACTCCTGCCTGAGCGGCAGCGGTATCGTCCAGCCGCCGTCAGAGGCAATGTGCAGTATCACGACCCGCAGGCCTAGATCCTGCACTTCAGCGACGATCTCTGCAATGTGCTCGTTGGCACTGGCGATGAAAGCATCGGTGATCGCGCCGCTCTTGGCCAGCGTGACCAGATCGCGGCGCAGTTGGCTCTCGATGCCTTCGCGGCGGCCTGGCAGCGCGTTGACCAGCCGCAGCTTGAGACCAGGCATCTCAGCAAGCGCGTCGTGCTCGGCGGTCCTCCGGCCTTCTGACGCCGTCTCGTACCAGTAACAACGCAGCACAGGAAGCCCGGTCCTGTCCCTGGCCAGGCCAGCGAGCAGCTTAAGCAGGCCAGCGTGGTCCCATGAGACGGAATCTCTGCGGCGCGTGCCATG
Source organism: Streptosporangiaceae bacterium (assembly GCA_035509195.1). Lineage (GTDB taxonomy): Bacteria > Actinomycetota > Actinomycetes > Streptosporangiales > Streptosporangiaceae > Chersky-822. Next base: position 139 of record DATJLT010000018.1, on the reverse strand, counting down.
AACGGCCATCGCGCCATCGGCGAGGGCATAGCCTGCATCAACGAATAGCGCGCAGCGATCCACCCGACACCATCCTTTCCCCTGAGCCGAGACGTTACCAGCGCCTAGCGGCCTTCGTGACCTATAGCGCAGATCACAG
>DATJLT010000017.1:0-4266 GCA_035509195.1 Streptosporangiaceae bacterium | reverse complement strand
GATGGCCGGGCACAAGATGCCGACACCGCGGTCCTGCTTCGCGAACTGCAGGTTCAGGTCGGCGATGACCTGATCGACCGGGCGCTGACGCATCGGTCTTTCGCGTACGAGAATGGCGGCCTGCCGACCAACGAGCGGCTTGAGTTCCTTGGTGACTCCGTGCTCGGGCTGATCGTTACCGACACCTTGTTCCGTCGCCATCCTGACCTTCCCGAGGGCAACCTCGCGAAGTTGCGGGCGGCGGTGGTTAACAGCCGTGCACTTGCCTCGGTAGCGCGCGGCCTTGGACTGGGCGGCTACGTGCGGCTTGGCAAGGGCGAGGAGGCGACCGGGGGCCGGGACAAATCTTCCATTCTCGCCGACACGCTGGAAGCCGTGATCGGGGCGGTGTACCTCGCAGGCGGGCTCGACGCGGCCGACGCGCTCGTGCACCGGCTGTTCGACCCGGTCATCGCCAAGTCGGCGCGGCTCGGAGCGGGACTTGACTGGAAGACGTCGCTGCAGGAACTGACGGCTGCGCAAGAGCTTGGCGGGCCTGAGTATCTCGTTGATGAGAGCGGCCCCGATCATCAGAAGTCATTCCGCGCCGTCGCGCGGATCGGCGGTCAGGTGTACGGGCGGGGCGAAGGCCGGTCAAAGAAGGAAGCCGAGCAGCAGGCGGCCGAGTTGGCCTGGACCGCGATCAAGGGACTTACCGCAGGGAACGCTGGTGCGGCGGCTGGGTCCGGTGCGGCCGCTCGGCCTGGCGCGGGCTCCGGCGCGGATTCGCCCGCGGCCGACAGTGCCTGAACTTCCAGAAGTCGAGAGCGTAAGGGCCGGCCTTCAGGATTACGTCAAGGGCCGGACGTTCGCCGGGGCCGAGATTCTTCATCCTCGTGCGGTGCGGCGGCACGTCGGCGGGCCAGACGACCTGACGGCCGCCCTGAAGGGCGGCACCGTCACCGGCGTGAACCGGCGCGGTAAATACCTCTGGCTTTCCGTGGGCGAAGATGCGCTGCTTGCTCACCTTGGGATGAGCGGACAGCTGCTGGTCGGGGACCCGCTCGCGGCTTACGCACCACACCTGCGCGCTCGGTTTACGTTCGTCGACGATGGTCTTGACCTGCGGTTTGTCGACCAGCGTACGTTCGGGAACCTGTCGTACTGGCCCGGCGGCGCGCAGTTGCCTCAGGCGATCGCGCATATCGCGCCTGATCCGCTTGAGCCGGCGTTCTCCGAGTCCGTCTTTACCTCGCGGCTGCTCGCACGGCGGACCGGCATCAAACGGGCGTTGCTTGACCAGTCGCTTATCAGCGGAGTTGGGAACATCTACGCCGATGAGTCGCTGTGGCGGGCTGGCCTGCACTGGGCGCGGGGAACGGACGCGCTGCGGCGGTCAGACGTGTCGCGACTGCTCGACGCGGTCCGTTCGGTGTTTCTTGAGGCCATCGGAGCCGGGGGGACCTCGTTCGACCGGCTCTATGTAAACGTGAACGGGCAAAGCGGATATTTCGAGCGATCCTTGGCCGTATATGGCCGGGAAGATCAGCCTTGCCCTCGGTGCGGGACTCCCGTGATCAGGGAGAAGTTCATGAACAGGTCGTCGTATAGCTGCCCGCGGTGTCAGCGGCGCCCCCGTAAGGGGCGCTGGTGAACTGGCCAGGCGGCAATTCTGGCGGCTCTGGCGGTTCTGGCGATGAGTCCCGCCGGGTAGGTGACCTGCTGGCCAGGGGCCAGGTCGGCGACCATGCCCGGCTGACCGCCTGGGTGCGTGGCCGGGTGCAAGGGGTCGGCTTCCGCTGGTGGGTACGGAAAAAGGCGCTTCAGATTGGATTGGTCGGATTCGCGGAGAATCTTACGGACGGGCGGGTCAAGGTCGTAGCCGAGGGTTCAAAAGACGGGCTCGGGGAGTTGCTCGGGCTGCTTGAGGGTCCCGGCACGCCCGGGCAAGTGGCGCAGGTGACCCACCGCTGGGACGAGCTCCGTGGCGATTTCATGGGATTTGTGGAACGATGAGCTGGCCGGGCTTGGCCGGGCGGGCCGGGGAGCTACTCAGCACGGAGTCCCCGGATTACCTGCGCTACCAAGCCCTAACGTGATCATGGAACCAGCCCTCACCGCCGGCGTGGAGGTCCGCCGCGCCGAAGGGACCTCCGACAGAGGAGCGACGTGGGGGTTGCCGCCTGCACTCGGAGGCCCAAGGCTGCCTGAGACGGGGAAAGGGCGGCAAACGGAGGGGTCAAGGGTAGGCCGGCCGGGGCGTCGCGCGAGCGGAGTCGGTTTGACTGGCTGTGAACTGCGGAAACGTCAACTTGACCGGATGGCACTTCAGATGGGACGATGGATGCGTTACCTGCGCGCAGCCTGGCGCGTTTTCTCGCGAATCCACGTGCGCGCCCACTCTGGTCACTCAGTGTGGAGGACCTCAAGCAATGGCGAAGGCTCTGCTTGGCCATGTTGGCGGGCCTGATCCCCGCATGGTTTCAGAAGTACGCCGTCTCCAGCGGCGAGTACGTGATCTTGAAGCCGAGCTTGCCCGGCTACAGGAAGTAAACGATGTGCTCGCGGCGGGCGTCGGCCATGAAATGCTGCTCGACGATCGCGAGCCGGTTCTGACTTAACGGCCCGTTTGACGGGTTAAGTGTATGTTTGGCCGGTTCGGTGTAACGGACGGTCGTGAGAGGCTTGGCTGCCCTTCGCGGTAGCACGTCGCCAGAAGGCGGTTTGTGCTACTGCGGGGTGGCTTGCTCTGCCTCTAAGGCGACCGTCCGTTTCATCGTTCCTCGCGTTCGGTCGCGATCCGTCATGCCCGTGTTGTCGGCATTTTCCTGGGCAGCAGGTGGATTGGCATTGCCGCGAAGCGTGATTGACCTGGTCAGAATGCCGCCACGATCGGCTGCATAGCCTCATCCGCTGGGTTGCGAAGGTAGGGTGTGGCGGGATCGCGGTTCTGTGCGGTGGGACCGAGCGAAGTGGTGAGGAGACGCAGGCGATGTACCTGAAGAGCCTCACCTTGCGCGGCTTCAAGTCGTTCGCCTCAGCGACAACCCTGCGCTTCGAGCCGGGCATTACCTGCGTGGTCGGCCCGAACGGCTCGGGTAAATCGAACGTTGTCGACGCCTTCACCTGGGTCATGGGCCAGCAGGGGGTTAAGCCCCTGCGCGGCGGCAAGATGGAGGACGTCGTTTTCGCCGGCACGGCTGCCCGGCCGGCTCTCGGCCGGGCCGAGGTCACGCTGACCATCGACAACAGCGACGGCGCGCTGCCCATCGACTACGCAGAAGTGACAATCAGCCGGCTGCTGTTCCGCACCGGTCAGAGCGAGTACGCGATCAACGGCAGCCAGTGCCGCCTGCTCGACGTGCAGGAGTTGCTTTCCGACAGCGGCCTGGGCCGTGAGATGCACGTCATCGTCGGACAAGGGCATCTGGACGACATACTGAACGCCGGACCTGAGGCTCGCCGCGCGCTGATCGAAGAGGCCGCCGGGGTGCTCAAGCACCGCAGGCGCAAGGAAAAGGCGCTTCGCAAGCTCGACGCGATGCAGGCGAACCTGACCAGGCTGGTCGACTTGACAACCGAGCTAGGCAGGCAGCTCAAGCCGCTGGGCCGTCAGGCGCAGCTAGCACGCAAGGCCGCGGTTATCCAGGCCGACCTGCGTGATGCCCGGCTGCGCCTGCTCGCAGACGACTTCGTCACGCTGGCCGCGGAGCTTGAGCGGGACGAGGCCGACGAGGCGGCCGCGACGGCCCTTCGTGCCGAACTGGAAACCGTGCTCGGTATCGCCAGGGAACAGGAAACCGAACTCGAGTCCGCGGCTCAGCTTCATGCGCCGAGGCTGGCCGCGGCACAGGAGACCTACTTCGCGCTCGGCGGCCTGAGCGAGCGGCTTCGCGCCATCGCCGACCTGGCGGTCGAGCGCCACAAGCACCTGTCTGCTCCGCCCGACCCCGCGCGGCCAGGACGCGATCCGGACGAGCTCGAACGAGAAGCGGCCGAACTGCGTGAGCAGGAGTACGAGCTTGAGGAAAGGCTCGAGGCCGCGCGAGAGCAACTTGACTCCTCGGTAGCGGGCAGGGCAGCGGCTGAGTCGGCTCTGGCGGACGCCGAGCGTCAGCTCGCCAGGCAGGCGAGGGCATCGGCGGAGCGGGCCGAACGGCTGGCCAAGCTCCGCGGACAGGCCGATGGCGCTCGCAGTCGGCTGGCCGCTGCGCAGGAGGAGACAGGCAGGCTCGCTGAGGCGCTCGATGCCGCCAGGTCAAGGGCTGCGGCGGCGCAGCGGGAACA
>DATJLT010000016.1:0-8927 GCA_035509195.1 Streptosporangiaceae bacterium | reverse complement strand
GTGATGGCCGGGACGGCGCTCCGCTTGCCGAGAAGTCGCGGCGCTTTCAGCGGCGTGTTGCTTATCCTGCTCGGGATCTGGGGCGGCTTGGTTCCCCTGATCGGACCCTATCTGCATTACGCCTACACGCCTGACAAGGCGTGGGCGGTGACCGGGGGGCGGGTGTGGCTTGAGTTCCTGCCTGCGGCCGGTGCAGTGATCGGCGGGATCATCATGCTGACCAGCAAGTTCCGGCCGGCCGCCATCAGCGGCGCTACGCTGGCCGGCATCAGCGGCGCCTGGTTCGCTTTCGGCGGGCACCTGACCAGGCTCCTCATGCACAACCCGCCGGTCCAGGGCAGCCCGGTCGGCGGTTCGTTCGCGCGAACCATTGAGCAACTCGGGTACTTTACCGGCCTGGGCGTCCTCATCATCGGAGTCGCCGCCATCGCGGTTGGCCGGCTCTCCGTGATCTCGGTGCGTGACCTGAAGCTGGCCGAGCGCTCGGCGGCTGCCGACGCGGTTCCTGCCGCGACCAGGGCCAGCAGGACCCCGGCTCCGGCCGTGTCGGAGCCGGGCGCGATGACCGGCCTGCCGAGGAGGAGGAAGGCACCGCTGGCCACCCTGACCAAGATGGCGAGCGGGAAGAAGGCCGTGAACGCCAGCGAGGACACCGAAACCAGCCGGCCAAAGGAAGAGGTCGGCTCAGGAACCTGATTGCCCGGACTGATGCGCGGAAACGCGCTAATCTGCCATGTCTGTTCTGCCATGTCTGTGCCCGAGTCCGCCCGCACGGGGGCTCGGGCGCATTTTAGGCTCGGCCGACCCTGGTATGCGATTTAGCCCGAGTCCGGCTTGGCAATACCAGTCAAGTTTTGTCGCAACTTTCAGAACAATACGATACGAGACGTTTTTAAAATTCTGAGGTAGGCTGTAGCGCGATGGCAAGCCCAGGAATTCCGGCGCGGCTGCGTAAAATCGCGGCGCTCGCCGAACGCGGACCCGCCGGAGCGGCGGCATCGCGGCCTGCGGGAACAGATACCGCTGACGTCGCTTCACGCAGCTACGCTCCGCTCTTCGCTCCGCTTTCAGCTGACCCTGATGAGCCGGACGTTGTCGCGCATTTGATGGAAGCGCCGCTTGCCGTCCCGACCCTCAGCCAGCGCACTCCGGTCAGGTCCGTGCGACCAAGGCGCGGCCGGCCGCGGAGTGAGCAGGCCGACCGCATGATCCTCCTGGCTACCAACGACGTCATCGCCGACAAAGGGGTTAGCGGGCTGACGATCGAGGAAGTCGCCTCCCGTGCCGGGGTGGGCAAGACCACGATCTACCGGCGCTGGTCATCTCGCGGCACGCTGGCGCTTGACGCGTTCCTTGCCGAGGTCGGTGAGCAGCAGGCGCTGCGTGATACGGGAACTCTTTCCGGCGACCTCCGCATCGCGCTCGGCGAATGGGTGCGAGCCGTCGGGGGAACGAACGCGGGCATCATTCTCGCCGGGCTGATCGCGGAAATGCACAAGGACCGTGGGCTGGCGATGGCCTGGCAGGACCAGGTCATCGCACCGCTCCGTGCCCAGTACTCGATGATGCTCGACCGGGCCATCAGCCGGGGCGAGATACCGGCAACGACCGACGCGGGCGTCGTGCTCGACCTGGTCTTCGGTGCATGCTATTACCGGCTGCTCCACGGGCACCGGCCTCTGAACGAGCAGTTCGTGAACCAGGTCGTTGACCTTGTCGCCCTGGGCGTCGGCGCCCAGTCAAACTTAGCCGGGCGGCCGTACGTCAGGAGCTGACCCTTTGGAGAGTCAGGGTTCCGTGCGTGTCGTGCGACACCTCGATCACATCGGCATCAGGCCCGGACAGCAGCACCGCCGCGCCGGTCACGTGCACGCCGCCAGAAGCCGCGCCCGTCGCCGGGTTCAGCTTGCTCACCGTCAGCGCCGCACCGCTGCCGCTCAGCACCGCCAGGCCGAAATCGGCCGAAGCGAGCGTGGCGTCGTTGACGGAGACCTGCTCGGACGTCAGCGGGGCCAGCGAAGAACTGTAAGTGTTAACGGTCACGTGGTGGCCGAAGACGAGCAATTCCACCTTTCCGCCAATAAGCACCAGCGGATTGCCTTCAGCCACCGACAGCTTGCGGGCGTGTAGCGCGCCACCAGGAGTCGCATTATCCAGGTACGTGCCGCTCGGCGGGTTCGACTGGAAGTAGAGCCCGTTTGAGCCGGCGGCATAGCCGTCAGGCGAGGGGAAGCCGTACTTGGAAACCACGTGCACGGCCGAGGTCGCGGTGTTGATCCGGCTGACGGTCGCGAACTCGAATCCGCTTTCATCCGTCGCCCAGTCCGTCCACGACCAGAGCGTATTACCCGCCCCGGAGATCAGGCCGGCTTCGGTGATCGGCTTGACCGGAGTTGAAAGCGTGAAGTGGCGCAGGGCCTTGTAGTCGCTGCGACGGTATTCGGTAACCGTGAGCCCGGTCTCCACGAACAGGTCAGAACTGCTCGCAGCCAGTGCCTGCACGGCGTGCCCGGCGTGGACCGCGGTCTTCGGCGCGGCGTTCCCCTTGACCACAGAGACGACCGAGCCGTGCGAGTAGTACACGGCACCGTCAGGTGCCTGCGTGAACGACTGAGCGAAGACGTTGGACGTGCTGCCAAGGGAAATCTTCGGCCCCGCGTGCAGCGCGGGGCCGCGCGACGCCGCCTGAGCGCCCGACTGCGCGACCACGATTCCCGCGATGGCGATCGCGGCGGCCGGAATGACGGCACCCGCGAGACGTCCTCTTCTGGCAACGGTCAGGGCAGACATCTGTGGTTCCCTTCGTCCGGTCCATGGATCATACAAAGAGAAACCCCGGATCGGACAGAGAGCACCAGATCGGAATGGTCAGGTCAGCGGACGACGAGGATGGTCGATGGCTGGAGCAGCCAGCCAGGGGTCACCTGGCGCCCTGAACAGATACCCCCCTGGGGTATAATCGGATCGTGCTAACAGTACTCAGCGACCTGGGCTCGTCGTTGCACGAGTCGTTCTTCATGTTCTGGGACACGCTGTGGGCGCTGCTCGGCGGCTTCGCGCTCTCCGGCGCGGTCCAGGCATTCGCACCCCGGCGGCTGCTGCGCACCAAGCTCGGCGATCACCGGCCTGGTGCGATCGCCAGGGCCTCGGCCGCTGGCGCCCTGTCCTCATCTTGTTCCTACGCGGCCTCGGCGATGGCGAAGTCGCTGTTCGCCAACGGCGCGGACTTCGTCACCTCAATGGTCTTCATGTTCGCTTCGACGAACCTGGTCATCGAACTCGGCGTCGTGCTTGTCGTCTTGATGGGCTGGCAGTTCGCCGTGGCCGAGTACGCGGGCGGGATCATCATGATCGGGCTGCTTGCCTTGCTCGGCGGCTTGTTCCTGACCGCGAGACTGGCCAGCAAGGCAAGACCGGTGCCCGCGCAGGCCGACGAGAACGTCGGGCGCAAGCCAGGCATCCGCACCAGGGCAGGCTGGACGAGCGCGGCGACCTATACGGTCTCCGACCTGACCATGCTGCGCAGGGAACTGCTGATCGGCTTCCTCGGGGCGGGCATGCTTGCCGTGCTCGTGCCCGTCTCGTTCTGGCGCGTGTTCTTCCTGTCCGGGCATGGCGCCTTGACCAGCATCGAGAACGCGGTCGCCGGCCCGTTCATCGCGATGATCAGCTTCGTTTGCTCAATCGGCAACGTGCCGCTCGCCGCTGCCCTCTGGCACGACGGCATCAGCTTCGGCGGCGTGATCAGCTTCCTCTTCGGCGACCTCGTCGCGCTGCCGCTCGTGCTGATCTACCGCAAGTACTACGGCAGGCGGCTCGCGTTGCGGATGCTTGCCGGGTTCTGGGCGCTGATGGCGGCGGCCGGGCTGGTCACCGAGTTGGCCTTCAGCGTGGCCGGCCTGATCCCGGCCCGCGCTCCCGCCTCCGCGCCGGTCGCGCCAGAGCACCTGAGCTGGAACTACACGACCGTGCTCAACTTGACCTTTCTCGTGATCTTCGCGGTGCTTTACTACCTGCACAGGACCAGGGACCGCCTGCGCTCAGACACCGGCCACGCGATCGACCCCGTCTGCGGTATGCAAGTCGAACGGTCGGCCGCCCCTGCCCAGATGCGGACCGAGTCTGGGACGTACTGGTTCTGCTCAGAACACTGCCTGGACAAGTTCGCTAGCCTCGGATCGCTTCAATCACGTTCCAGGTCGCCAGCCCGAGCATGACGCCTGCCCCCGCCAGGGTGATTGCCCGAGCAGACACGAGCCGCAGCAGCCCGCGTCCGCCCGCGATCGCGAGGCCGGCCACGGCCCACAGCGCCAGCAGGCTGGCTGGACCGACGGCAAGCGGGTCGTGGTACCTGGCGGCCAGGTTAACGATGAGGATCTGCGTCAGGTCACCGAACTCGGCGACGAGGATCACGAGGAAACTGGCACCAGCCACCCGCCAGAACGTCGGCTGAGTGTCCCTCTTCGCCTCGGCGAGTTCCTCGGCCTCGTTCCTTCCCCTGATCAGCAGCACCGCGCCGAGCGCGAAGAGCACGGCGACGACAATCGACAGCACGCGGTGCGGCAGGAGCCCGATCAGGCTGCCGAGCGCGATGGCGAGTGCCACGTGCACCGCGAACGCGGCCGCCACCCCCGCGTACACGTACGCCGGGCGGTACCTGCTGCCAAGGATCAGGCTCGCCAGCGCGGTCTTGTCGGGCAGTTCAGCGACGAACACCAGCCCGAACGTCGCGCCGGCCACGGCGAAGCTCACTCAGGCGATCTTGCTCTACGCGGGGACAGGCGGCAAATCTCTGGCTTAGAAAAAACTCTTACCTCACTGTCGATCTGGGACGCTGGCGTTCGACGCGTGGGCGTAGGAAGTCAACGATAAGAAGGAGCAGTCACGATGCGATTCCTCGGATATACGCTGGCCGACCCGTCCATCCCCGCTCTTGCTACCAACGCCAGGGAGCGCGCGCTGACCGCCGCTCGTGCCCGCTCGGCGGCCGCCGGTCAGCCCGGCTGAAACAGCCATCCCCCCCGCAGAGTCCCCGGCCCTCGCCCCCGCGACAGCATCGAAGAGCCACCGATGTCGTAACCCGCCGCGGGCCGGCAGCATCGCTGGCTCCCCGTTGCTGCGGGCACAACATCAGGTAGCCACCGATGTCCCTGGCCCAGGCCCCGCGAACGACAACAACGAGCCAGCGATGCTATACGCCCCGGCGAAATGCCCGGAACGCGCCAGATGTTCGGGCCGGGTTCTGGCGGGCGGCGGGAACCCGACCGCGACCGCAGCGGGGCCGCCAGCCCGCGGCGATCAGGATGCGCGGGAGTGCCTGGGCTGGTACCACGTCGCGGTGCAGCCGGGCGTGCCGCAGTGCACGCGGCGGTGGCCGCGACCAGGCTGGGCCAGGGCCGCCGGGCAGTCGCACGGCGACCAGCTAATGATTACCCGGCCTGGCCCCCACTGGTGGCCGGCCGGACACTGCTCGGGATACGGCCACCAGTCCGGACGGGTCACTTCACTCATCCCACTAGTAGAACATAAATTCGATATCCAGGCTTGACAAGTACCTGTGACCTAATCAAGAAATAAGCTGGTCAGCCGGGTACCCAGGGGACCACCATGACGAGAATGAGCGAGCAACCCAAGCGATGGACTAAGGCGACCGTCTACCCCGACATGTGGGCGGACCCCGACGATGACCCGCGCAACCCCGACGGCGTCAGTCCGGACGGCGAACTGGCGACGCTGCAGGACTACATGACGCACTACCGGCATACGCTGCTGATGAAGTGCGAAGGCCTCAGCCCCGAGCAACTGGCCAGGAGATCGGTGCCGCCGTCGACGATGTCCCTTCTCGGCCTGATCAGGCACCTCGCCGGCGCCGAGCGGGCGTGGCGTGGCTGGATGTTGCCCGGCGATCCTCCGCCCAGGCTGTACGGCGCGCGGGATGCCGACTTCGACGGCGCGGTCGGCGACCAGGCGACGGTCGACGCCGCATACGCCGATCTGGCTCGCGAGCAGGCAGAGACTGACGCGTTGCTGGCCGAGCATCAGGATCTCGGCGTGCGCCTCGGGAAGGAGGGCATCGCGGTACGAGAGGTGCTCGTACACAGGATCGATGAGTACGCCAGGCACTGCGGCCACGCTGACCTGCTGCGGGAGTGCATCGACGGGCGGGTGGGCCAGTAGCCACCCTGAGCCGGTGCCCGGCCTGTCACACTAACGATCATGCACACGCTCGTCGCTGATCATCCGCTCATCGCGCACAAGCTCACCGCGCTCAGGGACATACACACTGAAACGCCGGTGTTCCGCAGCCTGACCGACGAACTTGTCACGCTCCTCGCCTATGAGGCGACCCGTGACATCAAGGTCGAGCGAGTCCAGGTGCACACGCCGGTCGCCACGGCCGAAGGCGTCAAGCTGGCCAGGCCGATCCCGCTCGTCGTGCCCGTGCTCAGGGCCGGCATCGGCATGCTCGACGGAATGGCCAGGCTGCTGCCCAAGGCCGACGTCGGTTTCGTCGGCCTGGCCAGGGACGAGGAAACCCTGGTCGCGTCCACGTACGCGACCAGGCTTCCAGCCGACCTGACCGGACGTGACACGTTCGTGCTCGACCCGATGCTGGCGACCGGCGGGACGCTGGAAACCGTCTTCGGAATGCTGGCCGCGCGCGGCGCCGCCTCCCTGACCGCGATCTGCCTGCTCGCCGCGCCCGAAGGTATCGCCAGGGTCAACGAGGCGTTCCCCGACGAGTTCCCCATCCCTGTCAAGGTGGTCACCGCCGGCCTGGACGAGCGCCTCAACGAGCGCGGCTACATAGTCCCCGGCCTAGGCGACGCCGGCGACCGACTCTACGGCGAGGTCTAGCACCCGCGCACCGAGCCGGCTGGCCGACGGTCCCGCCCCGCCCCGGCTGCACAGCCCGGCCAGCAACATCAGATGTCCAACGATGCTGCTAGCCCTCCCCCGGCTACAGCATCAAAGGCCCAGCGACGTCACAGCAACAGCATCAGATGGCCACCGTTGCTGGTAGATCCGCCTCGCCAGCAGCAACGCGGGGCCATCGATGCTGCTCGCCCGACTACGCGGAGGCGACCGCAGGCGTCGGCTAGATCCCTACCGGGTGCCAGACGGTCTTGGTCTCGAGGAACGCCAGCATCCGGCGCGGGGTCGGAGGAGCCGCCCAGTCGTCCGCCGACCAGAACACTCGCTTGACGTTGGCCGCCGCGAGCCGCTCAAGCTCTGCCCGCGACCCGGCAGGGGCGCCGCTGAGGTCGAGGGCGTTCACGTCGAAGTGCCCGGCCAGCACGGGCGCGAGCTCGGCCGTACGCCCGGTCAGCACGTTCACGACCCCGCCAGGCACGTCAGACGTGGCGAGCACCTCGGACAGCGTGATCGCGGGCAGCGGCCGCTCCTCGCTGGCCACGACCACGACCGCGTTCCCTGTCGCGATCACGGGCGCGACCACGCTGACGAGCCCGAGAAGGCTCGACTCCGCAGGCGCGATCACCGCGACGACCCCGGTCGGCTCGGGAACGCTGAAGTTGAAGTAGGGGCCTGCGACCTGGTTGGCGCCGCCCGCGACCTGCGCCACCTTGTCAGGCCAGCCGGCATACCATACCCACCGGTCGATCACGGCGGCCACTGTCCTGCGTGCGGCTGCCATTGACATGCCTTCAGCCGCCAAAATCTCCTCGGCGAACTGCCCGGCCCTTCCCTCGGTCATTTCCGCGACGCGGTAGAGGACTTGTCCCCTGTTGTACGGCGTAGCCGAACTCCACTTGCCGAAGGCCGCACGGGCCGCGACCACGGCGTCGCGCGCGTCCTTGCGGGAAGCCTGCGCGGCGAGGGCGAGCAGTTCGCCGTTCTTCGCGGCGTGAACGGGATAGGAACGGCCGGACTCCGACCTGGGAAAGGCGCCGTTGACGTACAGCTTGTAGGTCTTGCGCACGGACAGCCGCGCGGCATCATCAGACATCTAGATATGCGGCGAGCCCGTGCCTGCCGCCCTCCCGTCCGAAGCCCGACTCCTTGTAACCGCCGAACGGGCTGGCCGGGTCGAACTGGTTGTAAGTGTTCGCCCACACCACGCCCGCCCTCATGCGCTGCGCCATCCACAGGATCCGGCTGCCCTTCTCCGTCCAGATGCCTGCCGACAGGCCGTACGGGGTGTTGTTCGCCTTCGCGACCGCCTCTTCAGGGGTACGGAACGTGAGCACAGAGAGCACAGGGCCGAAGATCTCCTCCCGCGCGATCCGGTGCGACTGGCTGACCCCGGTGAACACCGTCGGCGCGAACCAGTACCCTCGCGACGGGAGCTCGCACGGCGGCGACCAGCGCTGCGCGCCCTCAGCCTCCCCTGCTGCGGTCAGCTCGGTGATCTTGTCGAGCTGCTGCCGCGAGTTGATCGCGCCCAGGTCGGTGTTCTTGTCCAGGGGGTCACCGACCCTGAGCGTGGAAAGGCGCCGGCGCAGCCGGTCGGTGACCTGCTCGGCGACCGACTCCTGCACCAGCAGCCGCGAGCCCGCGCAGCAAACATGGCCCTGGTTAAAGAAGATCCCGTTCACGATGCCCTCGATCGCCTGGTCGATGGGCGCGTCATCGAACACGATGTTGGCGGCCTTGCCGCCGAGTTCCAGTGTGAGCTTTTTGGCTGAACCTGAAATCTTTTGATTGATCAAGATGCCGACCTCGGTCGAGCCGGTGAAGGCAACCTTGTTCACGTCCGGGTGGTCGACGAGAGCCGCTCCGGTCGCGCCCGCGCCGGTCAGGACGTTGACGACGCCGGGCGGCAGGCCGGCTTGCTGGCAGACCCCGGCGAGCAGCAGCGCGGTCAGCGGCGTGGTTTCGGCCGGCTTGAGCACGCAAGTGTTGCCCGTGGCCAGTGCCGGCGCCAGCTTCCACGCCGCCATCAGCAGCGGGAAGTTCCACGGAAT
>DATJLT010000015.1:0-7915 GCA_035509195.1 Streptosporangiaceae bacterium | reverse complement strand
CCACAATTACCCCCGTGGATGCTGCTCTGCGTTCCCGCGGTCGCAACCCTCTGGCTCCGCTTGCCGGGCCCTGGTGGATGTTCCTGCTGACCGGTATCGGCTGGTTGCTCATCTCCTTCATCGTGCTCCGGTTCTCGCTGCTTTCCGTCGCCGCGGTCGGCACCCTGGTCGGTGTCGTCCTGTTCGTCGGTGCGATCAGCGAGGTACTCGTTGCCTCCGTGCGGTCCGTCTGGCGCTGGGCGCACATCGCGATGGCCGTGCTGTTCTTCTTCGGCGCGCTCTGGGCGCTCATCGACCCGATCGGCGCCTTCTGGGCCATCGCCTCGGTGATCGGCCTGCTCCTGATCCTGCGCGGCGCGCTCGACGTGATCACGTCGACCTCGGCAAGGGAGGTGAACGGCGCGTGGTGGCTGGGCCTCGGTGCGGGCGTTATCGAGATCCTGCTCGGTTTCTGGGCCTCGCAGCAGATGTTCCCGCTCCGTGCCGAACTGCTGCTGCTCTGGGTCGGCTTCTTCGCGCTCTTCCGCGGCGTGAGCGAGCTTGTCCTGGCCTTCGAGGTCCACGCCGGGCAGCGCTCGCAGGCCAGCTAACCCAGTTCGCGAAGCGCTTTACGATGGTGAAGTGCTTTTTGCCCATGACACGGAGGCGGCGCTGGCCGGGGCGGCGGCCCTGGTTAACACCGGCCGCGGTGGCTCGGAGCTCCTGCCAGACGTTGCCGCGCTCGATGAGTTCGTGCAGTCCTGGGGCTGGACAGGTAACCGGACGCACGACCAGGCCGAGCTCGACGCGGTGCTGAAGCTGCGGCGAAGGCTCGAGCGGCTATGGGACCTGACCGAGGACGACGCCGCGGAACTGGTCAACACGCTCCTGCGCGAAGCCAGCGCGCTGCCGCAGCTCGTCAAGCACGACATCTGGGACTATCACCTGCACGCGACCCCGAGCCACGCGCCGCTCGCCGACCGGATGGCGGTCGAGGCGGCGATGGCCTTCACCGATGTCATCAGGACCGGCCAGCTTGACCGCCTCAGGCTGTGCGCCGCGGACGACTGCCGGTGCGTGCACGTTGACCTGTCAAAGAACCGCTCGCGCCGGTTCTGCGGCACCTCCTGCTCGAACCGCACCAACGTCGCCGCGTACCGCACGAGGCAAGCCGCGAAGCAGTCATAAACTAGAACCGGTTACAGTTTTCGCATGCCCGACCTTCAGGCCGACGTGGTCGTCATCGGATTCGGTGCCGCAGGCGCCTCGGCAGCGCTCGAAGCCGCAGCCGCTGGCGCTGACGTGCTGGTCATCGACCGGTTCGGCGGCGGCGGCGCCACCGCCTTGTCTGGCGGCATCGTCTACGCGGGCGGCGGCACCATCCAGCAGATCGTCGCCGGCGTCAGCGATACGCCAGAGGCGATGTTCAGCTACCTGCGCACGGAGACAGGCGACGCGGTCAGCGAGGAAACGCTGCGCGAGTTCTGCGAAGGCAGCAAGGACCTGCTGGCCTGGCTCGTCGAGCACGGCGTGCCGTTCGAGGGCAGCCTCTGCCCCGACAAGACCTCTTATCCGACGAACCGTCATTATCTCTACTACTCGGGCAGCGAGCGCTCGGCGGCCGGCGTCGCGCCGCCTGCTCCGCGCGGGCACCGTGCCGTCGGCAGGGGAACCTCTGGTGCTGTCCTCTACGCGAAGCTCGCGGCCGCCGTGAAGTCAAAAAGCGTCAGGGTCCTGACCCAGACCAGAGCCACCGAGCTGATTCAAGACGAGAACGGCCGGGTAACCGGCGTGATCTGCCTGAGCCTGGCAACGGCGCCCGGCTGGGCGGCGACGGCTCACCGTGTCTTGCACAAGCTCGGCAAGAAGCCGTTCCTTTACCTGGGCGGACCAGGAAGAAGGATGCACAGGCCCGTTGCCAGGCTGGAGAAACATCACGCGAAGGAACTGCGGATCACGGCCAGGAAGGGCGTGATCATCGCGGCGGGCGGGTTCATCGCCAACCGGGCGATGGTCAGGGAGCACGCGCCCGCCTACCGCGGCGGGCTTGCCCTCGGCACCGTCGCCGACGACGGCAGCGGCATCGGCCTCGGCGTGGCAGTCGGCGGTGAGACCAGGCTGCTCGACCGGATCTCCTGCTGGCGGTTCATCACGCCGCCGACCACGTTCCTGCACGGCATCGTCGTGGACCAGAAAGGCGAGCGGATCGGCGACGAATCCAGGTACGGTGCCGCTCTCGGCGAGGCCATGATCACCAAGCACGACCGCCGGGCCTGGCTGTTCCTCGATCAGCCTCTGGTCAGGGAATCCTGGCGCAAGCTGCGCGGGCAGACCCTGTGGTTCCAGCTCATGCAGGCCGTCTACCTGCTGACCCGCGCGCGGGTCAGCGCGGGCACCATCGGGCAGGTCGCCGCGAAGGCCGGCGTCGATCCCGCCGGGCTCGCGGCCGCCGTGGCGGCCTGCAACGAGGCGGCAGAAGCCGGCCGCGACCCGCTCGGCAAGCCGGCGGATCTGCTGCGGGTGCTGAACTCGCCGCCGTACTCGCTGATCGACCTCTCGGTGCGGCCAAGGCCGGCGTATCCGGCGCCGATGCTGACGCTTGGCGGTCTCGTCGTGGACGAGAAGACCGGCCACGTGCGGCGTTCCGACGGCACGCCGGTCGACGGTCTTTACGCGGCGGGCCGGAGCGCGGTCGGCATCTGCTCGAATTCCTACGTCAGCGGGCTCTCGCTCGCCGACTGCGTGTTCTCTGGCCGCCGGGCCGGCCGCCACGCGGCCGGCGAACCCTTGCCAACCGCAGAAAGCTGAACTACCGTCTGGACACATGTCCAGTACCACCGAAGCCACGAGGCGGCGGCTGACGCCCAAGCAGGCGGACACCGTCCGACGGCTTACTGAGGCGGCTGTGGACGAGGTCAGGGAGACGGGCTACGAGAACTTCAGCGTGCGTGACGTTGCTCGCCGCGCTGAGGTCGGGGCGGCGACCGCGTATACCTACTTCGCTTCCAAGGACCACATGCTGGCCGAGGTCTTCTGGCGCCGGCTCCAGGCCCTGCCGCCGGTCGACCTGACGGAGCCGTCGGTCAAGAAACGAGTGACCGCCGTCCTCACCGAGCTGGCCCTGCTGGTCTCAGGCGAACCTGAGCTGGCGGAGGGCTGCACGGCCGCGATGTTCGGCACCGACCCGGACGTACGCCAGCTCAGAGTGGAGATCGGCGGGGAGATCCATAACCGGCTCGAAGCCGCCGCCGGACCTGGCAACCCGGCGACCGGCTTGCTTGAGCTCGCCTACTTCGGCGCCATGGTCCAGGCCGGGCTCGGCTACACCACCTACGGCCGGATGGCCGACCGCCTCGGCGAAGCCGTCGATCTCATCATGGGGTGAGCCCGGTGTACTTCAGCCCCTACGACTACCGGATTCATGAGGACCCTTATCCCGTCTACCAGAGGCTCCGCGACGAAGCCCCGCTGTACCTTAACGACGAGCTGGACTTCTGGGCGCTGTCCAGGCACGAGGACGTAGCGGCGGCGTTCCGCGATCACGAGCGGTTCTCCAACGCCAACGGCGTCTCGCTCGACCCGTCCGCCTGGGGCAGCCACGCCTACCGCGCCATGTCCTTCCTGGCTCTTGATCCGCCGCGGCACACGAGGATGAGGGCGCTGGTTTCGAGGGGGTTCACGCCGAGGAGGGTGCTTGACCTCGAAGCTTCCATTTCCGGGCTGGCCAGCCGGTACCTGGATCAGGCCCTCAGCGCTGAGGAGTTCGACTTCGTCAGCGACTTCGCCGGCCGGCTGCCGATGGATGTGGTGAGCGACCTCTTGGGTGTGCCCGAGGCGGACCGGGCGGAGTTGCAGCGCCTGGGCGACCTGACCGTCCACCGCGAGGAAGGCGTGCTCGACGTGCCGCCGGCCGGCATCTCGGCGGCACTGACGCTGGCCGGGTACTACGCGGACCTGCTGGCCGACCGTCGCAAGGGACCCAGCACCACTGATCTGACCTCAGCGTTGCTCGACGCTGAGATCGACGGCGACAAGCTGACCGAAGACGAGATCATCGGCTTCCTGTTCCTCATGGTCGTCGCGGGCAACGAGACCACGACCAAGCTCCTCGCCAACGCGCTCTACTGGGGCTGGCGCAACCCGGCCGAGCTCGCGAAGCCCCTCGCCGACCCGGTGAGAGTCCCCGACTGGGTCGAGGAAACCCTCAGGTACGACACGTCCAGCCAGTTCCTCGCCCGCACGGTCGCGACCGAGTTCAAAGCCCACGGCCAGCGCGTTCCGGCCGGGGCCAGGCTCCTCCTCCTGGTCGGGTCGGCCAACCGGGACCCCCGCGCGTTCGCCGATCCTGACCGCTACGACCTGGACCGCGATACGTCGGCGCTGATCAGTTTCGGCGCGGGCCGTCATTACTGCCTCGGCGCGAGCCTGGCGCGCCTCGAAGCCAGGATCGCGCTCACCGAGTTCACCCGCCGTGTCGCCAGTTACGAGATCGACGAGCCCGCCGCCAGGCGCGTCCACTCGGTCAGCGTGCGCGGCTTCGCATCCCTCCCGATCAGAGTCGAGCCACGCTGACATGGCTGTCTTTCCACCGCATCCCGAGTGCAGGCCCGCCCTCATCGCCGGCGCATCGTCGGGTATCGGCGCCGCGACCGCGGTCGCCCTGGCGAAGGCCGGCTGCCCGGTCGCACTCGGCGCCCGGCGACTGTCTCACTGCCAGGATCTTTCCGCAAAAATCACCGCGGACGGCGGTCAGGCCGTTGCCCTGAACCTGGACGTCTGTAACGACTCGTCGGTCGCGACGTTCGTCTCGGCGGCCAGCGAGGCCCTCGGCGAGCCAGAGGTACTCGTCTGCTCGGCCGGCGACATCGAGATCAGCGACGCACACGACTTCGCGCCGGCTGACTTCGCCGCCCAGGTCAATGTGCACCTGAACGGAGTTCAGCGCCTGGTCGCTCACGTCGTCCCCGGCATGATCGACCGCCAGCGCGGAGACGTGGTCATCGTCTCCTCCGATGTCGTCAGGGTGCCCAGGCCCCGGATGAGCGCATATGTCACGGCCAAGCACGGCGTCGAAGGGCTGGCGCGGGCCATGCAGCAGGAGCTTGAGGGAACAGGGGTCAGGGTCGGCCTGGTCAGGCCGGGACCGACGCTGACCGGCATGGGCAGCACCTGGGACCACGCGGAGCTGTCCAGTCTGCTCGATGAGTGGTCGCGCTGGGGCCTGACCAGGCACTGGCACCTGCTCGATCCGTCGAACGTGGCCGGCGCCGTCCTCGCGATGATCTCCGCGCCGCGCGGCTCACACCTGACCCTGATCGAAGTCGAGCCTGAAGGGCCGGTGAGCTCGTGAGTACCCCGAAGGTTGTCTCAGGCACCGATCACCTCGGCGAACTGCGCAGCGACCCGATCGAGCTGATGCGGCGGGTCAGGGCGGAGTGCGGCGACGTCGGTGCTTTTGACCTGGCCGGACGCACTGTCGTGCTGCTGACGGGCGCCAGCGCCAGCGAGTTCTTCTTCCGCGCTCCTGATGAGGACCTCGACCAGGCGGGCGCTTACCCGTTCATGACGCCGATCTTCGGCAAGGGCGTGGTGTTCGACGCCTCGCCTGAGCGGCGCCGCGAGGCCCTGCGCAACCAGGCGCTGCGCGGCGACATGATGCGCGGTCACGCGCAGACCATCGCTGACGAGGTCGGCCGCATGGTGGCCGCCTGGGGCGATGAGGGGGAGATCGACCTGCTCGGCTGGTTCGCCGAGCTGACCATTTACACCTCCTCCGCGTGCCTGATCGGCACGAAGTTCAGGAACCAGCTCGACCGGCGTTTCGCCGGGCTGTACCACGAACTTGAGCGCGGCACCGACGCGCTCGCGTTCGTCGACCCCTACGCCCCGATCGAGAGCTTCCGCCGCCGTGACGCCGCGCGAGCCGGCCTGGTCGAACTGGTCGAGGGGATCATGGCCGGCCGTGAGGCCGGGCCGCCTGCGGCCCGTGAGGACCGTGACCTGCTCGACGTGCTCATGTCACTTGGGACGTTCAGCGCCGACGAGATCACCGGCATGTTCATCTCGATGATGTTCGCCGGGCACCACACCAGTTCTGGCACCGCGGCCTGGACCCTGATCGAGCTGCTCAGGAACCCCGGCTACCTGGACCAGGTGACCGCCGAGCTTGACGATCTGTACGCAGGGGGAGCCGAGATCAGTTTCCAGGCCTTGCGCGAGATCCCGCTGCTCGAGTCCGCCGTCAAGGAAGCCCTGCGCCTGCATCCGCCGCTGATCCTGCTGCTCAGGGCCGCCACCCGCGATCTTGAAGTGCTGGACTACGAGATCCCGGCCGGCGCCCTGGTCGGAGCTTCGCCCGCGATCTCCAACCGCATCCCTGAGGACTTTCCCGATCCCGGCGCCTTCGTACCGCAGCGTTACGGCGAGCCGCGCCAGGAAGACCTGGTCAACCGCTGGACCTGGATACCTTTCGGTGCGGGCAGGCACCGCTGCGTCGGAGCCAACTTCGCGCTGATCCAGCTCAAGGCGATCTTCTCTGTCCTGCTGAGGGACTGGACGTTCGAGCTGGCCCAGCCGCCCGGCACCTACCGCAACGACCATTCCAAGATGGTCGTGCAGCTCGCACAGCCCTGTGCCGTCCGCTACCGCAGGAGGACGAGCTAGATGCGGATCGAAGTGGACCTCGACCTGTGCCAGGGCCACGCCATGTGCCAGCTTGAGGCGCCGGAAATCTTTGTCGTGCCCAGGAACGGCCCCGTCGAGATCACCACGGACGAGCTTGCCGAAGCCGACCGTGCTCGCGTCGAGGCCGCCGTCCGGTACTGCCCCACCCAGGCCCTGCGCCTCATTGACTAAAGGGAGCCCGAAATGCCCGCATTTCCGCGCGACGAGCTCGATGAGATGGTGCGGCGCTGGCTGGATGCCAACCGGCGCTGCGAGGAGACCGGCGACTGGCGGCCGCTCGCCGGGATGTATACCGAAGACGCCACGTACGGGTGGAACATGGGGCCGTCAGAGGAGTTCATGGTGGCCGGGCGGGACCAGATCAGGGACATCGCGCTGGCGCTGGAAATGGGCGGGCTCGACGGCTGGAACTACCCGTACCAGAAGGTGCTGATCGACGACGTGCAAGGCGAGGTCGTCGGGTTCTGGAAGCAGGTCGCGGGGGCCAGGCGGCCGGACGGCAGCCACTACGAGGTCGCCGGGATCGGCGGGTCCTGGTTCGCTTACGGCGGCAACTGGCAGTGGTCCTGGCAGCGTGACTTCTTTGACCTCGGGAACGCCACCGCGTTGTTCATCGAGATGATCAAGGCCGACGTGCTGTCCGACGGGATGAAGCGGCGGATGGAGCGATCGGCGTCCGGGGAGAAGCTGCCCGGGCATTACGCGATTGGCGAGGGGCCGGCTGCCCTGTGGTGAGTTACCCCGTGGTCGATCCCGCGACGGAGGAAGTGATCGGTCACGCTCCTGACGCGACCGATGCGGACGTCGAGGCGGCGGTGACTGCGGCCCGGCGGGCCTTCGACTCGACTGACTGGTCGCGTGATCACGCCTTCCGTGCTCATTGCCTGCGTCAGCTCCAGGCCGCGCTCACAGCCGGGTTCGGGAAGCTGCAGGACCTCACGATCACCGAGGCCGGCGTTCCCCGGATGTGGACCGAGGGGCCGCAGCTGCGGACGCCGATCGAGGGGCTCGGGTTCCTGGTTGACCTGCTCGAGGGCTACGAGTGGGAGCGTGACCTCGGCGTTGCCCGCCCGTTCGGGCTGCCGACGCGGCGGCGGGTGTACCGGGAGGCGGCCGGGGTCGTCGCCGCGATCACGCCGTGGAATTTTCCCAACCAGATCAACCTGGCCAAGCTCGGGCCGGCCCTGGCAGCGGGCTGCACGGTCGTGCTCAAGCCCGCTCCCGATACGCCGCTGACCGGCCTGGAGCTCGG
>DATJLT010000014.1:0-22139 GCA_035509195.1 Streptosporangiaceae bacterium | reverse complement strand
CGCGCTGGGCGCGGGTGATGGCCGCGTAGCGGCTACCCGCTAGCGGCCATCACCCTGACCATGGCATGGAGGTCAGTGGGGCGGGGCCTCGATCAGCACCATCGTGCTCTTATGGGTCTGACCCTTGATGTCGACCCAGGTGACCTGGACCGAGTCGCCTGGCTTGAAGCGGAGCATGACCTTGGTGAGCTCGGAAGGCGAGGTGACCTTGTCCGAGCCGACGGCCGTGATGACGTCGCCAGGGATGATGCCTGCCTTCGCGGCCGGGGTGTTGCAGAGTTGCCCGATGATCAGCGCGCCGGTGCCGACCGGTGCCACCTTGCTCGGCACGCCGGCGGTGAGGTCGTTGGCCAGGCAGGCGGGGGAGGCCGGCTGAAGCGGGAAGCCCGAGTCGGTCTCGTCCTGCTGTAGCTGCCTGTCACGCTGCTGCTTCGGGCTGCTTGACTGGCTGGCCTGTCCGGCCGGGACAAGCACGCCCATGAAGCCGGTCGAGCCTACCTGGATCGTGCTGCTCGCCTGGCCGTGGATGATCTTCTCTGCGATCGAAAGCGCCCGGTTTATCGGTATAGCGAAGCCGACGTCCGGGGAGTCGAAGGTGCCGGTCGCGGCGGCCGTGTTCATGCCGATAACGCGGCCAGAGGCGCTCGCGAGCGCGCCGCCCGAGTCGCCTTGCACGATGCCCGCGTTGGTCTGCAGCATGTTGTGCAGGGTTTCCTTGGTGTCCTCGCCGCTGTCGCTGGCGGTGATCGTCTTGTTCAGCCCCGTGATCCGGCCCGGAGCGGGCGTAATGCCGCCAGCGCCGTTCGCGTTGCCCATCGCCACGACCTGGGTTCCTACCTTGATCGAGGATGAGTCTCCGAGCGGCACGGTTTTCAGGTTGTGCGCGTTGACCAGCTTGATGACCGCGACATCGTCCGTTGAGTCGTAGCCGAGCCACCTGGCCGGGTACCTGACGCCGCTCGCCGTGATCGCGTAGAGCTGGGTCGTATCGGTGATCACGTGATTATTGGTCAGCACGAGTCCGTCGCTGCTGATCACCATGCCGGTGGCGGCCGCCTGACTGCCCTGGTACTGCAGATTGCTCGAGATGTCGACCAGGCCAGGCCGTACCGCGTTGATGACGGCCCGTTCCTTCGCGCTCGTTATGCCGCTGTCGTTCCCCGAATTGCCGCTCGAACCGCCGCTCGGGTAGTTGGGAAATGCCGGGATGTTCCCGCTATTACCGCCTCCGTTGTTCCCGGTTCCGCCGTTCTGCTGCTGCTGCGGGCTCGAGGAGATGCTCGCTGGCGAGTTACCAACGAAGTACGCGGTGGTGCCTGCCCCGGCGGCCGCGGCGACGACGGCGACGATGACATAGGTGAGCAGGCTGCGGCGACGGCGAGCGCGGTCAGTCGGTGGCGCCAGGTACCCGCCTGGCTGCCCGTAGGCGCCGCTCGGCCCGAGCGGGCCGCTCGGGCCGAAAGCAGCGGTCTGCCCGAACGCCGGGTTGCCGTAGCCAGGCTGCCCTGGGGGCGGGAAAGAAGAGTGGCCAGACTGTCCTGGTCCTGGGGGAGGCGGCGGAAAGGGCCTGCCAGGATCGGTACTGTCGCCATAGCCAGGCTGCCCTGGCCCGTAACTTGGCGCGCTGCCGCTAGGCCCTGAGTAAGGCTGGCTTGTTCCCAGGCCGCCGAAGCCAGCCACGTCATCCTGGCCGAACCATGGCTTGCCTGCGGTGGGCTGATCAGATCCGCCGCTGCCGAACCGGCCGGCATCCGTACCGTCGGGACCGGCGCCAGCCTGGTCGTCGCGGCCCTGATCGTCGCGCATCTCCACCACCTTCGCTCGGTGCCAGCGTACTTGGTCACTGTCGCCGGAACCGATCCGCCTGTGCCCGGCCCACGCGCCCGAGCTGTCCAGCCTGCGGCATGACCGGCCAGCTACGGGCTGCGCGGCGAGCGTAGCCTGATTCCGCCCAGGCCACCCTTACAGTAAGCATCAGCCGCCTGAAAGCTACCTGAGTGCAAGCTGAGTATCGTCTCCGTTGGCAATGGGCCGTTATGGCGATGATTCTGCCCAGCCAGCGTGCGGCTTACGCGCGATTAGTTTCCGCCCAGTCGCTCCAATTAGGACAATAGGTCGGTTAGCCCAAGTCGATCCCGCTCTTTGCGGAAAGGAATATCACGATCGGCTCTGGTGCAATAGCGCAGCGTGCACCATGATGCGCTGTGTAGGTACGCGCATAGCGTTGCCGCGAGCGAGAGGACACCGCGTTGGGCTGGCCGCTGCGCCGGGCACTGCTTGTGCCGGGTTCGATCAGCACGGGTCACCAGACCGCCGCCATCGCTTGCGCGGCCACGCTCGAGGCGCTCGGCTGGAAGACCCATACGCTCGACGCGAACTGGCTGACCGGGCAGGGCTGGGGGCCGGCAGCGGAGACCACGTTCCGCACGATGCTTGCCATCCCCGGTCTTTACGACGCGTTTCATTACAGTTCCCTGCGCACCGGGAGCAGGCTGGCGCTGCGTGCCGATGCCATCGCCAGGTTCAAGCTGGTGCCGAGGCTGCGCGATTACCTCGATAAGAATCCCGTTCAGCTTGTCATCTCGATCAGCCCGACCGGCGCCTCGGCCGTCAGCATGGTCGCCACCCGTTATCCGGCCATGCGGCACGTGGTGTTCTGCACCGACGCGTCCCCGCACCGCCTCTGGGTGCATCCCAACGTCGATCTGTACCTGGTGACGTCGATCGCGGCTGAGCCGGCCGTGCACCGCTTCCAGCCAGAGGCAAAGGTCATCGTGATCCCGCCCGCGGTACGCCCCGAGTTCTACCGGCCTCCGACCCAGCGCTCGGCCAGGATCGGCCTTGGCGTGGGGAGCGAGGAGCAGTGCGTGCTCCTGCTCGCAGGCAGCCGGGGCCTTGGGCCGCTCGCCGAGATCGCGGATGCCCTGGCCGTTGCCGGCCTCGCCGTTCTTGCCGTGGCTGGATACAACCCCAGGCTAGAGCACAAGCTGCGCCTGGTCGCCGAACGCAGGCGCCGTGTCCAGGTCTTCGGCTTCACTGACCGGATGCCAGAACTGATGGCCGCCGCTGACCTCGTCATCACCAGTCCGGGCGGCACCTGCATGGAAGCCCGCACGGTCGGGCGCCCGCTGCTACTGCTCGACCTGGTACAGGGCCATGGCCGTGACAACCTGCAGCAAGAACTGCAGTTCGGCGATGCGGCTGTGACGTCCAAGCGGCCGGTCGAGGTGGCCAGGGCCGCCCGTGCTTATTTGCAGCGGATAAAACCGCCCGCGGTCGAGCCGACCAGATCGCTAGCCGACTGGGAGGAACGGTTCAGGCTGGCGCTCGAGACGATCGCCGCCTGAATATGCGAAATGCGCGGGGCGGCGCACCTTAGCGGCGGTCATTGCGGCATGCTTATGCCATGAGCGGCCAGTCGGACTTCACCAGGCGTTCGTTCCTCGGCACGGCGACGGCGGCCACCGCCGCGGGCCTGACCGGATGCGCCGCGGTCTCCGGTACGACCTCAGAGTCGGAACACGCTGCTCAGACACACAAGGTGCGCCGGACCGTCATTCCTGAGAACTCGCTGCCCGGCTATAAGGACTGGTGGATTAAGCACCTCGGGGCACCGACCGCCATGATGGGATACGCCGGGCAATCAAGCATTTTGCCCGGCGAACCGATCGATCTGTACGTTTCGACGACGTCAAGGGAATTCTCCGTCAAAGCCTTTCGCATGGGCTGGTACGGAGGCGACCTGGCCCGATTGGTATGGCAGTCCGGGTCGGTCAAGGGCCACCGCCAGCGTGCGGCCGAGCGGACGGAGGCGACGAGGACCGTCCACACGCGCTGGGGCCGCTCGCATGTGATCAGCGACACCCACGGCTGGCCGGCCGGCTCCTACCTGCTGCGCCTCGATTCGCAATCAGGTCAGCGTTACGTTCCGATCACGGTCAGGTCATCAAGCACCAAGGGCAAGGTCGTGCTGAAGAGCGCGGTCTCGACCTGGCAGGCGTACAACACGTGGGGCAACTACGACCTCTACAAGGGACCTGGAGGGAGCTATGACGACCGCTCCTACGTCGTCAGCCTTGACCGGCCCTACGACGAGTCAGGTGCGTACTTGTTCATGGTCTACGAGCGCAAGCTGGTCAACCTCGCCGAGCGGATGGGGCTGCCGCTGGCATACCTGACCAGCATCGACATAGCCAGGGACGGCGACCTGCTGCACGGAGCGAGCGCGCTGATCTCCCCTGGCCACGACGAGTACTGGACGCCGCAGGAACGCCAGCATGTGACCGCGGCCAGGGACCGCGGCTGCAACCTCGCCTTTCTCGGCGCCAACTGCATGTTCAGGCGGATCAGGCTCGAGTCATCTGGCCTCGGCCCGAACCGCCAGGTGATCTGCTACAAGACCGACTACATGCTCGACCCGCTCTACGGTAAGGACAACGCCCTGGTCACCAACGACTTCAGGGAGCCGCCAGACCCTGATCCCGAGTCTTCGGTGACCGGCACCATTTACGAGAGCTACCCCACGGTCGCCGACTACGTGGTGACCGAGCCCCATGCCTGGATGTTCAAGGGCACGGGGGTCAGGAAGGGGCACGCGTTCAGGGCGCTCGTCGGCATCGAGTACGACAGGGTCAACCCGGCCTATCCGATCGAGCGGCCGATCCAGATCGTCGCCCAGTCACCGCTGACCTGCAACGGCGTCAACAGCTACCAGAACTCGGCCTATTACACGCACAAGGGCGGCGCAGGTGTCTTCAACGTCGGCACCATGCGCTGGGTAGAGTCCTTCGCCTCGCCGCTTTACCACTGGGGCATCACCAAGCAGTGCGGCAACTTCACCAGGCGGGTCACCTCGAACGTGCTCACGGCCTTCGCCGACGGCCCGGCCGCCCATAAGCACCCGGCTCACGACAACCTCGATGAGGTAAAGCCCTGGGCAGGCAACCCGATCTCCGCCCACCACGACCTCTGGTAACCGCCCCTCGCGAACTCCGACGCAGGGGTCGGTGCCGGTCTTGCGCGACAGCCGCCCTCATCAGACACAACCAAACGCTGCGACGCAGGCGCCCGGGCACAGTGGCCTAGGTCGGCCGGCCTGGTTTCCATGATCACGGACGGTTGCGTGTCGCGGGTGGCGCGAGCATTCCGTGGAGAGGTCCTCCTGGCCGGGCCGGAGGACTGCCTGAAGTGAGCCGGCCGGCCGGCAGCCGGGCAAGCCCCCATCTGAGCCGCGCCGGGCACCGGCACGCCCCGCTGCCAGCCCGGCCAGCAGCATCAGATGTCCACCGATGCTGCTGGTCCGGTCCCGGCTACAGCATCAAAGTCCCAGCGACGTCACAGGGACAGCATCAGGTGTCCACCGTTGTCACCGGATCCGCCCGGCCAGCAGCAACGCAAGGCCACCGATGCTGCCGGCCCCGGCGCCGAGGCCCGGCCGGCCGCCCGCCCGGCCAACACCAAACCCCGGTTTGATGGGGTGGTGTGCCTGGCCGGTTGGTGGGGTGGTGTGCCTGGCTGGTTGGTGGGGTGGTGTGCCTGGCCGGGGGCTTTGCTCCTACCAGCGGGTGAGGTCGGCGTGCTACCTGAGGCTGATTTGCGGCCTGATTGGCCGCTCGGCCAGCACGAAAGCCATTCGCTTGCGTTGGAGTGGGTATCGTGAACGAAGGCAGGGAGGTGGCGCGATGAGCCAGCTGCGGAGATCGGGCAAGAGACTGTGGTGGATGTCGGCCGGTGCCGTCGTGGTGATCGTCGGCGTCCTGACGGGGACAATGCTCGCGAACGCGGCAGGGCCTTCGCTGCCCGCGCGTACGCCGGCGCAGTTGCTCGCGGACATGCAGCGGGCCAAGCCGCCCGCGGCGTTCTCCGGCGTGGTCAGCGAAACCGCTAACCTGGGGTTCCCTTCGCTGCCGAACATCGCGGGGCTTTCCTCGTCGACCTTGTCGGCTGCGAACTGGATCAGCGGCACCCACACCGTGGATATCTGGTACGCCGGTCCCCGGCATTTGCGGCTCGCGGTCCCCGTGTCGTTCGGCGAGACCGACCTGCGGGTAAACGGTAACGAGGTGTGGCTATGGGACAGTCACTCGCAGACGGCGACCCATTACATCGTCTCCGCTGGTCCAGCCGCATCCAGGCAGGTCCCGTTTCCAATGCGGCCGGGCCTGGTACGGCACTGCGTCGCCCCGATCAGGAAACTCAAGGCGGGCGCAAAGGGAAAGCAACGGGCGGTACCGGTCAGTGTGCGTGAGAAGGCGCTTAAGTGCCTGCGTGCTCAAGTGCGGGCGCGGGCTGAGCTGCCTGCCCGCCGTGTTCCTTTCCTCCCGGTCACGCCGCTGACACCGCAGCAGATCGCGAACCGGCTGCTCGCGAACGTCGGCCCGACGACGAGCGTCACCGTGCCAGGGACCACGAGCGTCGCCGGCCGGCCCGCGTATCAGCTAGTCATCACGCCGCGTACGGACCAGTCGCTGATCGGGCACATTGAGATCGACGTTGACTCGGCGACTTACCTGCCGCTGCAGGTCCAGGTGTTCGCGCGCGGCGCGGCGAGCCCGGCCTTCAAGGTCGGCTTCACCTCGCTTAGCTTCAGCAAGCCCGCCGCCTCGAACTTCACGTTCAGCCCGCCTGCGGGCGCCCACGTGAAGACCGTGAAGCCGTCGAAGGCGGCGGCCCTGCCTGGCACCATTGGTCCGCCGAGGCTCAGGGTTAATCACCCGCTCACGATGAAAAACGGGCACGGAGTCCACGTCGCGTTCGTGCCGACGATACCGAGCAGCGGGGTCGCGACCCCCGCCAGCCCGAAGGTGCTTGGGAAGGGCTGGCTGTCCGTCGTGGTGCTCGGGAATACGGCAGGTCCGGTGCCCGCGCAGGACATGGCGATCTTGCAAGTGCTGCTCAACGCGGCCAAGCCGGTACACGGTTCGTGGGGGAGCGGCAAGCTGCTGCGGACTACCCTGCTCAACGCCCTGATCACCAGCAAAGGCAAGGTCCTGATCGGCGCCGTCACGCCGGCAGTGCTCTACGCGGACGCGGCCAAGGCTAAATGACGCATCAGGTGACGCCGGCCATTGCCTCGGCCGGGCTGTCGATGCGGTTCCGCAGCGGGCAACTTGCCGTCGACGGCATTGACCTGGAGGTGCCGCCTGGCAGCGTGTACGGCTTCCTCGGGCCGAACGGCTCGGGTAAGACGACGACGATCAGGATGCTGCTCGGTCTCATTCATCCCACCGCCGGTCATTTCCGGGTGCTTGGCACGGACGCACTTGAAGGACTTGACCTGGTGCTGCCGAGAGTCGGAGCACTGGTCGAAGGTCCTGCGTTCTACCCGTTCCTGTCAGGGCGCGAGAACCTGGCCCGCTGCGACGCCGCAGATCCGACGGCCGATCCCCGAACCGCGCGGGCCAGGATCGGCAAGGCACTTGACCAGGTCGGCCTGCTCGCCGCGGCCGATAAGCGGTACCGCGCGTACTCGCTCGGCATGAAGCAGCGGCTCGGCATCGCCGCCGGGCTGCTCGTGCCGCGTGACCTCATGATTCTCGACGAGCCGACGAACGGGCTCGACCCGCAGGGCACTCGCGAGATCAGGTCGCTGGTCAAGCAGATCGCCGCCGACGGAACCACGGTGTTCGTCTCATCACACCTGCTGGCAGAGGTTGAGCAGATCTGCTCGCACGTCGGCGTGATGAGCACGGGCAGGCTCGTGTTCCAGGGGACGCTTGCCGCCTTGCGCGGACGGGGCGAGCCGCGGATCCTGATTCGCACTTCTGAGACAGGGCGGGCTGAGAAGGAGCTGAGCAGGCTGGGGCTTTCCGGCATCAGCTCCGACGAAGAGACCGTGACGGCGGCACTCGGCGTGGAGCGGCCAGAGGTGATCAACGCCGAACTGGTGAAGGCCGGCGTGCCCGTCGCCGGGCTCGAGAGCGTGCGGCCGAGCCTTGAGGACTTGTTCGTCGAACTGACGGGTGAGGGGTTTAATGTCAACGGCTAGCGCCGGGTTGACCGGCCACGTACGGCCCGCGGCTCTTCCGGCCCGCGTGCAGGTACGTGCCTGGCTCCGGTTGTTCCGCTCGGAACTGCGGATCGTGTTCCTGCGGCCACGTAACCTTGCCATGCTCGGAGTGCTCGCGGTAATCCCTGTCCTTTTGGGCATTGTCTTGCGTATCAATACGCCGACGCCAGGCTCTGGTCCGCCGTCAGGCGCCGGTCAGTTCATCGGGCAGGTCGCGGACAATGGCGTCTTCCTTTCACTGCTGTCGATCGTCGTGCTGCTCACGCTGGTTCTGCCGCTCGCGGTCGCCGTGGTGTCTGGTGACTCCGTCGCTGGCGAGGCCGGGCTCGGCACGCTGCGGACGCTGCTCACCGTCCCTGCCGGGCGTATGCGGCTGTTGCTGGCCAAGTACGCGGTGATCGTGAAGTTCTGCTTCGCCGCTACGGTGCTCGTGGCCGCGATCGGGCTGCTGATGGGCGCGATCTTGTTTCCTGTCGGGCCGGTTACGCTGCTCTCAGGTGACACGGTGTCGCTGGCCGACGGGCTGGCGAGGCTGGCGATGATCGTCGTTTACGTGTCCTGCGGCCTGGCCGCGTTCGGCGCGATCGGGCTGGCGCTTTCCACGCTGACGCAGCACGCGATCGGCGTCATGGCGGCGCTTTTGGTTATCGCCGTGGCCAGTCAGATCCTTGACACGATCCAGCAGGTGTCGGCGATCCACCCTTACCTGCCCACGCACTACTGGCTGATGTTCGACGCGCTGCTGCGCACTCCGATCACCTGGTCGGTGATCGGGCAGGGGCTGCTCTCGTTCGGCATTTACATCGTGATCTTCGCAGGACTCGCCGTCGCGAGGATCCGCACCGCCAACGTCACCGCCTAGGGGTACGTTTTCTGGCATGCCCCCCACGGTTCAGGCTGATGCTGTTCCGGCCGACATTGGCGACTTGCTCTCCGCTGCCGTCGCGGCGATTGGCGGCGCCGAGCGGCCCGGTCAGGTCACGATGGCGCGCGCGGTACAGCGCTCCATCGAGACCGGGGAGCACCTGGCGGTCCAGGCCGGCACGGGGACAGGCAAGTCGCTCGCCTACCTGGTTCCCGCGGCTCGTCACGCGGTCGAGCAGAATGCCACGGTCGTCGTGTCTACGGCCACGATCGCCTTGCAGCGGCAACTCGTGGACAGGGACCTGCCGAGGCTGGCGGCGGCGATCGAGCCGGTGCTCGGCAGGGAACCGGTGTTCGCGATCTTGAAGGGCAGGCGCAACTATCTTTGCCTGCAGCGGCTGCGCGGAGGTCCAGAAGACGAGCCGGCCGAGACGTTGTTCCATCCTGGCGAGGTCTCCGCGATCGGCCGTCAGGTTCAGCGCCTGCACGAATGGGCCAGCGAGACCAGGACAGGCGACCGTGACGAACTGGTGCCTGGAGTCACCGACCTGGCCTGGCGGCAGGTCTCTGTCAGCGCACGCGAGTGCCTGGGCCAGCAGCGCTGCCCGTTCGGCACCGAGTGCTTCGCCGAGCTTGCCAGGGAGGAGGCCGGCCGCGCCGACATCGTCGTCACCAATCACGCTCTGCTCGCGATCGACGCGCTCGAGGACTACGACATCTTCCCCGAGCACGACGTCGTGATCATCGACGAGGCTCACGACCTCACCGACCGGGTCACTTCTGTCGCCTCAGACGAGTTGTCGGCTCCCGCGATCGAGACCGCGGCCAGGCGCTGCGGGAAGATGATCGACGAGAAGTGGGTGACCAGGCTGAAGGAGTCTGGCGATGCGGCCGAGCGGTTGCTTGCCGATATTCCTGCTGGCCGGCTTGACGTGCTCGATGAGGCACTGGCGGCGGCGCTTGAGTCGGTGAGGGCCTCGGCGGCGGGTTGTGTTGCCGAGCTTCGTTCCACGGGAAAGGGCACAGAGGAGGAACCCGCTGTCGCGGTCGCCAAGAAGACGGCGCAGGCCGCGCTCGGCGAAGTGCGCGACGCCGCCGACCGGATGCTTGAGTCGTTCAGCGTCGGGATCGCCGCGCGGACGCACGTGGTGTGGATGGACCGGCCTGGCTCTGACCGCGGGCCAGCCGAGCAGGACTCGTCAGGACGGCCCCCGACGCTTCGGGTAGCGCCGCTCTGGGTGGGCGGGCTCCTCGCGAGCCGCCTGTTCGGCAAGCGGACCGTGGTGCTGACCTCAGCGACTCTAGCGCTCGGCGGGTCATTCGAGCCGCTCGCGCGGCAGTGGGGGCTGGCCGGCGCCGACGGGGAAGCTGGCGAGTCCCCCGAGGGCCGTGCTGGGGAGGCTTCAGCCGGCGGTGGCAATTTGGAAGATGAAGACCTTGATTTTGCTGACGACTCCGAGCGGCATTCCCTGGCGTGGACGGGAATCGATGTGGGGTCGCCTTTTGACCATCCGAAGAGCGCGATCCTTTACGTGGCAAAACATTTGCCGCCGCCTGGACGTGACGGGCTGGCCGAGTCCTATCTGAACGAACTGGCTGAGCTGATCGAGGCGGCGGGCGGGCGGACGCTCGGCCTGTTCTCCTCGATGCGGGCGGCGCGGCAAGCTGCTGAAGAGTTGCGGGGGCGGCTCTCGGTTCCGCTGCTATGCCAGGGGGAGGACCAGACATCTCAGCTCGTGTCGCAATTCGCAGCCGACGAGCCGACGTGCTTGTTCGGTACCTTGTCGCTCTGGCAGGGGGTCGATGTGCCAGGGCCTTCGCTGCAGCTTGTGGTCATTGACCGGATCCCGTTTCCGCGGCCCGATGATCCGCTGGCTTCTGCGCGGCAGCGGGCCGTCGCGGCACATGGGGGCAACGGATTCATGTCCGTGTCGGCGACGCAGGCCGCCTTGCTCCTGGCCCAGGGGACCGGGCGGCTGCTGCGGACGATGACCGACAGGGGCGTCGTGGCTGTGCTCGATCCCCGGCTGAGCACGGCCAGGTACGCGGGGTTCCTGCGGGCTTCGCTGCCTCCGTACTGGACTACTACCGACCCCGCCGTGGTGCGCGCGGCACTGCGGCGCCTCGCGGCGGCGCGGGAGCCAGCAGGCGATGGCTAGAGTACGTCGTGGCCGGGGCGGGGCTCATCGGGGATCCTCGCCGGCTGGGCTGGGATGGTGCCGAGACGGCCTGCCTGGTAGTCCTCAAAGGCCTTGACCAGCTCGGAACGGGCTGACGGGCCGTAGTTAGATCGGGAGGCCGGCCTCCAGGAGGGCAAGGGCCGCGTCGATGCGGTCAAACATGTCCGATGAGTACGCTTTGTCAAGGTCGGCCCACTCGGTCCACGGCATGGTGGCGGCCATGATCACGCCGATGATCGCTCCCGCCACGACCCGGATGGCGAAGTCGTCTGGGTCGCGGCCCGCGCGCTTCGCGGCGGCTTCCGCGATGACCTCGATCGTGCGGGAGTACTCGTCCATGGCGCGGGCGCGCAGTTCAGGGACGGTCAGGATCAGCGCGGACGTTTCGCGCATGTCGGTCAGGTCTTCAGCGCTGATCGACAGCAGCGCTTCCTTGGCGGCGGCGCGGAAGGCGGCCACGATCGACAGGCTGGCCGGCTGCTCCTCGAAGGCGCCCAGGGCCAGCACGTCGAAGTCGTCTTGCAGTACTACGTCCTCCTTAGTCGGGAAGTACCTGAAGAACGTGCTCGGCGAGACGTCTGCGGCGTCAGCGATCTGGTCGACGGTGGTCGCGGCATAACCCTGCTCGCGGATGAGCCGGAGCGCGTGCTCCCTGATCGCAGCACGCGTCCTGGCCTTCTTGCGTTCGCGGAGGCTGGGCCTTGGTTCCTCTGATCCGGCGTGCATCTGACCATTCTGCTCCCGGCTAGCTGACGCTGGCGATCTCGCTCGCCGCCGCGTCGTCTCCCTCGGTCTGCTGGGCCGCCTGTGCCTGCCAGCGCGGCACGAAGATCAGTCCGAGCACCGCGGACACGATCGCGATGCCCGCGCAGACCCAGAGCATGGTGTCGAGTCCGTGCACGTAGGCGGTGCGGACGACGTCAAGCAGGCGCGCGGACTTGGCTGTCCTGGCCGCTGCGACGCCGCCGGCCACGCTGTTCTTGATCGCGGTGGCCTCCCGTGACGAGAGCCCGGTGAGGATCAGCCTGCTCTGATAGGCGGTGGCGAGCACGGTGCCAAGCACAGCGACTCCGATCGTCCCGCCAACCTGGCGCATGGCGGTGATCAAGGCAGAGCCAGAACCACTGCGCTCGGGCGACAAAGCGTCGAGCGCGATGTTAAGTGCGGTCGGCATCGAAAGCCCGAGCCCGAAGCCGGTAATGGCGAACCAGGCGGCGGCGAAGCCGGTACCGCTCGCGACCGTGGTGCCAGCACCGACCGCCAGCGCAACGGCCATGATCGCGAAGCCGACGGCGATGATGACCTTCCGGCTCACCAGGGGCACGCCTGGCCCGGCCGCCTGCTGGTCGTCGCTGCCACGGCGCTTGCGCGGAGTCTGCAGCCGCTGCCCGATCCCGAGTCCGATGGCGAGACCGCCGATCATCGGCAGCATCCTGATCCCCGCGCCAAGTGAATCGAGGCCGCGGACGTCAAGGAAGTACTGCGGCATCGCGAACACGAGCCCGAACAAGGCGAACGAGACAAGCGTGGCGAGCACGGTGCCCCACGTGAACCCGGCCGAATTGAACAGGCTCAGGTCGACAAGCGGCAGGACTCGGGAGGACTTACGCTGTTCGCGCCTGGTCGCGAGCCGCTCCCAGCCGACGAAGGCCGCGAGAACGACGACGCCAGTGACCATCGTGGCGATCGCCTCCGCATTAGACCAGCCGTAGTTGCTTGCCCTGATCACTCCGAAAGTAATCAGTACGAGGCCGGCGCTCGAGATGAGGATGCCGATCGTGTCCAGGCTGAATCTGGACACGCCCTTGGACTCAGGCATCAGCGCGGTTACCGCGATCAAGGCGATCACGACCACCGGCACGTTGATCAGGAAGACCGAGCCCCACCAGAAGTGGTCGAGCAGCCAGCCCCCCAGGATCGGGCCGATCGGGTAGCCGAGGAAGGTCGACCCGCCGACGACGGCGATCGCGCGTGGCCGCTCCTCCGCCGTGAACATCACGGGGAGCACCGCGAGCGCTATCGGCAAGATCACGGCACCGGCGAGGCCGAGCACGGCGCGTGCCGCGATCAGTTCGCCAGAAGACGTGGAGTACGCGCACGCTAGCGAGGAAAGCCCGAACAGCACTAGCGCGCCGAGCAGGATCCGCTTGCGGCCGATCTTGTCGGCGAGAAGTCCGGCGGGAAGCAAGGCTGCCGCCTGGACCAGGCTGTAGGAAACGACGAACCACTGCAGGTCGCCTGAGGAGGCGTGCAGGTCCGCGGAAAGCGTGGGCAGCGCCAGCGTCAGCACGAACAGGTCAAGAGCGACGACGAGGACGCTGAGCGACAGAGCGCCAAGTGCCCACCACCGGCGGGTATCCGACTCAGCCATGACAGGAACCCTCTTTCGAGAGGCAGCTACAAAAAGATGTTAGTAACTCTTGATAGTAACTGTCAATTGGGTGCTTGTGTCGGTTGCCCCGCCTAACTTGACAGCCTGCGACACTGGTTAGGTGGAAGATGCCAGGCATCGCGACCCAGGAGGCAGTCGTGCCGCAGCCAGAAGGTAAGGAACTCGAGCAGATCCGCGCCCGTCGCGAGGAACTGCGCGAAAAGTACCTGAGACCTGAGTCGAGCCGACCGCATACGACCGTGCAAGGCGTCCATCATCTGGCGTTGATCTGCCGTGACACCGAGGAGACGATCAAGTTCTACCAGGACTTCCTCGGGTTTCCGCTGGTCGAGCTCGTTGAGAACCGTGATTACGCGGGCTCGAACCACTTCTTCTTCGACATCGGCAACGGCAACCTGCTCGGCTTCTTCGACTTCCCAGGACACGAGCATCCCGCCTGGCAGGAGACCATCGGCGGCGTGCAGCACCTGGCGATCTCGATCTCGCAGGAGCAGTTCGACGCCGCGAAGAAGAAGTTTGACGAGGCCGGCGTGGACTACCTCGGGCCTGACCGCGGCGTGCTCGACAGCATGTACTTCCGTGACCCCAACGGGGTCGGGCTCGAGCTGTACAGGGAAGAACTCGGGATCTTCAACGGGCACCGTATCCTCGGCTAGTCATCTGATCTTGTTCGGCGGCAGCGCGCGGAGGGTGCCGTCATGGACGTCGGCAATATCGCCGAGCTGAATACGTTCCTGGTGCTCGACGCGGTGCGGTCGCAGGGAAGGACCACGCGCAGTCAGCTCGCCAGAGAGCTCGGGCTTTCCGACGCCTCGGTGAGCCGGATCATCAAGCGGCTGATCGCCTCGGGAAGCGTCGCCGAGTTGCCTGGCGAGTCGGCGGCACGCGGGCGGACACCCTCGATACTTGAGTTCGTCGGGTCGGCAGGCGCGGTGATCGCCGTCGACCTGGGCGGAACCAAGTGCCACGGTGCGCTGGCCGACCTGGCCGGCGGCACGGTCGCCGAGGACTTCCGGCTGGCCGGAGCCGGGCAGAACGCGGCCGGCGTGCTGCTCGACTGCATCGCGGCGCTCAAGGCGCGAGCCGCTGAGCTGAACCGGCCGGTGCGGGCGCTGGTGGTCGGGATTCCGGCGCTTATCGATCCCGCGACGGGGCTGGCGACCGCGGGCCCCAACGTGCACTGGCAGGGATTCGACCTGCTCGGCATCTTGCGGGATAGCCTGGCCGAGCCGTTCGAGGTCGACAACGACGTCAACCTCGGCGCCCTTGGCCAGGCCTGGCGCGGCGCCGGGCGCGGGGTCAGCTCGTTCGTGCTGATGTCGCTTGGCACCGGCATCGGCGGTGCGATCGTCATGGACGGGCACCTGATCAGGGGCAGGCATAACGCCGCGGGTGAGATGGCTTACTTCCCGATCTGGCGCGGAAACACGGACGGGGCGACCGGGTTCGAGGACGTGGCATCGGGGCCGGCGCTTCGCGCTAGAGCCGCCGCCCTCATCGCGGCCGGTGAACCCACGTCGCTGCCGACGGCGTCGTTCGCGGTCGCCGACATCTTCAAGGCCGCTGCCGTCAGCGACGCGGTCGGTCATCGCGTGGTCCGCGAGCTCGTACA
This sequence comes from Streptosporangiaceae bacterium, assembly GCA_035509195.1. Classification (GTDB taxonomy): domain Bacteria; phylum Actinomycetota; class Actinomycetes; order Streptosporangiales; family Streptosporangiaceae; genus Chersky-822. Next base: position 7,083 of record DATJLT010000014.1, on the reverse strand, counting down.
TGACGTGGCGGCTGCGGTAGCAGGGACGACGTCGCTGATCGATCCTGACCGAGTCATCCTGGACGGCAGCATTGGCCGTGCCTTGCGGCCGTGGCTCGGCGAGCTTCGCGATCTCGTCGCCGGGCAGGTCTTCAGCGCGCCGGAGATCGTGATCTCCGACCTCGGGCCGAACGCGACCGTGATCGGCGCGATCGCCCGCGCCCTTGCGATGGTCTCTGAGCAGGATCTGCCACAGCACCTGTCCCGCGGCGCCCTCCGCGGTCGCGCGGAGCCCCCGCGTCGTGCCAGCGAGGGGGAATTACAGCATCGCTGACCACTTGATGTCGTAACCCGGCGCGACGGCAACGACAACGCTGGCTACCTGATGCTCTGCGCACAACATCAAGTAGCCAGCGTTGCTGTCAGCCGGCCCGGACCAACGACATCGGTGGTCGCTTGTTGCTGCTGGGCCTGGCGATTAGCCGGATTTGCCCGGATCGGGAACTGGCCGCATCGGGCTGACCTCCTGTGCGCATCGGCCGCCGAAACGGACGGGCGAATCGGGCGTTCGTTAGGTCTTGTACGCCAAGCGGCCGATAGCTATAGTTCGTGCCAAGCATTATTTGCACGTTGCAAAGAATTGTGCGGCAAGCGGCGGCGCTCGCCTGGCCGCCGCGGTGCTAACGCTGATGTCGGGTCGGGGCGGACACAGGAGGCGCGCATGCGCGCGAGATCATCGAGATCACATATTGGCTTCGCCGTAAGTTGCCTGGTAGCGAGTTCGGCGCTGGTGCTTTCCACGGTCAGCCAGGTCCCGGGCGCCGTCGCGGCCACCGGAGCAGCCGCCGCCACGGGGGCAAAGGCGGTGCCGGCAAGAACGAGCCCTGGCGGGTCAGGTACCGGGCTGAGCACGCTCGGCCTCGGCGGCTGGGAAGTCCAGTCAAGCGCGGCGACCACCTCATGGACCACAGATAACGGTGCGACTCAGTCCGGCGCGCAGATCTCGACGCCGGGTTTCAGCACCAACGGCTGGCTCCCGGTATCGACAGACGACGCCGGGGCGGTCGGCACCGAGGTCGAGGCGCTGCTTCAGAGCGGCATCTGCCCCGATGACCCCTCGCTCGAGCCGGTCAACCAGAGCAGCGACAGCCCGTCCAGCGTCTACTACTCGAACAACATGCAGCTTTGCTTCGGCAACCCGCAGACCAGCATCGGCGCGGACACGAATCCGCTGTTTGACGTGCCGTGGTGGTTCAGGACCGACTTCACCGAGCACCTGCAGTCAGGCCAGGACGCGAGGCTCGTGATCAACGGCGTCATGGGCCAGGCCGACGTCTGGGTGAACGGCACCGAGGTCGCGACGGAGGCCACGGTCGAAGGCGACTACACCTCCTACACCTTCGACGTGACCAACCTGCTCAAGTCGGGCACGAACTCGCTGGCACTCGAACTGTTCCCGAACAACCCGAGCGCGATGTTCACACTCGACGACGTGGACTGGAACCAGATACCACCGGACAACAACACCGGCGTGCAGTTCCCTGTCCAGCTTCACATTTCCGACGCGCTCGGCATCAGCAACGCCTACGTCACGCAGGATGACGCGACCGACATGAGCTCGGCCGCTCTTACCGTGCACGCGGACGTCACCAACAACACGACCCGGCCGCAGGATGGCGTGGTCACGGCCTGGGTGGTGCCGCCAGGCGGCGGCGGGCAGCCGGTCTCCGTAAGCAAGAAAGTCGAAGTCGCGGCCGGTGCCTCGGAAACCATTACATTTCTGCCAAAAAAGTACCGGGTACTCCAGATTAACCACCCGCAACTGTGGTGGCCATATCAAATGGGAGGCCAGCCGCTCTACACCCTGACGGCGTCGGTCTCCGACGGCGGAGTGGTCTCAGACGCCGCGCAGGCGGTGACCTTCGGCATCAGGTCGGTGACGACGTACCTGACCGCTCCGTCCGCTTCCGAGCCCGATGGCGCCCGCGTCTTCGAGATCAACGGCGTTCCCTTCGACTACCGCGCAGGCGGCTGGTCGGAGAACCTGTTCCTGCACTACTCCTCCTCCGACCTGGCCAACCAGATCACGCTCATCAAGAGCATGGGCCTGGACGGCATCAGGACAGAGGGCAAGGAAATGCCGCAGGACTTCTACAACCAGATGGACGCGGCAGGCATCCTGGTCGACGCGGGCTTCCAGTGCTGCGACAAGTGGGCGCCGTCCTCGAGCGGCAAGGGCGTCAGCTCGCAGGAATACCACGTGATGTATGAGTCGTCGCTCACGATCGGCGAGCAGTTGCGCGACCACCCCAGCGTGATCAACTTCAGCTGGAGCGACAACAACCCCATCCCAGAGCAGGAAGTCGCCTCGACCGAGGGCTTCAGCCAGTCAGGCTTCCAGGACCCGAACATCAGCTCGGCCGAGTACAACGTGAGCGGAATTCTCGGCCCGTCTGGTGAAAAGGAGGGCCCTTACGACTGGGTACCGCCGGACTACTGGTACGACACCACTCACGCCAGCAACAACGGCAACGATGATGACAGTACGCTGACGAATGTTGGCGGATCATGGGGCTTTGATTCTGAAGAGGGCTCGGGGGACACAGTGCCCACGATCGATTCGATCGACCGGTTCATGTCGCCCACCGACCAGGCCTCGCTCTGGCAGTCACCTGACGCGCATCAGTACCACACGAACTACGAATCGACGACAGGTGCGCATTCCGGTTACTCGTTCGGGACGCTTGACAACCTGGACACCGCGATCAAGGCCAGGTACGGCGCGTGGAGCAGCCTGCCGCAGTTCGTGCAGGAGGCCCAGGTGCAGAACTACGAGGACACCAGGGCACAGTTCGAGTCGTTCATCGACCACTGGAACAACTCACCGACGCCGTCGACGGGCACGGTGTACTGGCAGCTCAACAAGGGCTGGCCGACCCTGCTCTGGGATCTTTACAACAGCGACTACGACGAGGCAGGCAGCTACTTCGGCGCCAAGAAGGCCAACGAGACCCTGCACGTCATCTACGCCTACGACACCGGTGGCGTCGCGGTCGACAACCTCAGCGGCGTCAAGCAGACCGGCCTGTCGGTCGAGTCGAAGGTCTACGGCATCAACGGCAACGTGCTCGACGACCAGACCACGTCAAGCCCGCTGTCGCTGCAGCCTCAGCAGGTGGACAACGGGGTTCTCACGCCTAAAGTCCCGGCGACGACCACGCCGCCGGCCCCGGCGCAGACCTACTTCGTCGAAGTGATCCTGCGCCAGAACGGCAACGTAGTTGACCGCAACGTCTACTGGCTGTCGACACAGCAGGACGTCATCAACTGGAACACCACAGAAGGCAACCCGCAGGCCGACAATGGTTCCGCGCTCAGCCAGTACGCGGACATGACCGCGCTGCAGTCGCTCGCGTCCGAGGGCGTCCAGGTCGCGGCCGACACGCAGCCAGCCGCCGGCGGCAAGCTGACCACCACCGTGGTGCTCACCAACCCGTCGTCGAACTCGGCGGTGTCCTTCTTCCTCCGCGCGGACGTGCGGAAGGGCAACCCTGACGGCACCGCGCAGTCCGGCGACAACGAGGTACTGCCCGTCGACTGGAGCGATAACGACATCACGCTCTGGCCTGGTCAGTCGCAGACCCTCACCGCGACGTACGCGGCGTCAGCGCTGGGCAGCGCAAGCCCGGTCGTGAGCGTTTACGGCTGGAACGTGCCCAACGCGGTGTTCGCCGCCCCGCAGACGCAGGCGGCGGTCAACGCGGTTAACTCCGCAGAGTCAGCCGGAGGCGTGCAGCAGTTCGGCATCGCCAACGGCACGCCAGGCGACACGGGCAGCGCGACGCCGAACACCGGCTCAGGGCCTTCGACGGCGTTCGTGACCTCGTCGAACGCTGGCGGGGTTGGCTGGAAGATCACGTCGGCGGCGTCCGGCTTCACTCAGGGCGACTCGGCAGACACCTACACGATCACGGTCACCAACAACGGCAGTTCGCCGACCGACGGAACCACGCCGGTCACGCTGACCGACGTGGTTGACCCGAACATCAGCATGCAGTCGATCAGCGGTACCGGATGGACCTGCGACACCAGCAACGACCCGACCGAGACCTGCACGGAATCCGGCGGTAACGCCGGCGGACCTGCCGTGCTCCAGCCAGGGCAGTCTTACCCGCCGATCACGCTCACCGTGTCCCTTCCCCGCACGGCCGGCTTCGGCACGCAGGAGTCGACCGACGGGCTGCACGTCACCAACACCGTGACGGTCACGGGCGGCGCCTCTGGCGGGCCGACCGCGACCGCGTCGACGGCGACGCCCGTCATCGGGCTGCCCGACCTGACCGCGGACGACGCCACGGACGGCGCGTTCACTCAGGGCGACGGCGCCGACCAGTACCAGGTCACCGTCATCAACCAGGGCGGCGCCCCGACCAACGGCAACGCCTCGACGCCGATCACGGCCACGTTCAGCGGCATGCCGACCGGGCAGGCCATCACCGCGCTGTACGGGAGCGGCTGGACGTGCAACCTGGCGGCGATCACCACACCGGTGACCGAGCCCGCCGACACCTGTTACCGCTCCGACGTGCTTCAGGGCGAGAACGGCGAGGAGCCGCCGATCACGCTGGTCGCGAGCACTTCCGTGAATGCTCCGGCGACCGGCACGCAGACCGTCGTGATCGGCGGCGGCGGTGACGCGGCCTCCCCGGCCTCGGTCACCGCGTCGGCGACGATCCTTCAGTCGCCCGACCTCACCGCGACAAGCGCGCACTCAGGGTCGTTCGCCCAAGGCGACTCTTCCGACAACTACACGCTGACGGTCAAGAACGTCATCGGCCAGAACTCGACGACCGGCGGACCTTCTTACGGGCTCGTCACGGTCGCCGACTCGCTGCCGTGGGGCCTGACCGCGACGGGCATGAGCGGTACCGGCTGGACGTGCGATGTGGCCGCGGTGACGTGCTACCGCAGCGACGCGCTGGCCGAAGGTTCCTCTTACCCGCCGATCACGCTGACCGTCTCGGTCGCGGCCAACGCCCCTGCGTCGGTCGTGAACTCGGTAACGGTCGCTGGCGGCGGCATGACGACGGGTGCCAACTCCTCCACAGCCGGTGGCGGCCAGACCGGCACCGACCCGACCACGATCACGCAGACCGGTACGGCGGGTACGCCACCGTCGCCGCCGGCCGCTCCTTCGCTGTCGGTTTCCAGCGCTCACTCTGGCGGTTTCTCGCAGGGTGACGCCGGCGACGCCTACACGCTGACCGTGTCCAACGCCTCTGGCTCTGGCGCGACCAGCGGCATGGTCGTCGTTACCGACACTCTCCCTGCTGGCCTCACTCCGACCGAGATGAGCGGCACCGGGTGGACCTGCACGCTGGCGCCGGCCACCCTGCCGCCGACGACGGCGGCCCGGCACAGCACGATCGTCAACAACTACGAGCCCGACCCGACCTGCTACCGCTTCGACTCGCTCGGTGCAGGCAAGTCTTACCCGGCCATCACGCTGGACGTGGCCGTGGCGAACAACGCACAGCACTCCGTCACCAACTCGGTGTCGGTCTCCGGTGGGGGTAACGGCGGCACCGCCACAGGGACCGACACCACTACCATCGGCCAGCGTGCCCAGCTCACCGTGACCAGTATCGACACGGCGGCTGGCGTGCCTTACGCGCCGTTCATCACCGGCGGCAAGACGGCCAAGGACAGTTACCTGATCACCGTGGCGAACACCGGATACGCCGCGACCAGCGGGCAGATCACGGTCACGACAAACCTGCCGGCCGGCTTCACCGCGAAGTCGGAATCTGGCACCGGGTGGTCTTGCTCCCGCGCCAAGGCCATTTGCTGGTCCAATGCTGGATTCACGCTCGCCGCTGGCGCGTCGTCAGAGATCACCTTGACCATGATCGTGACAGGTACTAACTCCCCGGTGAGCGCCCAGACGTTCATCTCGGCTACCGGAGGCGGCGCGATCCAGGCCGCCTCGATCGATGAGAACAACGACTACAACCTGGTGGAGAACGGCGGGACCTACGTGGACCCGACGTACATCGCCACCGCCGCCGGGTAACCGGGCACGGTCTGCACGAGTGCCGCGTCAAAGATGACGCGGCACTCGTGCCGTGTTTGCCCGTCGGAGTTCTGGCTTGCGGGACGACTATGGGGGTGTGACAAACCCGCGGGTGCGGCCCGACCCGGCACTCGGGCTGCTTGAGTTGTACGACGATGCGCTGCCGCACGTCTACGGCTACCTGCTCGCCAGGTGCGGCGACTCCGGCCTGGCCGAGGACCTTACGGCCGAGTCGTTCCTTGCCGCCGTTGACGCGGTCCGCAAGCCGAATGCCCCGGATCCCTCTGTGCCCTGGCTGATCGGGGTAGCCAGGCACAAACTGGCCGATCACTGGCGGCGAGTCGCGCGGGAACAGCACGGGCTGCGTGTGCTCGACCGAGAGCCGGCCGGCCTTGACGACCCGTGGGACACGGTGGTCGACCGGATACGGGCTCAAGAGGTGCTTGGCCGCCTCGGGCCGCATCACCGGGCCGCCCTCACGCTGCGCTACCTCGACGGGCTGCCGGTGCCCGAGGTGGCCAGGCACCTGGACAGAACGGTGCACGCGACCGAGGCGCTGCTGGTACGAGCCCGGGCCGCCTTCCGCCGGATCTATGAGGCCGAGGAGGGCTGGCTGTGACCGATCCGTTCGAGGCTCTGCGCGAGCCAGTCACCCCGGTCAGTCCCGACCCTGACTTCGCCGGACGGCTGCGGATGCGGCTGGCAAGGGAGGTCCTGGCAACCACTGGAGGAACAATGTCTGACCAGACCATCACGATCAGAGACGCACGGGAGCCAGCCTGGCCGCCTGCGCTCACTCCGTACATCATGGTGTCCGACGCCAGGCGCGCTCTCGACTGGTACGCCGAGGTTTTCGGCGCGCAGCGCCGAGGCGAGCCATACGTGAACGCGGACGGCACGATCGGCCACGCCGAACTTGGCATCGGCGACGCGGCGCTGATGCTCGCCGAAGCTTCCGATCTGTGGCCTGACGTGCCCGTTCGCGCGCCAGAGTCGCCAGATACGTTCAGTCATACCCTTCACCTGCAGGT
>DATJLT010000013.1:0-19978 GCA_035509195.1 Streptosporangiaceae bacterium | reverse complement strand
CCCCACCGCGCCCCCCGGCAACGCCCCGCCCGCTCCGCCCCCCGCCGCCCCGCCCCCCCGGCAACAGCATCAAGTAGCCACCGACGCGGTAACCCGCTCGGCGCGAACAGCATCGGTGGCCCCGCGACGCTACGGGAACAGCATCAGGTAGCCACCGATGTCCCCGGCCCCGGCCGGCGAACGACAACAACTAGTCAGCGATGCTGTACGCCCCGGGCAAAATGCCCGGAACGCGCCGCATCCCGGACCCGGCTGCTTCCGTGACGGCGCCCGGCAGGCGGCGCTACTCCGTCAGGCGTGTCCGCAATGGGTCGATAGATTCCCATTCGGCGTCCCAGGCGGCGAGGCGGCGACGGCTCAGCGCCCAGTGCAGCCCGCACAGCAACAGGCCAAAGGCCTCGGCGAACAGCAGCGCGGTGATGATCATCGTCTCAATGACCTGATCGCTCACTTCTGCGGCGGTCATCGGCGGAGTAGCGACCCGCGGATAACGCTGCCAGGAATCAGCGTTCCGCACCGTCGGGCCGGGCGGCAGGGGCAAACGCCAGGTACAGCAGGACCTTCGTCCCTGATTGGCGCGAAGACGGACTTTGGACCCTGGCGGGCGGGACCCAGGGCTCTGCTGACGGCCGAGCCCCGAGTGCTTTGCTGGTATACGAGGACAGTTGCGTCTAGTTCAGCGGGGGTTGACGTGCGCAGCAAGGTTAGCGGTTCCTATGGAGTGGTCGTCGGCTACGACGGCTCGCCCGACTCTTGCAGTGCCATGAAGTGGGCGGCCAAGGAAGCCACAGCCAGGGGGACTTTGCTGACGGTGTGCGTCGCGGGCGTACCTGACACCGGGGAAACCGAGTCAATGCTGAGGACGGCGCAGGCCGCGGCCCGCGAACTGGCAGGCGACCGGGTGCGGTCGCTGCCGCTGACCGGTTCGGCCGCGCGGGTACTTTGCGACCTGTCCTCCGACGCCGACATGGTGGTGCTCGGTGCACGCGGAGGCGACAGAGACCTCATGCCCGCCGTGCCCCTTGGTTCGGTGAGCCTGCGGGTCGCCGCTCATGGTCTCGGCCGGATCGTGGTGGTGCGCGGACACTGGCAGCCCGTTCCCGGCATGGCAAAGCGACCGGTTGTGGTCGGAGCCGACGGATCGCGCGAGTCGCTTGCCGCGATGACCTTCGCCGCGGAGGAGGCGGTGCTCAGGCAGAGCCCGTTGATCGCCGTTTGCGGGCTGGCCGACTCGGCAGGCGTCCTCGGTGCGGCCGGCTGCATCAGGCGGGAGTTCGAGGACCAGGTAGCCCGCTGCAAGCTAGGCAACCCGGACCTTACCGTCAGGTGCGAGCTTTCCGAAGGCCCGCCGCGCCAGGCCCTGCTCGAAGCCGCGGCCGGCGCGCAACTCCTCGTCGTCGGCGCACGCGGCCGTGGCGGCATCGACCAGATGACGATCGGCTCGGTCGGCCTGGCCGCGCTCACCTACGCCCGATGCCCGGTCGGCGTCATCCACGCCAGGTAAAACGCGCTCGAGCACGCGGGCGTAAAGTCTTGGCCGGCTGCGGACCTAAGGCCCTTACGAGGGCCTGCCTGGTGCGGCAAGCTGACTGACTATGGCGGCGCCTGTGGTCCTGACGAGGGATGGCCTTGACGAACTCGTCGCGATCTTGATCGCGGACGGGTACCAGGTAGTCGGACCGGTTCTGAAGGACCGCGCGATCGTGCTGGCCGAGCTGAGCTCGGGCGCTGACCTGGCGTCTGGGTGGGCCGCTGATACGGCTCCTGGATCTTACCGGCTGCGCAGGCGCGAGGACGAGGCGGTCTTTTCTCACTCGGCCGGGCCGCAGTCGTGGAAGCAGTTCCTGCACCCGGCGCATCGCAAGCTCTGGTCGGCGGATGCCGAGGGCTTCCATCCTGCTGAGGAAGCGGTCCGTCCCCTGGCCTTTATCGGGGTGCGCGGCTGCGACCTGGCGGCGATCGCCACGCTCGACGGGGTGCTCGGCCGCGGCGCCCGCCCAGACCGCTCGTTCGCACGACGCTACCGTGGCCTGTTCGTGGTCGCCGCGGGGTGCACGGAACCGGGAGGCGTGTGCTTTTGCGCCTCGATGGGCACGGGCCCCGAGCCAGGTCCTGGCTATGACCTCGCCCTCACCGAGCAGATCGATGACCGAGGGCACCGTTTCATTGCCGATACCGGCACGGAGGCAGGCGAACAGGTACTCGCCAGGATCGGTCACCGGCCAGCCGCCGAGTCAGAGGCGTCCGCGGCCAGGGCCGCCGTCGCGGCGGCCGCTGACCGGATGGGACGGGAGATGCCCGCGCTCGACCTGCGCGACCTGCTGGCCGCCAGCCGGGAGTCACCGTCGTGGACTCAGGTCGCTGAACGATGCCTGACCTGCGGAAACTGCACGATGGTCTGCCCGACGTGCTTTTGCACCACGACTGAGGACGTGTCCGACCTGACCGGCGAGCACGCGGAAAGGTGGCAGCACTGGGCGTCCTGCTTCGAACTCGACTATTCCTACCTGCACGGCGGCAGCGTCCGCTCCTCAGGAGAGAGCAGGTACCGGCAGTGGATCAGCCACAAGCTCGGCACCTGGCACGATCAGTTCGGCAGTTCCGGCTGCACCGGCTGCGGTCGTTGCATCGCCTGGTGCCCTGTGGGGATTGACATCACGGAGGAGATCGCCACGCTGGCCGCGTTGCGTGACGAGGGTGATTCCGTTGACTAGCGCCGGGCTGCTCACTGGCTTTCCCGCGTTCGACCGGCTGAGTCCCGAGCACCGTGCCGCGATCGCGCTGACCGCAGCCGAGGTCAGCATCCCTGCCGGGGCGACCTTGTTCGCGGAAGGGGAGCCCGCGTCCGGATGCTGGCTGATCAGGACTGGTCACGTCGCGCTTGGTACCGAGATTCCGGGCAGGGGCGAGGTGACCGTGCAGACGCTCGGTCCCGGCGACGTGCTTGGCTGGTCCTGGCTGGTGCCGCCCCACTACTGGCAGTTCACTGCGACAGCCTTGACCAGCGTGACAGCGGTGGAACTCGACACCGCTGAACTGCAGGCGCTCGCCGAGGCCGATCCCGCGCTCGGGTACCCGCTGGCTCTTACCTTGTTCGAAGTCGTCGTGGCACGGCTGCAGAGCACCCGGTCACGGCTGCTTGACCTGTACGGGAACCCGCGTGAACGCTGACCCCATGCTGCCTGCCCGCTACCGGGTCGCCGCGGCTACGCAGGAAACAAGCGACTCGGTGTCACTTCGCCTCGAGCCGGTCGGCGAGGCTTTGCCGGCGTTCCTGCCTGGCCAGTTCACGATGCTGTACCGGCAGGGAGCAGGCGAGATCGCGATCTCGGTGAGCGGTGACCCGGCCGCTGGCGACGGCACGCTCACTTCGACCATCAGGGATGTCGGAGCGGTCAGCCGCGCGCTGTGCAGGTCTGAACCGGGCGACGTGGTCGGCGTGCGCGGTCCCTTCGGCACGAGCTGGGACCTGGACTCGGCAGCCGGTCACGACCTGGTGATCGTGGCCGGCGGGGTTGGCCTGGCGCCGCTGCGGCCTGTCGTGCTCGGTGCCCTGGCCAGGCGAGCGGACTTCGGCCGGGTAGTACTGATCGCCGGAGCAAGGAGCCCGCAGGAGTTCTTGTTCCGTGACCAGCTCGCGGCCTGGGCCGCCGATGAGCGCCTGGAGGTAACGCTGACCATCGACCAGCCGGCCGCGAAGTGGCACGGCCAGGTCGGCTTCGTGACCGAGCCGCTCGCCCGGCTTGGAGTGGAGCCGCGGCGAAGCATCGCCTTCCTGTGCGGCCCGGAGCCGATGATGCGCTTCTCGGCAAAGACGCTGCTGGCGAAGCTGGTCCCGGCCAGCGCGATCAGGATCTCGCTTGAGCGGAACATGAAATGCGGCGTCGGCCTTTGCGGGCACTGCCAGCTAGGGCCGCTGCTGGTCTGCCGTGATGGCCCTGTAGTGGATTACGGGCTGGCGGAGCCGCTGCTCGCGGTCAGGGAGCTCTGAGATCTGATGGATGAGATGCCGACCCTCGCCGTCTGGAAGTTCGCCTCTTGCGACGGCTGCCAGCTCACGCTGCTCGATTGCGAGGACGAACTGCTCGCACTTGCCGCGAACGTGCGGATCGCGCGGTTCCTCGAAGCCTCGAGCGAGGTGCTGCCCGGGCCTTACGACCTGTCGCTTGTCGAAGGCTCGATCACGACGCCGGCCGATGCGGTGCGGATCCGCGAGGTCCGCGAGCAGTCGGAGGTGCTTGTCACGATCGGCGCCTGCGCGACCAGCGGTGGCATCCAGGCCCTGCGCAACTTCGCTGACTTCGAGGATTTCCGCTCCGCCGTCTACGCCAGCCCCCAGTACATCGACAGCCTGGCGACCTCCACGGCGATCGCCGATCACGTCAAGGTTGACTTCGAGTTGCGCGGCTGCCCGATCGACAAGCGCCAGCTTCTCGAGCTGATCACGGCGTACCTGTCTGGGCGCAAGCCTGGCATTCCAGACACCAGCGTCTGCACCGAGTGCAAGCGGCGCGGGCTGACCTGCGTCATGGTCGCGGACGGCACGCCGTGCCTTGGCCCGGTGACCCACGCGGGCTGCGGGGCGCTCTGCCCGGCAGTGAGCCGCGGCTGCTACGGCTGCTTCGGCCCGATGACCGGCGCCAACCTGCCTCCCCTGATCCGCCAGCTACGGCAGTGCGGCCTGAGTTCACGGGAAGTCGACCTGGTTTTCAGCACGTTCAACGTCGCCGCGCCCGGATTCGCGCGGGAGGGCCTGTGAGTCGGGAGGCGCTGTGAACAGGGAACTTCAGGTTCGGGCGCTCGCCAGGATCGAGGGAGAGGGCGCGCTGCGCGTCGTCGTCGAAGATGGCTCGGTCACCGCCGCGCAACTCCGGATCTACGAACCGCCGAGATTCTTTGAGTCGTTCCTGCGCGGCCGCCAGCATTCTGAGGCACCCGACATCACCTCCCGGATCTGCGGCATCTGCCCTGTGGCCTACCAGACCTCGGCCTGGCTGGCGATCGAGGACGCCTGCGGAGTCACGGTGCCGCCTGCGATCGCCGCGCTGCGAAGGCTCCTTTACTGCGGCGAGTGGATCTCGAGCCACGCACTGCATATCTACCTCCTGCACGCACCTGACTTTCTCGGCTATCCGGACGCGGTCGCGCTCGCGAAATCCGACAGAGCCGCCGTCGAGCGCGGCCTGCGGCTCAAGAAGGCAGGCAACGCGGTACTCGAGGCCATCGGCGGCCGGGCGATCCATCCCGTCAACACCAAGGTAGGCGGCTTCTACCGGGCGCCGGCCAAGGCCGAGCTCGCCCCGCTGGCCGCGCAGCTCAGGCAGGCGCTCGAAGACGCGCTGGCGACCGCTGAATGGGTGGCAGGATTCGATTTCCCTGACCATGAGGTCGGCTGCGACCTGCTTGCCGCCGCGGAACCTGACCGGTACGCGATCGAGTCAGGCCAGATCGCTTCCGCCAGCGGCCGCCGCTTCCCGCCTGCTGAGTTCGCACAGCACGTGGCCGAGCACCAGGTGCCGCACTCGACCGCGCTCCACGCCGCCATGGAAGGCGAGGCATACCTCACGGGGCCGCTCGCCAGGTACACGATCAGCTCGGCCAGGCTCTCCCCCATCGCACGTGAAGCCGCAGCGGCGGCCGGGCTCGGTGACACCTGCCGCAATCCTTACCGCAGCATCGTGGTTCGCGCGGTCGAGATCGTGTACGCGGTGGACCAGGCGCTCGCGATCATCGGCAGCTACGAGCGTCCCGATCCGGCAAGTGTCGAGGTGCCGCCCGCGGCAGGCACCGGCCACGGCGTGAGCGAGGCGCCCAGGGGCCTGCTGTATCACAGGTACCGCCTCGACGGCGCCGGCCGGATCGAAGCCGCGGTGATCGTGCCGCCGACGTCGCAGAACCAGGCCGCCATCGAGGCGGATCTGCTCACCGTCGCCGCCGCGGGCATTGACCTGGGCGACGACGAACTGACCGCTCGGTGCGAGCGGACGATCAGGAACTACGACCCTTGCATCTCCTGTTCCACGCACTTTCTCAAGCTGACGGTCGAGCGCCGGTGAGCGCCGTGGTACTCGGGGTCGGCAATGCGTTTCGCAGGGACGACGGCATCGGGCCTGCCCTCGCCGAGATCCTCGGCGAGCGCGGCTTGCCTGACGTGACGGTCCTCAGCTCAGACGGCGACCCTGGTTTCCTGCTCGATGCCTGGGCAGGCGCCGGACTCGCGATCGTGGTCGATGCCCTCTGGTGCGAAAACCCGGTGCCTGGCCGGATCCACCGGATCGCGGAAACAGGGATCTGGCCGCAAGCTGGCCAGGCGAGCACGCACGGGCTCGGGATCGCCGAGACGGTGAAGCTGGGCCAGGCACTCGGCCGCATGCCGGGGCGACTGGTGATCTACGGGGTCGAAGCCGAAGACGACGGCTTCGGCCCTGGCCTGTCGGCGGCGGTGACAGCCGCCCTGCCAGGCCTGGCCGAAGCCGTGCTTGCCGAACTGGCCGCTGCTCAGGACGCCGCCGCCGCGACGGGCTGCGCTGACTGAGCGGGGACGGGTACCTCGTGCCTCGGCACTGTCATGACCGGCCGCTTCGCCAGGTGCAGCACCTTGTGCGTGACGCTGCCGAACGGAATGTGCGGCAAGTCGGTGCTGCGGGCGGAGCCGAGCACGATGATCGCGGCATTGTGCTGGTCCGCAGCCTCGACGATAGCCCGCGCGATGTGACCGACGTGAGTCTCGCGTATCTCCGCGCTCACGGTGATCCCTGACTCGGTCATCGTCTTCTCGATGTTCGCGATCAGGTGCTCGGCGACGCCTTCCGGGCAGTCAACCTGGAGCCGGCCGAACCGGCCGACGGCGAACTCATGCACATGCAGCAAGATGATCTTGTCTTCCGGGCCGTGCCAGAGCGCGAGCGCCATCTCGGTGGCTTCCGGTGCGTATTGCTGCGCGTCAACGGCCAGCAGGATGTTCTTGGCCATCTTTGCTCATCTTCTTTCTTTTTAGAGCCTTGCTCCGACGATGACAGCGAGGTCGGCGAGGCGGCAGGTATAGCCCCACTCGTTGTCGTACCAGCCGAACACCTTGACCAGCGACCTCGACGTTTGCGTCAGCGGCGCGTCGAAGACGCAGGAGCAGGGATCGCCAATGATGTCGCGTGACACCAGCGGGTCAGTGCTGTAGCGCAGCACGCCCTCAAGGCTGCCCTCGGCCGCGGCACGGAAGGCCTTGTTCACTTCGTCGGTCGTGACATTCCTGCCGAGGACGGCGGTCAGGTCGGTGAGCGAGCCATCCTCGACCGGAACCCGCAGCGCGACCCCGTCGAGCCTGCCAACCAGTTCAGGAATCACCTGACCTGTCGCCTTGGCCGCGCCTGTCGTCGTGGGCACGATGCTGACAGCCGCGCTCCTGGCGCGGCGAAGATCCTTGTGCGGCCCGTCGAGCAGCATCTGATCGCCTGTATAGGCATGCACGGTCGTCATCAGCCCGGTCTCAATCCCGAACGCGTCGTTGAGCACCTTCGCCATCGGGGCCACGCAGTTAGTGGTGCAGGAGGCGCATGAGATCACGTCGTGACGTTCCTGGTCATACTCCCCGTCGTTGACGCCGATCACGATCGTCGCGTCGGCGCCCTTGCCAGGCGCGGAGAGCAGCACCTTACGGGCGCCGCCCTTCAAGTGCAGTGCCGCGTCGTCCCTGGCACGGAACTTGCCGGTCGACTCGATCACGATCTCTGCCCCGAGGCCGCCCCAGTCGATGCTGGCCGGGTCACGCTCGGAAAGCACCGGGATCTTCCTGCCCCCTACGTCGATCGACGCTGAGGAGTAGCCGACGGGCACGGCCAGCCGCCCGTACGTCGAGTCGAACTCAAGCAGGCTCGCCAGAGTACGCGCATCCGTGATGTCGTTGATCGCGACTACGTCCAGTTCGCCGAGCTCAAGCGACCGGCGCAGGAAAGCCCGCCCAATCCGCCCGAAGCCGTTGATTCCCACCCGTATTGACATGTCGACCTCCTCGCCGCGCGCTGACCTTCGGCCAGCACCCATCCATCACCATCCTCCGGCCGGCGCCAGCGCTCCCGCCATTGCCGATCGTCACCTCTGACCAGGCCCTTCGTCCCGCCCCTCGCCGGCTAAAGCAGCCAGCGGCAACGCCGACGTCCCCTGGCAAAGGAAACGCCCGCCGATGACACGCCTGTCGCTGTCATCGTGCGGGCGTTACCGCGCGGTCAGTCAGATTTCTCGATCCCTACATGGATACCCTCTGACCCAGCCTCGGAAATCGGCACCTTGACCTCGAGGATGCCTTTGTCGTAACTTGCCGTCACCTTGCCCGCATCGGCCCCGGCGGGCAGCGTCATGGAGCGGGTCAGCGTGCCGTAGCGGAACTCCGAGCGGCCGCCTTCCTTCTTCTCCTCGCGCCGTTCGGCGTGGATCGACAAGACGCCGTCCTGCACAACGACGTCAATGTCCTTGTCCGGGTCAAGGCCGGCCAGTTCAGCACGGATCACGTAGTTTCCGTCGGTCTCGAAATCCTCGATCCTGAAGCTCTGACCCGGCCAGAACGGCATCATGGTCGTCCATGGCGAATCGCTCCAGTCGAGCAGGTCGGGAAACCTCGATCCCCTGTGTGCCAGTTTGGGCATGACTATCTCCTTTCGCAGATTGCCGTAGCCACGCCTTCATCTGACCGCTGTCATGGCCGTTCATGCCAGGGCCTAAGGTCCCGCCGGCCAGGGTCCATCAGCACCTGTCTTAATCCTGGTAAACCTGGTCCCATAGGGTCCGTGGTCAGGAAGCTGACCGACGCCTTCGGAGGAGACGGTGCCGCAAATCAGCGATTTCCTGACCAGGTTCAGGCCGGTCGGCGCGCCCGGTTCGGCAGCCGTGGCGGCTGTGCCCGCCGATAAGGCCGCGGCGCTCGCCGCCGAGCTTGACCAGGTGCTCGTCATGCTGGCAGGCACCGCGGATCAGTGTGCTGGCGTTATCGCGGCGGCCGAACAGGAAGCCGCCAGGCTGAGGAACGAGGCAGCGGCTGAAGCCGCGCGGATCGCCTCTGACGGCAGGCGGCGAGCAGAGACCGCCAGGCAGGCGGCAGCCGATGACGTCATGGCGGCGGCGCACGCCGAGGAAGCCAGGCTCGCGCAGGCCGCGGCCCGGACCGTGCAAGGCAGGTCGCTGCCGGCAGAATCCTCGGTTCGGGCGCTGGTCAGCCGCGCCATCGACTTTGTTGAGTCAGGACCGTGAGCGCCGGCTGGGTGGCCGGCAGCGTGCGCGCGCGCGTACTTGCCTGCCGTCGGATCGGCGCCAGCGAAGCCAGGCGCGTCGCTGGCTGCGCCTCGCTGCGCGCCGCCTTGTCCGCGCTTGACTCGACCGGGTACCGGCTGCCAGAAGAACGCAGGTCATCCGATCACGCCGGCCTGACCGACGTGCTTTCTGCCGCGCAGCACGCCATCGAGGCTGCCGTCCTCTGGGATCTGAGGGTGCTTGCCGGCTGGCTGCCACCTGGCGGCACGCCATTGATGCGCGTGCTGGCCGGCTGGTTCGAGATCGCCAACGTGACCGAGCGGCTGGCCGAGCTTGCGGGGGGACGGCGAGCTGAGTACTTCGAGCTGGGAGCCCTGGCGACAGCCTGGCCAAGGCTCAGAGCCTGCCAGGACCCCGCGGCCATGCGGTCGGTACTGGCAGCATCGGCGTGGCAGGATCCCGGCGGCGACACCGCTGACCTGCTCGCCGTCGGCCTCCGTGCCAGGTGGGCGCAGCGGATCGCCGCGCTCGGGGACACGGAGAGAACCTGGGCGGCGGCCGCCGTCGCGCTCCTGCTGGCGGGCGAACTGCATCAGTCCAGGCGGCCCGATGCCTCAGCGCTGCAGGCGGTCGCGGTGAAGTTGCTCGGACCGGAGGCAGCGGCCGCCGTCACGGTCGCTGATCTAGCTCGTGCTGTCCCCGCCCGCGTTACCTGGGTGCTCGGCGACCAGGATCGTGGCTGGCAGGCCTGGCAGGCCGAGACCGCCTGGTGGAGGCGCACCGAGCGGGAGGGACAGGAACTTCTGGCAGGCACCGGGTTCGACGCCAAGCCGGTCATCGGCGCGGCGGTGGTCCTTGCCGCCGATGCCAGGCGCGTGCGGTCGGCGCTCGAACTGGCGGCGCGCGGCGGCGGCCCGATCGAGGTGTTCGATGAGGTGGCTTGACCGGGTGCTCCCGGTCAGGATGACCAGGGTCGCCTTGGTGGCGCCGTCAGGATCGCTCCGCGACCTGCTGCTCGCGGTGGCGCGGGCAGGCACGGTCGAGATCGACTCTGTCCAGCCAGCGGCGGGCGAGAGCGCTGGCGTCGTGGCGGCCCTCTCCGTGGCGGCACCTGACCTGGAAGAACTGGCGGGCGCCGGCCGGGCCGACCTGATCGCAGGCGAGAACCAGCTCAGGCAGTACGCCGAGGGCGCGGTGCGGGAAAATCGCACCGGCGCGCTGGCGGGCTGGATGCCGGCTGGCCAGGTGGCGCCGCTCGGTGCGGCGCTGGCGGACATCGGATGCGCCGTCGTGCCCCTCAGGTGGCCCGCAGGCGCCGACCCGCCGACCCTGACCGCCGGCTCGGCCGGGCAGCGCGCGCTGACCCCGCTGGTCTCCGCCTACGGCACGGTGCCATACCGCGACGTGAATCCCGCCTGGCTGGCGTGGAGTACCTACGCCCTCATGTTCGGGATGATGTTCGGCGACGTCGGCGACGGCCTCCTGCTCATCGCCGCCTCGGTCGCGATGGCAGCGGGCTGGCCAAGGCTGGCCGGGCGTTATCGCGGCGCCTGGCCGTTCGTGGCCGGCGCCGGCGCGGCGGCGGTCTTGTTCGGTTTCGCCTACGGCGAGTTCTTCGGTCCTTCCGGAGTGCTGCCTGTGCTGTGGCTCGACCCGATCAGCAGCCCGGTGCGGCTCATGGTCGCAGGACTGGCCTTCGGCGTGGTGCTGCTGGCGGGCGCTTACCTGCTCGGACTCATTAACCGGTGGCAGGAAGGCGGCCTGGCGGCGGCACTTTACTCGCCGTCAGGACTGGCCGGCGCGGCGCTCTTCGCTGCCATCGGAGCCACAGCCGCCGGCGTGTATTTCCATCTTCCCCCGCTGGCCATAGGCGGCCTGACGGCCGCGGCGGCGGCACTCGGCCTCGCGTTCTCAGGATTCCTCGTGACCGCGGGTGGCGGCGGCTACGGCGTCATGCAAGCCTCTGTCGAGGTGTTTGACCTCGTTGTCCGCCTCGGCTCGAATGTCGCCTCGTTCGCGCGGCTGGCCGCGTTCGGCCTGGCTCATGCCGCGCTCGGGCTGCTCGTGTGGGAAGGGACACGGGCGCTTTGGCATCGCGGCGGCCTGCTTGCCGTGCTCGCGATCGTGCTGCTCGTCGCCGGCAGCGCGCTGGCCTTCGCGCTTGAGGGGCTGGTCGCCGCCGTTCAGGCGCTGCGGCTTGAGTACTACGAGCTCTTCTCCCGCGTGTTCGTGACCCAGGGACGGGCCTTCCGGCCCTGGCGGCTGAGGATCGACGATGGCAGTGTCCGGCATGAATGATCTCGCGACGATTCTTGAGGAAACGACTTTTGAGGAGGCGTGATGGCTGTCTGGCTGCTCGGCCTGCCGGTAATCGCCGTGGGCGGCGTTCTCGCCAGGCTCGCGGTCAGGCATGGCAGGCTCGGCGGTTACCTGCTCGCCGGCGTCAGCGTGGTCGTGCTGGCCGCTGCCGTCGCGCTGGTCGTCGTCGTGGCAGGCCCGGCCGGTGCCAGTTCCGCGGCGACCGCAGGAACCGCGGCGGCCGCCGGAGCGGCGGGCGGCGGGTCAGCGGCGCTGATCGGGGCGGCGATCGCTGTGGCGGGCTCCACGATCGGTGCCGGGATCGCGGTAGCTTACGTGGGCGCGGCAGCACTGGCGGTGATGAGCGAGCGGCCTGAACTGTTCGGCAGGTCGATGGTCATCGTCGGGCTGGCGGAAGGAATCGCGATCTACGGCCTCATCGTCGGGATCATCTTGATCGGAAAGGCGTAAGGCCATGGCCAGGGCCGCCGTGATCGGGGAGCCGCTCCGCGTCAGCGGCTACGGCCTGGCAGGAGCCTGGCTCTGCCCGGCCCCCGACCAGCAGGAGGCGGTGCGCGGCTGGCTCTCGCTCCCAGCCGACATCGCCGTGGTGATCCTGACCAGGCAGGCGGCGGGCTGGCTGTCCGATGAACTCGCGTCCCGGCCGGACCTGCTGCCCGTGATCTTGCCTGACCCGCAGCCCTGGTCGCCGTCATGAGCCTCGCCACGCGGCAGCAGGACGCGCTCGAGCCGGTGAGGGCAGCGCTGCGGCTGCAGGCGGATGCCAGGGCAGGCGCTATCGTGCGGCAGGCAAGGGAAGAGGCCGCCGCCCTGCTTACCCAGGCAAGAAGCGAAGCGGCACGCGCCGTCGCCGAGGCCGTCGCGGACGGCCGTGCGCAGGCCGGCCGGATCGCCGCCGCCCGGCTCGGCCTGGCAAGAAGGTCGGCCCGTGAGCAACTGCTCGGCTCTGACCTCGGCACCTACGACTACCTGGCCGGCCGGATCACGGACGCGGTTCTTGCGCTGCGTTCCGAGCCTGGCTACCCGCAACTGCGGGCGCGCCTGGCAGAAGCCGCGGCGAGAGCCGCAGGACCGGGCGCCGTCGTCACCGAGCCGCAGGAAGGCGGCGCGGTAGCGACCGCCCCTGGTGTCGTGGTCGACTGCTCGCTTTCCCGTATGGCCGAACGGGCAATCAGCGCGCTCGGTGCGGCCATGGCAGGACTCTGCGACGCCGCGGTCGCCGGAACGGCGGTCAGATGAGCGCGGGGAGCGTCAAGCGGGTCAGCGGTCCCCTTGTCGAGGTGACAGGCCTGGCGAGGATCGCGATGTCCGACATCGTCCGGCTGGGCAGTCACCGCCTCCCCGGAGAGATAGTCGCGATCAGCGGCGGCACGGCCACCGTGCAGGCATTTGAGTACACCGGGGGCCTGGCGCCCGGCGATGAGGCGGCGAGTCTCGGCGAGCCGCTGTCCGCGCGGCTGGGACCGCACCTGCTCGGCGCTGTTCTCGACGGGCTGCTCCGCCCGCTCGCGGGCGCTCCCGCCTGGCTCGACCCGGCAGAGAGCGCCCGTTCTGACGCGGGAACGGACGGCACTTACGAGTTCGTTCCCTCCGCGAAGAACGGCGACGACCTGGGGCCTGGTGCCTGCCTGGGCGAGGTGCCGACCGCCGGAGGCGTGAAGTACCGCGTACTTGTCCCGCCTGGCGCCCGCGGCGCGGTCAGCCGCCTGCGCGACGCCGGGCCAGTGGCAGGCGCGGACCTCGTTGCCGTCGTGGGCGGCAAGGACGTGCCCCTGGTCAGTTCCTGGCCGGTCAGGCAGCCGAGGCCAGTCGCTGCCCGGCTGGACCTCGACGCCCCGCTCGCGACCGGACAGCGGGTCGTTGACGTGCTCTTTCCCGTCGCCCGCGGCGGTACGAGCGCCGTGCCAGGCGGGTTCGGCACGGGCAAGACAGTCCTGCTGCAGCAGATCACCAAGTGGTGCGACGCCGACGTCATCGTTTACGTCGGCTGCGGTGAGCGAGGCAACGAGCTGGCCGAGATGCTGACCGAACTGGCAGGACTGACCGACCCGCGTACCGGGGGCAAGCTGGCCAGGCGGACGGTCGTCATCGCCAACACCTCCAACATGCCGATGATGGCCAGGGAGGCGAGTATCTACAGCGCGGCCGCGGTCGCCGAGCACTTCAGGGACATGGGACTGCACGTCGTTGTGGTCGCGGACTCGACTTCCAGGTGGGCAGAGGCGCTGCGTGAGTTCTCCTCGCGCAACGGCGAGATGCCCGCGGAGGAGGGGTACCCGGCGAGCCTGGCATCGGCGCTCGCCGCCTTCTACGAAAGAGCCGGCAGGTTCACCACGCTCGGCGGAGACGAGGGCTCGATCACGATCATCGGCGCGGTCTCGCCTGCGGGCGGCGACCTGACCGAACCGGTGACGGCCTACACGCAGCGTTACGTGCGCTGCCTGTGGACGCTTGACAGGGACCTGGCCTACGCCAGGCATTACCCGGCCATTTCCTGGGCCGGGTCCTTCGCTCGTGACGCGGACCTGATCGCCGGCTGGCACGCGAGGAACGGCGACCCCGGCTGGGGCACGCGGCGATCCGGGCTGACCGCGCTGCTCGCCGAGGCGGACCGCGCGGGCGAGCTGGCTGAGCTGATGGGCGCGACCGCGCTGCCGCCGCGTCAGCGCATGGCGATCCTGGCCGGGCGGCTGGTGCGCGAGGGTGTCTTGCAGCAGAGCGCGGTCAGTCAGGCCGACGCCTACTGCGGTAAGGACAGGGCAGCGGCGCTCGCCGATGCGGTGCTCGCGGTATCTGAACGCTGTCTTGAGCTGGCCGGCGACGGCGTGCCCCCTGGCGAGATCGAAGATCAGGACTTTTCCGCGCTGCTCAGGGCCAAGGACGACGTGCCCTCTCCGGCGCAGGTGCACGCGGTAGCGGACACGCTGCTGAACCAGCTAGGCGCGATCAGGCCGGAGGGCGGCCATGAGTGAGCGGGCCAGGCCAGAGTTCACCGCCATCGAGCAGCTACGCGGCCCGCTGCTGATCGCCAGGAGCGTCAGGGGTGTCGGCTGGGACGAGTTCGCGACGATCAGGCTGGCGAGCGGCGAGGTGAGGCACGGACTGGTACTCGAGGCGAACGGTGACCTCGCGGTGATCCAGGTTCTCGAAGGCACCGCGGGCATGGATCCTGAGGCAACGAGCATCGAGTTCGCTGGCAGCCCGCTGCGCGTCGCGGTGGGCGACCAGTGGCTCGGCCGGGTCTGTTCAGGGCGCGGGGAACCGAGGGACGGCGGCCCGCCGGTAGCGGGCGAGGTTACCATGCCGGTCGCCGGGTTCCCGATCAACCCGGCGCTCAGGCAGCCGCCTGCCGAGCCTGTGCTCACAGGGATCTCAGTCATCGATGAGCTGATGACACTGGTCCGAGGCCAGAAACTGCCGATCTTCTCTGTCGCCGGGCTGCCTCACCTCGAGCTGGCCGGGCAGATCGCGGCTCAGGCATCGGCGGAGGGAGAGCCGTTCAGCGTGGTTTTCGCCGCGATGGGCCTGACCCACGCCGACGCGGCGGCGATCAGGGCAATACTTGAGCAGCGATCGGCCGCGGGTGACCTCGTTCTGTTCCTGAACCTCGCCGACGATCCTGTCATCGAGCGGATCATCACGCCCCGTCTTGCCCTGACGGTAGCCGAGCACCTCGCGTTCCGGCTCGGCCGCCATGTTCTCGTCGTGATGGCGGACATGACCAGCTACTGCGAGGCGCTGCGCGAGGTCTCGATGGCCAGGGGCGAACTGCCGGCCAGGCGCGCCTACCCCGGCTACCTCTACAGCGACCTGGCATCGCTGTATGAGCGCTGCGGGCGGATCGAAGGCATGCCAGGCTCCCTGACGCTGGTGCCCGCGCTGACCATGCCGGCCGGTGACATCACCCATCCGGTGCCCGACCTGACCGGATACATAACAGAGGGGCAGATCGTGCTCTCCGCCGACCTGCACTCGCGCGGCATCTACCCGCCGGTGGACGCGCTTTCCTCGTTGTCGAGGCTGATGAGGAACGGCGCGGGGCCTGGACGCACCAGGGATGACCATCTTGACGTGGCCGCTCAGACGCTGGCCGCCCTGGCGGCGGCGCGGCGGGCGCGCGAGCTTTCCGAACTGATCGGGTCGGCCGCGCTCAGCGACGCCGACCGCCGCTCCATCCAGTTCGAGCAGGCATTCGAAGCCACCCTCATGAACCAGGGCCAGGCCGAGTCACGCACGCTCGAGGAAACCCTGAGGCTGGCATGGAAGGTGCTCGCGGAACTGCCGAGGCGCGACCTGACCATGATTCCTGCCGAAGCCGTCGACCGGTATTACCCGTGAGCGGGCCAAGAATCGCGGCACCGCCTGGCAGGGCCGGGCGGCTGTGGCTCGAACGCCGGCTACGGGCGGCGCGGCGCGGCGCCGACCTGCTCGATCGCAAGCTGCGGATACTCCAGGCCGAACTGGCCGGCCTTGCCGAGGCCGCGGACCTGGCCGAGCGGGAGTGGCGTGACCGCGCGGGCGCCGCCGACCGGGCACTGATCATCGCCTCTGTGCTGAGCGGCCAGCGCGCTATTGAACTGGCGGCCGGCCCTGGTTACGCCGATGTCGCGATCGGCTTCACCGCCACGGTAGGCGTGAGACGACCGGCGGAGGCGACCTGCACCCAGCCGGACAGGCCGCTCCCCTGGGCCAGCCCTCCGGTGACACAGGCGCGTGAGGCACACCGCGTCGCGCTTGAGGCCGCCGTCAGGTACGCGGCCGCGGCCAGAGCACTCGAGGTTGTCCAGACCGAGGCAGCCGCCGCCAGGGTGCGGCTGCGAGCGATCAAGGACAGGCTCATACCCGGCCTTGAACAGGCCAGGAACGAGGTCGTGCTCGCGATTGACGAACTCGAGCGCGCCGACGGCGCTCGAGTCAGGCGGGCCGGGCTCAGGACGCCGTAAGCGCGGTCACTGGCCTGCGGCTCGTCGGCTCGGTCACCTCGGCGCGACCGAACTGGAGCAGAACCTGCGGTGACCCTGGCAGGGAGAGGCTCCTCGCCACCATCACTCTCGACTCCGCCGACTCGAGCGGCTGCGTGTAGATGCTGGCATATATCCAGGTGCCCGCCGCCTGCAGCAAGACGCGCTGAAGCGCCTGCCCGGCCTGAAGCCAGTTGAGCCTGCGGTCGCCGAACGTCAGCAGTACCGCCGTTGCCAGCGGATCGGCACCGCCATTCATGTCGGTCCCGATCCCCCTCCCCAGGTCAAAGTCCCGCTGCGGCAAGCGACCTGGTTCCTTCGCACGGCCGGCAGAAAACGCGCGGGCAGGAACGCCGTCCCTGGCCCACTGCCCGGGCGGCCTGGTCCAGCGAACGACATCCGCCCTCGCCAGCGGGTCGAGATCGGCGACGGCCGCCGTCCGTGACATGAGGTCAGCGAGCCGGCTGAAATCCGTGGCACGCCTTACGAACGCGAGCGTGGCTTTCTCGGCAAGGGCTCCCTGCTGCAAGGAAACCAGCAGGCCAGGAGGCAGCGACCCGGCCGCGAACGGCCCGCGGTGCGTATGCCTGTGCGGAATCGCGTCGAGCATGCGGCGCTCGGCGGCGGTCACCGGCGCACCTTCCCTGAGGCTGACCCTGGCCAGCAACCGCAACTGCGCTGGATCGGGCATGAGCCTGACCTCGGGGAAGTAGCCAAGCGAACGGATCGCCAGCCGGAGCCCGAACAGGGCGGCGCCGCAGCTCATCAGCATCTCCCTGCCGAGCAGATCGAAGCGGAGCTTGCGGCGCGGATCAGCCAGCAAGTCGATGGCTGAAGTGCCTACCTTGAACTGCCACGGCTGAGTGTTATGTATCGACGGCGCCCTCGCCGCTGTCGCCAGAAGATAATCCACCTGATGGGCGGGAATCGTGAGCCCGCGCTGAGCTGTCTTGTTCATGACCCTTCACCTGCGCTTTTCCGATCCTCCAGCAAAGAGGCGACGTCGCGTAGCAGCGCCCTGACCGTCGCCGTAGCCACCTTGTTGAGCAAGGCCTTGTCCAGGCTCGCGCCGAGACCTCCGAAAGGGGGCCGGTAAGAGCCCTCGAATGCGAGCGCGGCCGAGTCCTCACCGTCAGCCGCGAGCGAGAGGTTGGCATCGAGCACGGGGAACAGGCCTCCTGAGATCCCGACGGCCTCCCAGCGCATGCCGATCGTCACGGTGCCATCGGCCTCGGCCGGTTCAAGGAACAGCACCCGAACGAGCTTTGTCGGCCCGCGTGCCTGGCCGAGCGGACCGACCCTGACCAGTTCTTCCGCGCCGCCCTCATAAGCGGCATGGGCGAGGCCGCCGAGCCCGTCGCGCCCCGCCAGGGCAACCAGCCGCGCCCTGGCCTCCTCTGGGCTGACTCGCAGCGTGACCCGCTCGCTGACAAACATCCTCCAAGGCTCGCGCAGTCGCGGCCTCTCGCCGCAGGGACGAAGGTCCCGAACCGGGCTGGCGAAGGGCCTTTGGCACCCGTGCCGTCAGACCCTGATCCCTGGCAAGGCCGCCGTGGTCTGCTGAACCCGGCACCGGCGACGGCCCCGGCTGCCGTCGCGGAAAGGGCACCAGAGAATGAGCACTCTCGACTTGTCGAGATGGCAGTTCGGCATCACGACCGTCTACCACTTCATCTTCGTACCGCTGACAATCGGGCTTTCCATAGTCGTGGCCTGCCTGCAAACCGCGTGGTTTATCAAGAAGGACCCGGCTTACCTGCGCCTGACCAAGTTCTTCGGCAAGCTCTTCCTGATTAACTTCGCCGTAGGCGTGGTCACGGGGATAGTGCAGGAATTCCAGTTCGGAATGAACTGGTCGGCCTACTCGAAGTTCGTCGGCGACGTGTTCGGTGCTCCGCTGGCCATGGAGGCGCTGCTCGCGTTCTTCATGGAGTCGACGTTCCTCGGCCTTTGGATCTTCGGCTGGGACAAGCTGTCGCCGAGAATCCACCTGGCGACGATCTGGCTGGCCGCGTTCGGCACTAGCCTGTCCGCCTACTTCATCCTGGCGGCCAACGCCTGGATGCAGCACCCGGTCGGGTATGCGATCAACCCGGTAACGCACCGGGCGCAGCTCACCAGCATCGTCGCGCTGCTGACCAACTCGACCGCCCTGGCGGCCTGGCCCCATGTCTTCTTCGCGAGTTTCCTGATCACTGGCGCCGTCGTCATCGCGATCGCGGCGTGGAACCTGATGCGGGGCCGCGAGACCGCCATCTTCCGCCGTGTCATGCGCTTTGGCCTGGTGATCACCTTGCTCGCGGCGATCGCGACCGCGATCACCGGCGACATCCAGGCCAGGCTCATGGACTCGCAGCAGCCGATGAAGATGGCCGCTGCCGAAGCGCTTTACAACACCGAGTCACCCGCTTCGTTCTCGTTGTTCACGATCGGCTCGCTGAACGGCAATAAAGAGGTCTGGAGCGTCCGCGTGCCCTACCTGCTCTCGCTGATCGCCACGCTCGATCCGCACGGCACGGTAAAGGGCATCGACAACGTGGAACGCGCTTACGTGAAGAAGTACGGACCAGGGGACTACCGGCCCTATGTCCCCGTGACTTACTGGTCGTTCCGGCTCATGATCGGGTTCGGGATGCTTGGCGGGCTTATCGCGCTGGCGGGACTGTGGCTTACCCGCCGTCGCCGGATTCCGAAGGGCACCTTGTTCTACCAGATCGCCATGTGGGGTGTCGTCGTGCCTTACCTCGGCACGACGAGCGGCTGGCTGTTCACCGAGATGGGCAGGCAGCCGTGGACCGTCTTCGGCGTGCTCAAGACCCAGGCCAGCGTGTCCGCGGGGGTCACGCCGTCCTCGGTCATCATCTCGATGACCGTGTTCACCCTGCTGTACGCGACGCTCGCGGTCATCGCGGGAAAGCTCGCGTTCCGGCACGTCAAGGACGGCCTGCCGGCCGACTCTGACGACTCGGCCGCCGCCAAGCCACTGCCCGTCTTCTCTTACTGACTCTGGAGAGCGACATGAGCCTCGCGACCTTCTGGTTCATCCTGATAGCGATCCTGTGGACGGGATACTTCGTGCTCGAGGGCTTTGACTTCGGCGTCGGCATCCTGCTCCCCTTCCTCGGCCGCGACAACACCGACCGGCGGATGATGATCAACTCGATCGGCCCGGTGTGGGACGGCAACGAGGTCTGGCTGCTGACCGCGGGCGGCGCCACCTTCGCCGCGTTCCCGCTCTGGTACGCATCGTTGTTCAGCGGCTTCTACCTGGCCCTGCTCCTGATCCTCGTGGCGCTGATCGTCCGCGGCGTGTGCTTCGAGTTCCGCGGCAAGGTCGACAGCCCTCGCTGGCGTGCTGGCTGGGACCGTGCCATCTTCGCCGGATCGGCGCTTCCCGCCTTGCTCTGGGGCGTAGCTTTCGCGAACATCGTCCGCGGCGTGCCGCTCAACGCCGCGCACGT
>DATJLT010000012.1:0-34556 GCA_035509195.1 Streptosporangiaceae bacterium | reverse complement strand
CCAGCCGCAGAGTGAGTGAGCTTCGGCGCGCGGGTTACGATAATATAGATGGAATCTTCGTTCATATTCCCATTGAGACAAGCATTGAAAGAACAGAAGCTCGTCATCGCCGCGGCTTCGATCGTTATCTTGCTGGTCAGGATCTCGGTGGCCGATACGTTCCCCCGGAGGTGATCCGAGCTCAGGCCGATCCGGACTTTGGCAGCCTCAACCGTCGTGCCTTCGAGCATCTGAAAGGGCAGTTTAACGCATGGGCGATATATGACAATTCGGTTGATGGGCAACCGCCTGTACTGCAGGAGGCAGGAATGACTCCACGAATTGATGAGATGGATGGGCAATGACTAACGAGGTAGCCGACTTGCTTGCCGCTCTGCATGATGGCTCGATGACGACCGAGGAGGTGGCAGAGAGGTTCAGAGAACGAGCTTGGCCCCGTCGGCAACGGCCGGAACCACAGAATTACAAGGAAATGGCGTCACAAGAAATGCAGGACCCGGATCCTTACGTCTCAGGTTCCTATGATGATGTTGCCGCCGCATATCATCGTGGCGAGCTTTCAGATGAGCAGTATTCAACTCTCATCGAAGCTATAGCTACATCTAAGCAAATCGAAGATGATCGGCACGCCGATGGCGAAAGTTCAGGCCGTTAGCGGTGGTGCCCAGCGCCTGTCGGCTTCTGGTCGGCGACGGGCGTTTAAATCGGGGTTCCGGCGGCGAATCGCGGCGGTAACAGCAGCGGAGGGCCACCGATGCTGTTCTCAGGGCGGCGGCAGGAACAACGATGGCTCCGCGATGTCGCCAGCGCGACAACAAAGTTCCAACGTTGTTGTAGCCCGGCACGGCCGGACAGCATCGACGGGCCAACGTTGCTGTCGTGCGCAGCAATACGAGCCTTTTGCCCGCCTCATGCCCGTGCTCGCTCCCCGGATGACTTGAACAAACTCGGAACGACGGCTGAGCGGCGCTGCTGCGATGGTGGTGACGGGTTGAAGTAGGTGAATGGCGCGGTACTGGCATTTCGTCGGCTACGGGGCGGCGCGGTCGCGGCTACCCGGGTGACACTCGGGCTAACCTCGCCGGCTCGGCCGGCTTTGATCTGGGCAGGGGCGGGGCGGGCAGGGAGGCTGCTGGGAGGGACGGGGCCGGCGGGGTTAGCAGGGACTGTGCGCCTAGGTAGCCGGCCAGGAGGGCGGCGGCTACCTGGCCTACTGTTTCGTCGGCTGGCAGGAAGGACGGATGATGCAGGCTGAACGGGCCGCCTGTGCCGAGGAACATCATCAGGGCTGGTGCGCTGCCGGTGAAGTAGGAGAAGTCGTCCGCACCGCAGGAGCGCAGTGACTTGTCTACCGTGAATCCTGCCTCTCGCAGCCACGGCCACGTCGCCATTGTCAGGTCTTCGTCGTTGACCAGCGCTGGCTCGCCCTGATCGATTGCCACGGTGCCCGAGCAGCCGTGGGCAAGGCACGTGTGCTGGACGATCTCCCTGAGCAACTCGTGCAGCCGCGGCCGGTCGGCGGAGTCGAGTACCCGGAGGGTTCCCCGCGCGATCGCGACTCCGGGGATGACGTTGTTGGCCTGGCCTGCCTCGATCATCCCGATGGAGATCACCACCGCGTGTGTCGGGTCTGACCGGCGGCTGACGATCTGCTGGAGGGATACGACGGTGTGGCTGAGGGCGACGACGGGGTCGGCGGTGAGTTGCGGGTAGCCCGCGTGGCCGCCGGTGCCGTCTACCCGGATCTCGAAGTCGTCGGTCGCCGCGTTGACGGTGCCGGTCGCGGCCGCGACCGTTCCTGGCGGGAGCTGGTGCTGCAGGTGCACCGCCACGATCGCGGCTGGCTGGTGGGCTTGGAGCGCGCCAGAGGCAACGATGTCCCTGGCACCTGACGGGATCGTCTCTTCCCTGGGCTGAAGCACGGCAAGCAAGGGCACCGGCAGGTCACCTGTGGCGTCTGCCAGGCGGGCCGCCCGCCCGACGGCGGTCAGTGCCGCAAGGTGGACATCGTGCCCGCAGGCGTGCATCGCACCGTTGGCAGACGCCCACGGCACCCCTGTTTCCTCGGTTACTGGCAGCGCGTCGAGTTCGGCTCGCAGCGCGATGCAAGGGCCATCTGGCCGGCCGATCCGTACCAGCCGCCCGGTCCCGGCGACGGCCTCGGCGTCGGGGGCGCCGAGCGCGGCCGCGACGGTCGCGGCCGTCACCGACTCGAACCCGGAAAGCTCGGCCCCGGCATGCAGGGTGTGCCGCAGCGACACGGCCGCGTCGAGCTGCGCGGCGAGACCGGCCAGAAGGAGCGGGGAAGAACTCATTCTTTCTCTACCCCGTACACCCGCGCCGCGTTCTGCCACCCGATAAGCTCCGCTACCCGCGCGGCGTCCGCGGCGGACCACAGATCGTCAGCTACGAAAGAGTCAGTCACCCGCGCGTAGTCGCGCCGGAACCCGATCGCGCCGAGATAGTGCAGCTCAGGCAGGCCGAAGGCGTCGGAAGAGTACAGCATCTTGTGGAAGGGCGTCAGCTCGAGCGCCTCCGCGAGCACCGTCGCCGATCTCGCCCCGACGTGGTTGAGTATCGCGCCGACATCCATGTAGACGTGGGGGAACACGTTCGCCAGGTAGCCGGCCACCCGCTGGAACGGGTAGCAGTGCAGCAGCATCACCGGCGTTCCTGTCGGCTTGGTGAGCACGAGGAAATCGGTTAGCAGCGACGGGTCGTTGCGGTAGAGCCGCATGTCAGTGTCGCCGAAGCCGACGTGGAACTGCACGGGCAGCCTGGTGTCGATCGCCGTCCAGATCAGGTGCCGAAGCAGCACGGGGTCACCTACCCGCGACGCCAGGGGATCGGCGTCCAGTTCCCGCAAGAGCCGCCCCGCGGCCGCCGCGACCTCGGCGTCGTTCGGGCGCGACGGCTCGAAGTCCAGCCCGTACCTGTACGCGACGATCGTCTTGTAGCCGACGGCCTGGACCGTGATCGTGGCTGTCGCGAGCGCGTCGGCGAAGGAGTCGGCGAATCCCGCCGCCGTCGTCCCGCCGAGGAACACCTGCTCGGCGACCGATTCCAGCCGCACGATCTGCCTCGCCGCCTCGCCGCTGACCTCGGCCATCTGCTGGGGGGTCGTCAGCAGGTCGGCCTGGAACCCGGTGTCGATCAGCCACATCGCGACCGAAGACTGACTCAGGAACCTCCGGTTCACCTCTTCGAAGCCAAGCGAGGAACGCCGCTCAAGGTACTCTTCAGGCGACGCGAAAGGCGCGAGGTCAAGCACGGGCGCGCACCAGCGCCGCACGGCGAAACCTAGCTGGCTGTCGAACATCGTCCCCGCCGTCGGCGCGCCGTCCGCCTCGGTGATCAGCGACTCGAAACCTGGCCGGTCGAGGTCCGCGGTGACGACCCCGTGTACGTGATGGTCGATCAGGTCGACAGCGAGTTCGGTCACGCTTCCTCCTCTACGGTTCCGGCGAACAAGGCGTCATATCGCGCCATCCTGGCAAGCGGTGCCGGGCCGAGCCGGTCGACGAGCGCGGCGATCAGGGCCTCGACCAGTGCTACGGCCGGCGTCAGCGCGTCGAACGGCGAAGGCGACTGGACGCTGGTCGTCAAGATCACGTCGGCGTGCGCTGACAAGGGCGACAAGTAGGGGTCGGTAAACACGATCAGCGTCGCCCCCTGCTTTTTGGCGGTATATGCCAGGCGCACGGTGTCGTGCTGATAGCGCCGGTAGTCGAAGGCGATCATGACGTCGCGCGCGCCGATATCCAGCAGCGAGGAGACCCGGTCGGCGTTCATCGAGGCGATCACCCGCACGTTGGGCCGCAAGATCCGCAGGTGCGCGGCCAGGTATTCGGCCAGCATCGAGCTGAACCGGCCGCCGATGAGCGTGACGGTACGCCGCGACTCCGCGAGCAACGTCACAACCTGGTCGAACTCGGCGCGCGGCAGGCGGGCGAAGCTAGCCGAGATCCCCTCGCACAGTGCGCGCTCAGACCGCCAGAGCGGGTCCGCGTCCTGGCCAGCGCCGTACAAAGACGATGGTGAGGACAGCCTGGCGACGACCTCGGACTTCAGCGACTCCTGGAACCCCGCGTAGTTGTCGAAGTCGAGCTTGCTGATCAGCCGCACCACGGTAGGCGCGCTGACCCCGGCGTCCGCGGCCAGCTTCGCGATCGGCGCCAGGCCGCGCACCGGGTACTCGGTCAGCAGGACCCGCGCGACCTTGCGTTCGGCAGGCGTCAGGTCGTGCCGCAACTGGAGCCGCTCGGCAACGGTGGGCTGGCGCTCTACCATCGCCAGCGGGTCCTGGCCACCACCTCGTCCGGGCTGACGCCGGCGAACAGCTCAGATTCCCCCTGCCTGACCGCGAGCACCGCCTCGAACAGCGGATCTCCCATGGCCTCCCGGAGCACCTCGTTGGCCGCGAAAGCGTCCGCCGCCTCGCCGAGTGACTGCGGCAGGCGCGCGATCCCGCGCTGCGCAAGCTCGTCCTCGCCGAGGCTGGCCGGGTCGCCAGCGATCTCTTCTGGCAGGGTGCCCCCCACAGGCAGCCCTGCCAGCCCGGTCGCCAGCAAAGAGCCAACGACCAGGTAGGGATTCGCGGCAAGATCAAAGCATTTGATCTCCAAATTGGCACGAACATCCTGCTCGCCCGATGAGCCGGTCACCAGCCGGAGTGCCGCCTCCCGGTTCTCGCGCCCCCAGCACTGGTAGACGCCCGCCCAGTGCGAGGGAACCAGCCGTATGTAGCTGGCCACGCTCGGCGAACCGACCGCCGCCAGCGCGGGCAGCTCGCTCAAGACCCCCGCCGCGAACGCCTCGCCGTCGGCGGTGAGCCCGTACCTTCCTGGCCCGCCCGCCAGCAAGTTGGCCCCGTCCCGCCACAGGCTCAGGTGCACGTGCCCGCCGTTGCCCACGTACCCGGCGACGACCGAGGGAGCGAACGACGCCCGATAGCCGAAGCGCAGCGAGACCGCCCTGATCGTCTGCCGTACGAGCACGCTTTCGTCCGCCGCGGCGACCGGGTCGTTCGGCGCGACAGAGACCTCCATCTGCCCGGCCGCGTACTCGGGGTGAAACTGCTCGACCGTGATTCCCTCGCGTTCGAGCGCTTTCACGACCTCGCGGCCGTACTGGGACAGCTCGATGATCCTCGTCATGCCGTAGGCGGGACCCTGGCAGGCGGGGACGAACGTGCCCTCGTCGTCGGTGCCGACCGCCCATTCGATCTCGAAGCTGGCCTGCGCGCTGAGCCCGAGGTCGTCCGCCCGCTCGACCATGCGCTGCGCGAACGTCCGCTGGCAGCCCAGGTAATGCCGTCCCTCCTGGGTATAGCGGTCCACCGGGGCGATTGCCCAGCCAGGCTGCGCGGCCAGCGGCACGACCCGGTCAAGGTCGGGGACGAGGCGCAGGTCGCCGCCCGGGCCGCCGATGTACTTGCTTGTCGTGATGCTGTCGTCGATGAGGAACACGTCGAAGACCGGCGACATGCCGACTCCCCAGCCTGCCGCTCTCTCGAACCGGCTCACCGGCACGGACTTGACCCTGGTGACCCCCGTATTGTCCACCCAGCAAAGCGCGACCATGGTCACGCCGGCGTCACCGAGCTTGACGACGACCTCGCTGGCCTGCTCCACCCGCCTGACCCGGTCCTCGACGCTCAGGGCGATCGGACCTTCGGCCGTCCATGCGGTCACTTGGCACCTCGTTTCCTCGCGGTTCGCGGAGGCGGGCTGGATGTCGGGAACGTTACACAGGCCCGGTACAGGTGGTCAACGAGTAACGGAACCTACTTCTTCATCTGGTCGTCGTACGTCGCGCAAACCCAGCCTTGCCCCTCAAACCCCGGATTGAGGGCAGCACGGACCCTCAAACCCCGGATTGAGGGGGCAGCTCGCCACTACGGGGGCGGAGTTAGTTCGGGGCGGAGTTAGTTCGGGGCAGAGTCGAGGCCGTGCTCGATCGCGTACCTGACGAGGTCGACGCGGTTGTGCAGGTGCAGCTTGCTCAGCGTGTTCTGCACGTGGTTCTGCACGGTCCGGTGGGAAAGGACGAGCCGTTCGGCGATCTGCTTGTAGGACATGCCGGTGCCGACCATGCGCAGGATCTCAGCCTCGCGCTCGGTCAGCCGGGGAGTGTCCGGGTCCTGGCTCACAGCTAGCCGCCTGAACTCGCCGAGCACCAGCCCGGCCAGGCCCGGCGAGAAGACCGCATCGCCCGTGCCGGTCCGCCTGACCGCGTCGAGCAGCTCCTCGCGGCTCGCGGACTTGACGATGTACCCGGTGGCGCCGGCCTTGACCGAGTCGAGCACGTCACGGTGCTCGCCGCTGGCCGACAAGATCAGCACGCGAATGCCCGGGTTCGCCGCGACGAGGCCGCGGGTGACCTCGACTCCGGCCAGGTCGGGAAGCTGGAGGTCGAGCACCACGACATCGGGCCTGACCGAGCCCGCGATGCGCAGCGCCTGTGCGCCCTCGCCGACGGCAGCGACGACCTCGAATCCGGCCTCGGCCAGGTCGCGCGCGACCGCGTCCCGCCACATCGGGTGATCGTCGACGACCATGACCCTCACCGCGGCACCCGCAACTTCACTTCCGTGCCCACGCCAGGAGTACTGCTGACCTCGGCGGAGCCGCCGATCTCGCGCATGCGGCCTGCGATGGCATGGCTGACCCCCAGGCGGCCTTCGGCCGCCGCCTCTGCCAGCCGGCCAGCCGGGAATCCCTGGCCGTCGTCCCTGATCGTGACGCTCACCTCGGTACCCTCGTCGTCGACAAGCACCCATGCCCGCGCGGACTCGCCGCAGTGCCTGCGCACATTGTCGATGGCCTCCCTGACGGCGGCGGCGGTTTCCCATACCGCCTTGTCGGTGAGCAGAACCGGCGTCCCCGGCGTGACGACTGAGACGAACGGCCGCGCGTCGCGGGTCAGTTCGGCGCCGAGGTCAAGCTCGCCTGCCTGAGGCATGACCTCATTGCCCGCGGTGATCAGCGCGCGCAGCGCCAGTTCCTGCTCGCCGGCGAGCCTGCCGATCTCGGCGGCCTGGCCGCCGATCTCGGTACCGCGCCTTTGCACCATGGCGAGCACCTGAAGGACGGAGTCGTGAATGGTCCGCGCGATCCTTTCCCGCTCCCTGCTGGCCGCTTCGACTTCTGCCGCGTGCTGCACGGCCTGTTCGGCGCTGGTCGCCAGGTTGGAGATGTAGCCGGCCAGCATGGCCGCCATCAGCAAGATGACAGGACCGTCCAGGTCCGTGCTCGGCAGCACGCTCGCCGCGGGCAGGTGCCTGAGCAGCACTACGCAAGCCCCGATAACGATCGCGGCGATCGTGCCTGCCCTGACTCCCGAGAAGACCGCCCAGGCCAGCGCCGGCGCGGCAAGCCAGGTAGCGGTGACCGGCATCAGGCCGAGATGGATCTGATAGGGGCGCTGCAGCAGGTCAGTGGACAGCAGCGCGGCGACCGTCACGGCAAGGTCGGCGAGCAGTAACGGCCAGCCGCGCCGCTTCGGCGAGGCGTACAGCAACGTCGCCGCCGCCGTCCACGCGGCCATTCCGGCCAGCACCGCCCAGGCCCACGCCCAGTGGGCGTAGTCGGACTGGCGCAGCCCGAGCAAGATCGCGGCGTAAGCCAGCGACGCGATGCGGAAAGCCGCGATCGACCGCCACAACGGCGCGTGCAAGTTCCTCGGCGCCGACAAGATGAGCTGCGCGGGACGACCCTGAGGCCTGACCAGGTGCGGTCGATCGTGCGGGGGCACGACCCGATAATCGCACGGCCGGGCTTCCCCGCGGAACGGGCGGCAGGGCTCAGCGGCTGCCGCTCAGAGTTCCTTGAGCAGCGCCCGCATGGTCTTGATGCTGTTGGCCGGGGTGAGTGCCTCGACGGCGAGGCGGTCCATGACCATCAGGTAACTGTCGACCATCTCCGGCTTGTCCAGGTAAAGCGCGCTGGTGAGCTGCTCGAGGTAGACCACGTCAGGAAGGTCGTACTCGGCGAAGCGCAGGATGCTGAACGGGCCTCCGGCCGCGGCGTGCCCGCCGGCCTGGAAGGGAACCACCTGAATCGTCACGTTCGGCCGCTGCGACATCTCGATCAGGTGCCTGATCTGCGCCCGCATGATCTCGGTGCCGCCGAGCGGACGGCGGAGCACGGCCTCGTCGAGCACCGCCCAGAGGTTCGGCGGCTCGCGCCTGGTGAAGATGACCTGACGGGCGAGCCGCAGGCCTACACGGCGGTCGAGTTCGCGCTCGGGAGCGTTCGGGTACCCGAGCAGCGTCACCGCCCGGGCGTAATCGCCGGTCTGCAGCAGGCCAGGAACGAACTGCACCTCGTAGGCGCGGACCTGGGCGGCCGCCTCCTCGAGCCCGACGTACGCCTCGAACCACGTAGGCAGGATGTCGGAGTAGTCGTGCCACCAGCCCTGCTTGTTGGCATGCCCGGCCAGGTCGCGCAGCGCCTGCCTTTCCTTCTCGTCTGTCACGCCGTAGAAGGTGAGCAGGTCGGCGATGTCGCGGTCCTTGAACCCGACGCGGCCGGTTTCGAGGCGGCTGACCTTGCTGTGCGAGGCACGGATCACGTTGCCCGCCTCTTCAAGCGAGATGCGCTTCGCCTCGCGCAACCGCCTGAGCTGAGCGCCGAGCAGGATCCTGAGCACGGTCGGACCGCCGCTGCCCGGATGTTCGACCAGGCTGCTTACCGGGCTGTCCTCGGTTCCGGCTGTCGCGACCATGCACCCCTCCTGCCATCCCGAGAGCCCCGGCAATGGAGTCAACTTTCGTGCCAACTAATGGAGTCTCCCACGGGCACTGGCCATTCGGCTACAAGCCGGGCCTAACTGGTCGTGGAATGCCGAAAACTCCCTGTGCAGAAGGAAGTGCGCAGCGTAACGAGCCGGAAGCCACGTGGCGAGAGCTAATCAGTTTGCCTGCATGTCCCGATTGTCGAAATCTGCGTCGAAGTCGCCGTCCCTCGCGCCGAGCAGGAAGGCCTCCCACTCAGCCCGCGTGAACACCAGCGCGGGCCCGTCCGGGTACCTGGAGTTGCGCACCGCGACTCCGCCGGTCGGCAGGCCGGCCGCCTCGACGCAGTTCCCGCTCGGGTTGCTGTAGTGACTCTTGCGCCAGGCGAGGGTTCTGAGCCGTGACGCTTGTACCCCGTTGTATGCAACGTCCACCTTTGTTAGTTCCTTCCCAGTGTCGGTCACGGCCGACCGGCACGTCAGATAACAACTGCTTGAAGCCGTTCTGTGCAACAGCACTTGCATGTGCACGCCATTAATGGCATCGTAACGGACGAACGGGCTCACTTGGTCTCGCGTCAGCCCTGGCGCGAGACCAGGACATCACGACGTCATTCATATGAGATCTGCACTAGGGACATCAGGTGACATTCGCGCAGACCTGGGACGTGAGCTACAGCGCCGGTGATCAGGCTCCTCCGAGCCTTTCGCCGGTCATAGCGCCCGTTCCGGCAGAGACGGCTGACGCGGGGACGGAGTCGATGCCGCCCGGGCTCGGCACCGCCTGTCCGTCCAGTCTCAGGCAGGTGTTTCTCGTGATCGGGCCGGAGTCGGCCAAGGCCGCGCGCGAGTTCACCAAGTCCACGTTGCGCGATTGGGGACTTGACGGCCTGGTGCAGGAGGCCGCGCTGATCGCCTCGGAGCTCGTGACCAACGCGATCAGGCACGGCGCCTGCTGCGCCTCGTCCGAGGGGGAGTCCGGCCGGGTAGAACTTTCCTGGCAGCATCAGGCCAGCCGGGTCATCTGCATGGTCACCGACCGCAGTCCCCGTCCGCCGGTGCTCGGCGAAGCCGATTCTGACGCCGAATCCGGCCGCGGCCTTCAGGTCGTCGCCGCGCTCGCGGCGGCGTGGGGCTGGATGATGCTCGGCGCCCGCAGCAAGGCGGTCTGGGCGGCGCTGGCGGTTCTGCCGCGCATCCCCGACTAGGCCATTTACAGTTCTCATTCCGCTTTGTACGTTGAAGACATGCGAATATTGGTAGTTATCGGCTCTTTAGCCCTATCTCTGACCGCGACTCCCGTCACTCCCGTCCAGTCGGCTAACTGGGCAGGCTATTACCTCAGCGGTGCGAGCGGCGCCTACACCAGCGTATCCGCCTCCTTCACCGCACCGGCCGCGACCTGCAAGGCGACAGGCAGTTCGGCCGCCGACTTCTGGGTAGGCCTAGACGGCTTCTCGAGCGACAGCGTCGAGCAGGTCGGCATCGACGAGGAATGCACGTCGGGTACGGCTTCGTACGTCGGCTGGTACGACCTGTACCCGGCGGCGCCTGTCTACTTCAGCAGCACCGTTTCGCCCGGCGACTCGATGAGCGCCTCGGTAACGTTCAGCGGCACCGCGAGCTACACGTTCGGGCTCAGCGACAGCACGCAAGGCTGGACGCACACGATTACCAAGGTCCAGTCAGGGCTCGAGCGTTCCTCGGCCGAGATCGTGACGTCAGGTCCCGGCGCCAGCAGCAACGGCATCGGGCCCACGCTCCTTGATTTCGGCAAGATCACCTACACCGCCTGCAAGGTCAACGGCACCTCGATGGGAACGCAGGATCCCACGGAGGTGGAGATGGTCGACGCGGACGGGCGGGTCATGGTCTCCCCGAGCGCGATGACCGCGGCGGGCAAGTTCACCAACACCTGGCTGCGTGGCAACTGACCCGCGGCAACTGACGAGCGGCAACTGACCCGCGGCAACTGATCACGGGAGGGCGTATTGCCGAATTTGACTGGCTAGGTCATGATCAAGGCTCCGGGGCGACACTCCACCGCTTGGACGGATCGCGATTATGGACACCACGAAGGCGGCTGAGCTGCTGCTTGACGCCTACCAGAGCGGCGTGCCCGTCGCGCCGCTGACCGAGACGTTCGGTGACTTCGGGCTCGACGAGGCGTACCGGATCCAGCTTCACCAGGTCAGTGCCTGGGAACACGAGGGCAAGAGCATCAAGGGACACAAGGTCGGGCTGACGTCGGCGCCGATGCGACGGCAGATGGGCGTGGACGAGTCTGACTTCGGTCACCTGATGGATGACATGTTCCACGGCGATGCGCAGCCGATCGACCTTCGCCGCTACCTCCAGCCGAGGATCGAGCCGGAGATCGCCTTCGTGCTCGGCCGCGACCTGATCGGGCCTGGCGTGACGGCCGCCGACGCGATCAGGTCGGTCGAGTTCGTGCTGCCCGCGCTCGAGCTGATCGACTCCCGTATCAGGGACTGGAAGATCACCCTGTACGACACCGTTGCTGACAACGCCTCATCTGGCGGGGTCGTGCTCGGCAGTACCCCGTGGAAATTGGAAGGCCTCGATCTTTCCGCCGTCGGATGCCTGCTGTCGCGTGACGGCCGGCTCGCGGAGAGCGGAGCCGGCGGCGCGGTACTCGGCAACCCGCTGAACGCGGTGATCTGGCTCGCGAACACGCTGGCCGGGCGCGAGGTGACGCTGCGGGCCGGGCACGTCATCCTGCCCGGGTCGATCACCGCGTCCGTACCTGTCGCGGCCGGCGAGACGATCACCGCCGTGTACGCGGGGCTCGGCACCGTGACCGCCAGTTTCGCGGGCGTGCGCGCATGAGCGTGACCGCGGCGATCGTCGGGCCGGGCAACATCGGCACCGACTTGCTGGCCAAGCTGCAGCGGCTCGACCAGATTGAGGTCAAGTACATGATCGGGGTCGATCCTGACTCCGATGGGCTCAGCCGGGCACGCGAGCGCGGCGTGACCGCGTCCGCCGCGGGCGTCGGCTGGCTGCTCAGCCAGGACGACCTGCCCGACCTGGTCTTCGAGGCCACGTCCGCCGGGGCGCACCTCGCTAACGCGCCTCTCTATGAGGAGGCGGGGATCCAGGCGATCGACCTGACGCCGGCCGCGCTAGGGCCTTTCGTGTGCCCGCCTGTCAACCTGGACACGGTCGCTGACGTGCCGAACCTGAACATGATCAGCTGCGGCGGGCAGGCCACGATCCCGATCGTGCACGCCGTGTCTTCCGTGGTGCCGGTCGATTACGCCGAGATCGTGGCGTCGATTTCCTCGCGGTCGGCCGGGCCAGGGACGCGGGCCAACATCGACGAGTTCACCAAGACGACCGCGCACGGGATCGAGGCGGTCGGCGGGGCGGCGAAGGGCAAGGCGATCATCGTGCTCAATCCCGTGAACCCGCCGATGATCATGCGCGACACCGTGTTCTGCTCGCTGCCCCCCGACGCGGATACTGAGGCCATCACCGAGTCAGTGGTGCGGATGGTTGACCAGGTGAAGACCTATGTGCCTGGCTATACGCTCCGGGCTGACCCCCAGTTCGACTCGCCGCGCGAATCGTGGGGCGGGCTCGGGCGGGTCGGGGTGCTGCTCGAGGTCGCTGGCAGCGGTGACTACCTGCCGCCGTGGGCCGGGAACCTGGACATCATGACGGCGGCCGCCGCGCGGGTCGGCGCTCTGCTCGCCTCTCGCCGTAACGGGGTGCCCGCATGACCGGGGGACCGGTGCGGCTGACCGACTCGACGTTGCGTGACGGCAGTCACGCGATGGCGCATCAGTTCACCGAGGGCCAGGTCCGTGCGGTCGTCCACGCGCTCGACGAGGCGGGGGTCCAGGTCATCGAGGTCACGCACGGCGACGGGCTCGGCGGGTCCTCGTTTACCTACGGGTTCTCGCTGACCGACGAGATCCGCCTGATCGCCGCGGCCGTGGACGAGGCGACGGCCGCCAGGATCGCCGTGCTGATCCTGCCCGGCGTCGGGACCGTCGATGACCTGCGCAACGCTTTCGACGCGGGCGCGTCCGTGGCCAGGGTAGCCACGCACTGCACCGAGGCGGACATCTCGCTCCAGCACTTCGCCGCCGCGCGGGACCTCGGCATGGAGACGGTCGGGTTCCTCATGCTCGCGCACCGGAGTTCGCCTGCCGATCTGGCTAGGCAGGCCAGGATCATGGTCGACGCCGGTGCGCAGTGCGTGTACGTGGTCGACTCGGCGGGGGCGCTGGTGCTCGGCGAGGCGCAGGCGCGGGTCTCTGCCCTGATCGCCGAGATCGGGGACGAAGCCGAGGTCGGGTTCCACGGGCACCAGAATCTGTCGCTGGGGATCGCGAACTCGGTGCTCGCGTACCAGAACGGCGCCACGCAGATCGACGGCGCGCTGTGCGCGCTCGGTGCCGGCGCGGGCAACGCGCCGACGGAGATCCTCGCCGCGACGTTCGACAAGCTCGGCGTGCCGACAGGGATCGACGTGTCCGCCGCCCTGGCGGCGGCCGATGAGGTGGTGCGGCCGTTCCTGCCGAGGCTGCCATGGGCGGACCGTGCGTCGATCGTGCAGGGTCACGCCGGGGTGTACTCGAGCTTCCTCCTGCACGCGGAGCGTGCGGCGGAACGCTACGGCGTCCCCGCCCACGCGATCCTGCAGCGGGCCGGCGAAGCCGGATACGTGGGCGGGCAAGAGGACATGATCATCGAGATCGCCCTTGACCTGGCCAAGGAGCAGGGCGCTTCAATGCCCGGTGCAACCTGACGCCGGGTTCGCTCGTAGGCTAGGTCGCGTGCTCGGACTACCAGATAACGTACGCGGATGCCTGTTCGATCTCGACGGCGTCCTGACGCAGACCGCGAAAGTCCACGACGCTGCCTGGAAACAGATGTTCGACGAATTCCTGCGGCAGCGGGCGGAAAAGACCGGGCAGCCCTTCGTGCCCTTTGACCCGGTCAAAGACTACGACGACTATGTTGACGGGAAACCGCGCGAGGAAGGCACCAGGTCGTTCCTCGAATCGCGCGGCATCGACCTGCCGGACGGCAGTCCTGATGACCCGCCGGCCGCGAACACGGTCTACGGTCTCGGCAA
Source organism: Streptosporangiaceae bacterium (assembly GCA_035509195.1). Taxonomy (GTDB): domain Bacteria; phylum Actinomycetota; class Actinomycetes; order Streptosporangiales; family Streptosporangiaceae; genus Chersky-822. The sequence goes on along the minus strand of DATJLT010000012.1, from coordinate 20,710 downwards.
CCGCAAGAACGAGCTCGTGCTCAAGATCATGCACGACGACGGGGTGCAGCCTTATGAGGGCTCGGTCTCCTACGTGCACGCGGTCATCGCCGCCGGGCTGCCGCACGCGGTCGTGTCCTCGAGCAAGAACACCAGGGCTGTCCTTGCCGCCGCGGGGCTGGCTGACCTGTTCAGCACCGTGGTCGACGGGGTCGTGGCCGAGCGTGAGCATCTTCATGGCAAGCCCGCGCCCGATACGTACCTGGCTGGCGCGAAGGCACTCGGGCTCGACCCGAAGGAAGCCGCGGTTTACGAGGACGCGCTGGCCGGAGTGGCGGCCGGGCGGGCAGGCGGGTTCGGGTTCGTAGTAGGCGTTGACCGGGTCGGGCAGGCCGAGGCCCTGCGCGAGCACGGTGCGGACATCGTCGTGAAAGACCTGGGTGAGCTGTTGTGATCAAGCAGAGCGCGTTCACTGTAGAGCCCTGGGCGCTGCGCGAGACGAGGCTCGACCTCGACATGCTGCCGCAGACCGAGTCGGTGTTCGCGTTGTCCAACGGGCATCTGGGCTGGCGTGCCAACCTGGACGAAGGGGAGCCGCACGGGCTGCCAGGCGCTTATCTGAACGGGTTCTACGAACTGCGGCCGTTGCCCTACGCCGAGGTCTCCTACGGACTGCCCGAGTCTGGCCAGACCGTCATCAACGTCACCAACGGCAAGCTGATCAGGCTGTTCGTCGACGACGAGCCCTTCGACGTCAGGTACGGGGAGTTGCGCTCGCACGAGCGCGTGCTCGACTTCCGCGCCGGCGTGCTGAAGCGCACGGCCGAGTGGGTGTCGCCGGCCGGCCGCGCCGTGCGGGTGACCTCGACCAGACTCGTTTCCTTCACCCAGCGGGCCATCGCGGCGGTCAGCTACGAAGTGACTCCTCTCGACGCGCATGTCAGGGTCGCCGTGCAGTCTGAGTTGCTCGCCAACGAGCCCGTGCCCGCCATGACAGGGGATCCGAGGGCCGCCGCCGCGCTCGGCCAGCCCCTGGTCAGCGAGATGCACCGCGCTGACGGTCTCGCGGCCGTGCTCGTCCACAGGACAAGGCAGAGCGCGCTGCGGGTCGGTGCCGCCATGGATCACCAGATCGACGGTCCGGCGGGAGTGCTGACGGAATGCAAGGCCTTCGAGGACGGCGCCCTGATTACCGCAGCCACCCCGCTGAAGCCAGGCGAGACGCTCCGCGTTGTGAAGTTCGTGGCTCATGGCTGGTCAGGGGAGCGGTCACTGCCGGCCGTGCGCGATCAGGTGTGGGCCGCCCTCAGCAATGCCAGGCAGAGCAAGTGGGAGGGCCTGCTCGCCGAGCAGCGCACGTTCCTTGATGACATCTGGAGCCGCGCCGACGTCGAGGTCGACGGCGACACCGAAGTCCAGCAGGCGGTCAGGTTCGCGCTTTTCCACCTGGTGCAGGCCAGCGTCAGGGGCGAGAGCCGCCCGATCCCCGCGAAGGGCCTGACCGGTCCTGGCTACGACGGGCACGCGTTCTGGGATACCGAGAGCTTCGTGCTGCCCGTGCTGATCGCCACCCATCCCGACGCCGCGGTGAGCGCGCTGAAATGGCGGCACCAGACCCTGCCGCTGGCCAAGGAGCGGGCCGCGCAGCTCGGTCTGGCCGGCGCCGCGTTCCCCTGGCGGACGATCGCCGGGCAGGAATGCTCGGGTTACTGGCCAGCGGGCACAGCGGCTTTCCACGTCAACGCCGACATCGCCGACGCCGTCGTGAGGTACGTCGACGCCACGGGCGACAAGGCCTTCGACAGCGCTCAGGGCATGGACCTGCTGGTCGAGACCGCGCGGCTCTGGCGTGCGCTCGGGCACCATGACTCGCACGGGCAGTTCCACATCGACGGCATCACCGGGCCTGACGAGTACAGCGCGATCGCCGACGACAACGTCTACACCAACCTGATGGCCAAGCGGAACATGATCGCCGCCGCCGACGTGGCCGACCGCTACCCTGACCGGGCGCGCGAACTCGGAGTCGACGCCGAGGAGACCGCGAGCTGGCGGGACGCGGCCGAGGACATGTGCATCCCGTTCGACGAGACACTCGGCATCCACTCCCAGGCCGACAAGTTCACCCGCTACCAGGCATGGGATTTCGAGCACACCTCGCCTGAACAGTATCCGCTGCTGCTCCATTTCACTTATTTCGACCTGTACCGCAAGCAGGTCGTCAAGCAAGCCGACCTGGTACTCGCCATGTTCGTGTGCGGCAAGGCGTTCACCGACGAGCAGAAGCTGCGTAACTTCGACTACTACGAGCCGCTGACCGTGCGTGACTCATCGCTGTCCGCGTCCACTCAGTCGATCATCGCCGCCGAGGTCGGCCATCTCGAACTCGCCTACGATTACCTGGGCGAGGCGGCGCTGATGGACCTGCATGACCTCGAGCACAATACCCGCGACGGCGTGCACATCGCGTCACTGGCCGGCGCCTGGCTGGCGCTCGTCTGCGGTTTCGGCGGCCTGCGGCACGAGGACAGTGAGATCACCTTCAAGCCGAGGCTGCCAGGCGGCATAGCCAGGATCTCCTTCAACGTGCTTGCCCAGGGCAGGCACCTGATCGTCGAGGTCACCCGCACGGCCGCTAAATACACGCTCAAGGACGGCGAGCCGTTCACGATCACCCATCACGGCGAGCAACTGACCGTGGCGACGGACAAGCCGGAAGAGCGCCCGATCCCGGCCATCACCGAGCGCCCGAGCCCCAGGCAGCCCAAGGGCAGGGAGCCCGCCCGCCGCCGGCCATCAAGCTAGCCGGCCATCAAGCTAGCCACGGTTGCCGGAAGCCCGGCCGCAGGCGCCTTTCGTGGTCTGGGCTGGCTCCTTAGAGCATCGGTGGCTCGCTGATGTCGTAGCCGGGCCCGTGGCTATGACAACGTTGGCTTCTTGTTGCTATCCCGGTAGCATCGCGGAGCCATCGTTGTCGTTGCCCGGCGCGGGCGGACGACATCGGTGGCTCTCCGATGCTGTCGGGTTCACCGGGGAGGTAAGTGATGTGCAGGCTGTTCGGGCTGAACTCGGGCCACACGCGGATCAGGGCCACGTTCTGGCTGCTCGACGCGCCCGACTCGCTTGAGGCGCAGAGCCGCAGGAACGTGGACGGCAGCGGCGTCGGGTACTTCGATCCTGCCGGAGTGCCGGTCATCGACAAGGAACCCGAACCCGCGTTCAGGGACCCTGACTTCCTGCACGCCGCGAAGGAGTGCGAGTCCGAGACGTTCGTCGCGCACGTGCGGCTGGCTAGCACGGGCGGGCGCACGATGGCGAACACGCACCCGTTCACGATGCGAGGCCGCGTCTTCGCCCATAACGGCGGCTTCGGCGAACTGGCGAAACTGGAAGAACGGCTGGGCGGCTACCGTGGCCTGGTCAAGGGCGACACCGATTCTGAGCGCTTTTTCGCGCTGATCACCAAGGAGACCGACGCCCGCGGCGGCGACGTCACCGCGGGGATCACCGCCGCCGCGACCTGGGTCGGCGCTAACCTGCCGGTCGCGGCCCTGAACATCATCCTCGCCATGCCAGGTGAGTTCTGGGCGCTGCGTTACCCGGACCAGCACGCACTGCACGTGCTCGAGCGCCCGGCCAAAGCCGGCCTGACCGCCCGCAGTTCGATGTCGTCGTACCAGTCTGACGACCTTGCGACGGCCGACTCGGTGCTGGTTGCCTCGGAACGCCTCGACGGCGAGACCGGCTGGCGGATGCTCCAGCCTGGCGAGCTGCTCCACGTGAAGCCTGACCTGAGCATCGAGTCGGTCATCGCCGTCCCTGACCCGCCCGCGCGGCTGATCCCCATCGGAGCCGGTAACCCGAACATCGATACTTAAGCGACCGACGACCAGTCGGCGAAGCCCGAGGGGTCGTGGCGGCCCATGCTTGAGTGCTCGAACATGCCCCAGCCTTCCTCGCTGCCTTCTTCGCTGCCTTCTTCGCTGCCATCCGGGCCATGCAGCGTGGCCCGCGCCAGGTGATCGGTGACGCCGAAAGGCATCCGGCCCGCGACCGCCGGATCGTTCAGGTCATGCACGCTCGTGCTGCTCCAGTCCCTGCCCATCCACTTGCCGTGCGCCCACTCGGGGTCGCCGCCGTATCCGGCGCCGACGTGCAGCGGCACCGAGGTCAGCACCTCGATGTCCAGCGAAAGGCCGCCCTTGAGCAGGACCCGCGCCGACTCGGGCGAGCGGGTACCTGGCCGGTAGGAGATCCGCACCTCAGGCCAGCCGAGCTGCTCGATCCGCCCGTCCGCCCAGACCCGCTTCGCTGTGTTGAGCGTCCGGTAGCCGTCCGGGTTCTCCTGCACGATCACGATCACCATGCTCGACTCGAACCGCAGCGGCAGGTAGACCCACCAGAACCCGAACGTCGGGTCGTCGGGCGGCCGCCCGGCGGGCTCGGACTCGCCGACCGGCCTGATGCCCCATGACCTGTCCCTGGCCCCTACCCACCGGTCGCTGGTCACCTCGTACGAGGTTCCGCCGACCGCTAGCCGGCCTTCCCAGGTTCCGACCTGCGAGAACCGCGACGCGTCAAGTATCGGCCGGTTAGCGGCCAGCAGCAGGTGCGTGTCTTCCTGCACGGCAGGAAAAGACCCCGTCCAGTGCAGGTCCAGGTCGAGGCTGCCGTCCGGCGACGTGCACGTTACGTACAGCCTGCGCAGCGGCTCCGCGACAGAGATCTCGTACCCGCCGACCTTCTGCTCCAGGCTCCGCTCGGGCAGCGCGCCGGAAAACCGCACGCTGTACTGCTTGTCACCGACCCGAGCGGCCGCGTAAGCGTCGATCACGCCGAGGTTCGGGTACACACCGAGTCCGCTGACCAGGAAGATATTCCCCGTACGGTCGTGGGCGTTCAGGTAGCAGCGGTCGTAGAAGTTGCGGTCGCTGGTCGCTACCCGGTTCATCGGGAGCGGTAGCTGGTGGATCGGGTACTCGTCAAGTGCGATCGGCGCTGCGGCAGTCAACCTGATCAGTCCCATCGGTAGGTGCCGGCCAGCAGCTTCTCCAGGCTGGCCCGGTGCATGACGTAGTCGTCCAGGTCGTCGGGTAGCTCATCTTCGCCGAAATGCGCCATGCGGCGCTTGATCCTCGCCATCACTATCGCATGCCGCAAGGCCGCATAGGTCAGGTAGAAGTCCATGTCTCGCGGCTCGTAGCCGGTCAGCTCCGCGTACTTGCGCTCCACGTCTGACCGGTGAAGGAAATCGGGCAGCCCTGGCAGTTCGAAGAACTCGGCGATGTCCTGAAAGAACCTGTGCAGGAATATGAACCAGCTCAGGTCGATCTCGCGCGGTCCGATCGCGGCCATCTCCCAGTCGAGGACGGCGACGGGCGTGAGATGGTCGTAGATGATGTTGCCGATGCGGGCGTCGCCCCAGGAGAGCACGTCAGGACCTGGCTCGGCCGGCCAGTGGTCTTCCAGCCACTCAAAACTCCGCTCGATGACCGGGATCCGGATCCCGTCGCCGGTCAGCGCCCACCGGTAATACTCCCGCTGGCTTTCGACGTGGGCGCGCAGTGAGTCCTGGCCGGCTGGCGGGCTCAGCCAGGGGAAGGCCGCGTGCGGGCCGGTGATCGAGTGCAACTCGGCCAGCACCGCCACGCTCGCGTCGCGAAGTTCCGCCCGCTCCTCCGGTGTCGATTCATAGAGCCATCCAGCAAACACGTAAGGCGGGTTGTCCAGGGGGATACGGCCGTTGACCTGGTCCATGACGAAGAACGGGGTACCGAGCGGCCCGCCGGAAGGCTCGTTCCAGCGGAGCGCTGGCAGCGGGGCACGGCACCGGTCGCCGACGGCCCTGATCAGCTCGTACTGGGCGGGCAGGTCATATTTCGGAAAAACGGGGACGGCGCCCTGCTCTGGGGCGAGCCGGGCGACATAAGCTCCGGAGTGCTTGTTGTCAGAAAGGGTCCATTGGGCTTCGAACAGTACCGATGTGCTCGACAGGCCTCCGCTTTCCGGCATCCGCACGTTGGTGATCTCCGGCGGCTCCCCGGTGGCGAGGCGCGCGCCAAGCCAGTCACGCAGGGCCGCGGCGAGAGCGTCCGGGCTTCGCTCGCTGACGGTCATCTTGATCTTCTGATCGTGCGCGTCCGTCACCGAACCTCCCGGCCGTACCAGGGGTAGAACGTGTTCTAGCCGGACGTTAGCGGGATGTTCACTTCCTGGCAACTCCCGCCCACGAGGAGTACAGCCTCGTATCGGCACCTGGATGCGGCCGCCATCGCGAGTGGGTGACCAGGCCTGGTTCGACGAGTTCGAGGTCGTTGAAGAAGCTCAGTACCTTCTCGTAGGGGCGGAACGCCACCGGCGAGCTCAGCGACTTGTTCAGGATCTTCGACCCGGCCGCGATCTGGTCGGCGTGAATGTCTGACGCGGGATGCGAGATCGCGACGTAGCTTCCTGCCGGGAGAGCCTCGATGAGTGTCCCGGAAACTCCGGCGGGATCGTCCGCGTCGGGGATGCAATGCAGGACGCTGAGCATCATCAGGCCGATCGGCTGGCCGAAGTCCAGGTAGTCGCTGGCCGTGAGCAGCAGGTTGCCAGGGTCGCGCAGGTCGGCATCGATGTAGCTGACGTTCTCTGCCGGGTGCTCGGCAAGTAGCGCGCGCCCGTGGATGATCGAGAGCGGGTCGTTGTCGACGTAGAGCACCCCGCAGCCGGGGGCATTGCGCAGGGCGACCTCATGCACGTTGTCAGCGGTCGGTATGCCGGTTCCGATGTCGAGGAACTGCCTGATTCCGCACTCGCGGGCGAGGAACTCCACGGCCCTGACCAGGAACGCACGGTTGCTCCGCACGCCCTCGATCACGCCAGGGTCGGCGGCGATGAACCGCTCGGCGAGTTCGCGATCGACAGGAAAGTTGTCCTTGCCGCCAACCCAGTAGTTGTAGACCCTGGCGATATGCGGCACGTTGGGATCGATGTCCGGCGGTACTTCTAGTGACACCTGATCTTTCTATCACTACCCTGCGTTGCCGAGCGATTACGGTTTGCGCGCTACGCCGACCCAGCCGGGCATCGGGGCGGTGTCGGCGCCGGGGAGGGGCCGCCACTGGGTCGTAGGGACCAGGCCGGGGTCGACAAGTTCGTAACCCTCGAACAGGCGCGCCACGAACGGGCGCGGGCGGAAAGTCACCGGCGTCGCCAGCGACCGGTTCATCATGGCGCCGCCCTTAGCCATCGCCTCGGCGTGGATGTCAGAAGCCGGGTGCGAGATCGTCAGGTAACTGCCAGGCGGCACGGCGTCCATCAGCTTGGTCACCAGGCCGGCCGGATCGTCGGCGTCAGGGATGCAGTGCAGGAGGCCAACCAGGATGATCGCGACGGGCTTGCTGAAGTCGAGCGTGTTCGCGGCTTGCCCGAGGATGGTGCTGGTGTCACGGGCGTCGGCGTCGATGTAGTCGGTGGCGCCCGCGGGGTCGCTGGTGAGCAGGGCGCGGGCGTGGGCCAGGACGACGGGGTCGTTGTCGACGTAGACGACGCGGCTGTCTGGCGCGTGGCGCTGTGCGACCTCGTGGGTGTTGTCGGCCGTCGGGATGCCGGTGCCGACGTCGAGGAACTGGCGGATGCCTGCCTCTGTGACCAGGTACTCGACCGCGCGGCCGAGAAACGCCCGGTTGCTGCGGACGCCCTCGACGGCCTGCGGGTCGGCCAAGATGAACTTCTCGGCTAGTTCCCTGTCTGAGGCATAGTTATCCTTTCCGCCTAGCCAGTAGTTGTAGACCCTGGCGATGTGCGGAATGCCGGTGTCGAAGGAGGGGTGTTCATCAGTGCCCGACATGGGAGTCTTTCTACCATGGACCGGCTAGCTGACATAGCTCTGGCTGACATAGCGGAGGTATCGGAGTTCTGGCGAGGGCTCGGGCTGCCAGGGCTGATCGACCTGCACGTGCATTTCATGCCGCAGAACGTGCTCTCCAAGGTGTGGGCGTTCTTCGACGCGGGCCATAAGGTCGGGCGCGCCTGGCCGGTGGCCTACAAGCTGCCAGAGGACGAGCGGGTGGAGCTTTTGCGCGCGTTCGGGGTGCGGCGGTTCGGTGCGCTGTCCTACCCGCACAAACCGGACATGGCGGAGTGGCTGAACTCGTGGGGGGCTGAATTCGCCTCGCGGACACCCGACGCGCTGCACTGCGCGACGTTCTATCCGGAGGAAGGCGCCGGAGCTTACGTCGGGCGGGCGCTTGACGACGGCGCCCGGCTGTTCAAGGCTCACTTGCAGGTGGGGCGGTACGACCCGCGGTCATCGCTGCTCGAGCCGGTGTGGGGGCTGCTCGCCGAGACCGGGACGCCGGTCGTCGTGCATTGCGGGTCAGGGCCGACGCCAGGGGAGTTCACCGGGATCGGGCCGATCTCCGAGGTGATGGAGCGGCATCCTGACCTGGTCATGATCGTCGCACATATGGGGGCGCCCGAGTACGGCGACTTCCTCGACCTGGCCGCACGCCATCCGTTCGTGCATCTCGACACGACGATAGTTTTCAGCGACCTCATGGACAAGATCGCGCCGTTTCCGCCTTCGCTGATGCCGAGGCTTCTCGAACTGGGGGACCGTATCGTGCTCGGCACCGACTTTCCCAACATTCCCCACCGCTACGGGCACCAGCTCGAGTCGCTGGCCAGGCTGGAACTCGGGGACGACTGGCTGCGCGGGGTGTGCTGGCATAACCCGGCGCGGCTGCTTGGATAGGGCTGCTTAGATAGAACCCGTGCTTGATGAACCCGTGCTTGATGAAAAGGTCGGGACGTGGCTGGACGAGCTGGCGTCCGCGGCTCCGGCGCCTGGCGGGGGAGCCGCGGCCGCGATGCTGGCAGCCGTCGGGGCGGCGCTGGTGAGCATGGTGTGCAACCTGACGATCGGCAAGCCGAAATACGCCGAGCACGAGGAAACCATGGTTGCGGCGCTTGTTTCGGCGACCGACCTGCGCGAGGCGGCCGTCCGGCTCGCAGCCGAGGACGCCGTCGTGTTCGGGGCGGTCAGCGATGCTTACAAGCTGCCGCGCGGCACAGAAGCCGACAAGGCCGCGCGGTCGGAGGCGATCCAGGTCGCCCTGGTCGGCGCGGCCGGGGTGCCGCTGCGGACGGCGGCGGTCGCTGCGGCGGTCATCGGGCTGGCCGAGCGGATACTTGAGGGTTCCAACGTCAGCGTGCTGTCAGACGTGGCGGTAGCCGCGTCGTCGGCCAGGGCAGCGCTGGATGCGGCGGCCGTGAACGTGGAGATCAACCTGGCCGCGCTCAAGGATCCAGAGAGCCGGGCGGCGTTGCGGACCGAACTTGACCGGCAGCTTCCCGCGGCGCAGACCGCCGGCCAGGTAGTGGCGGCCGTGCGGGCGAGGATCGGCGGCGGGCAGGGCGGGTCTGGCGGGCAGGGCGGGTCTGGCGGGCAGGGCGGGCTGGGCGTCTAGATGCGGCTCATCGACGGGCGCGCGATCGCGAAGGCGATCGCCGAAGAGGTCGCTGACGCTGTCGCGGGGCTGCGGGGGACCGGCACGGCGCCGGTGCTTGCCGTAGTGGTGCCGGCGGAGGACGAGGCGGCTCGCTGGTACGTGCGCTCGATTCAGCGGCAGGCCGCGAAGGTCGGCATCGACTGCGTGGTGCATGACCTCGCTGGTGCCGGGGCGCACGCGGTCGCGGACCGCCTCGCCGGGCTTTCTGCCGACGGCTCGGTGCACGGGATCATCTGCCAGACGCCGCTGCCCGATGGCATGACCCTGGAAGCGGCCGGTGCCCTTATCGACCCGTCCAAGGACGTGGACGGCGCGAACCCCGTCAGCCTGGGCAGGCTGGCCGCCGGGCTGCCCGGCTTCGCTCCGGCGACGGCGGCAGCGGTGCTCGAGATCCTGCGGCGGGAGGAAGTTCCGCTCTCCGGCACGCGCGCGGTGGTTGTCGGCCGGTCAGTTGTGGTCGGCAAGCCGGCGGCATTGCTGCTGCTGGCCGAGAACGCGACCGTGACCATCTGCCATTCCCGCACGAAGGACCTGGCCAGCGTCTGCGCCGAAGGCGACGTGCTGGTCGCTGCCGTCGGGCGTGCCGGGCTGATCGGCGCTGCTCACATCAAGTCAGGCGCGGTGGTTATCGACGTAGGCACCAATCCGACACCGGACGGAGGGCTGGCCGGGGACGTCGACGCTGGCGAGGCGGGCGCCGCGGCCGCGCTTACCCCGGTGCCTGGCGGTGTCGGTCCCGTCACCACCATGCTCCTCATGCGTCACACTGTCGCTGCGGCCGGTGCCGCCGCAGACCGGTCCTAGCCGGGCAGGCGGGTCTTGGTGGATGAGCCGGTCGTGGCGCGGCTGCGGGCGGCCGGATGCGTGTTCGCGGAGGATGAAGCGCGGTTGCTTGCCTCGTCGGCGCGGGATCATGCCGAGCTTCTGGCGATGGTTGACCGTCGGGTGGGCGGGCTGCCGCTCGAGCAGGTGATTGGCTGGGCCGAGTTCTGCGGGTTGCGGATCCTGGTGGATCCCGGCGTCTTCGTGCCGCGCCGCCGCACCGAGTTCCTGATCGGGCAGGCAGCCAGGCTGACGACGCCGGGAGCGACGGCCGCCGACCTGTGCTGCGGTTCAGGTGCGATCGGTGCCGCTCTGGCAAGCCGGGTACGCCTCGCGGCGATTTACGCCACCGACATAGACCAGGTCGCGGTCCTGTGCGCCAGGCGCAACCTCGAGCCGCTCGGCGGCCAGGTTTACTGTGGTGACCTCGTTGAGCCTCTTCCTGCGCTGCTTCGCGGAAAGATCGACGTCATCACCGCCAACGTGCCTTACGTGCCAAGTGGCGAGGTGCCCCTGCTCCCGGCCGAGGCCCGCCTGCACGAGGCCAGGGTCGCGCTCGACGGCGGTGCCGACGGACTGGACGTCGCCCGCAGCGTCGCTGCCGCGGCCGCGACATGGCTGACACCCGGCGGCCATTTGCTGATCGAGGTCAGCGAGCGTCAGGTGCCTGCGGCGGTGCAGGCGTTCGCCAGGTCCGGGCTGAGTACGGAAGTGGCGCGCTCCGACGAACTCGCCGCCACCGTACTGATCGGCACGCGGGCGGCTGGCCTGGGCAAATAGGGATCGTCAAAATTTCTTTGGCCTTTTCCCTTCAAGGTGTAACGCACCGGTGAGCGGCAGCGCTGTCTAAGTTGTTCGGCGAAACGCCTCTGAACCCACCGCGGAGGCCCATCCGTTGAGGCCCATTCGTTGTGGCACCGAGGTTTCTAACCGAAGGAGATTCATGCGTTCATTCCGAGTGTCAATGCTGGCTCGTGCGGGCTCGGCAATCGCGGCGGCCGGCCTGGCCACCGCCGGCGTTCTCGCGCCGGTGACAGCCGCGGGTGCCGCGACCCCGGACCACGTGCACAAGGCGCCAACGCATCTGTGGATCAGGCACCACCCGGTTCCCAAGACCGGGCACAAGTCGGACGTGATCAAGGGTCTCCTGCTGACCCGCGGGCACCGAGGGCATGTGCGCGGCCTGGCCGGCGCGACGGTCTACCTGGACAGCAGGACCGCTCATGCCAAGTGGTCCCAGGTAGGGTCCGCGTCGACCGGCAAGCACGGCATAGTCAGCTTCACCGTCACCCCTGCTGCGAGGACCGCCTACGTCCTCGTATTCAAGGGTGACGCTACCCACCGGCGCAGCCACAGTGCGGTAATCGTTCTGAGGGCGCCGAAGGCCTAGCACCCGCTAGGCCCTCGCACGCCGGCGGGCAAAGCGCGGGATTTCGCTTTTCCCCCCCGAAGCGGCCCCGCGCATGCCCGCCGGCATGCGAACCTAACAGGCGCGATGGTGATATGGACTGAGGACTTGGGCGGAGCGCTTGCTCGCGCCCAGTCAGGTGACGAGGCGGGGTTCCTGGAGTTGTGGCGGCAGCTCCAGCCCCGCTTGCTGCGTTACCTGAGGGTTTTGAATTGTGAAGATGCTGAAGACGTCGCCAGCGAGACGTGGCTGCAGGTAGTTCGCGACCTGCCCGGTTTCGCCGGCGGGGAAGAAGACTTCCGGCGCTGGCTGTTTACGGTCGGCCGGCACCGGGCCATAGACGATGTCCGCGCCCGCAAGCGCCGGCCGACAATTCCGATGCCAGAGACGATAACCGCCGTAGCCGATCACGACCTGGTAGAGGACCAGGTATTCCACGCGTTTTCTGCGAGGAAGGCGGTTGAGTTGCTCCGTACGCTGCCGGACGATCAGGCCGAAGCCGTTGCCCTCCGGGTGCTGGCCGGCCTGGATACGCCGACGGTTGCCCGGATACTCGGAAAGTCCGCCGGATCGGTCCGCGTGGCCCTGCACCGGGGGCTGCGCTCCCTAGCGAAAAATCCCGAAGTCCAGGAACTGGCCCGCGACCCCGCGGGCGGCGTGATGCACAGCGGAGGAGGTGAGCGATGACCAGAGATCCACTCGATGAGATGAGATCCCGCGACCCCGGAGTAAGGGAGCTAGTGAACGCGCTGGTCAGCCCTCCCGCCGACGACGAGCTGGCCGGAGAGCAGACCGCCCGCGCTATGTTCGCGGCCTTCCGTTCCCCGCCCGCTCCGCCCGCTGCGCACCGGTCACACCGTGCCGGATCGCACCGTGCTCCTTCAGCCCGTGCTCCTTCACCCCGTGCTCCTTCACCCCGTGCTCAACCGGCCCGTGCTGGCCGGTCACCGGTCCGGCCGCGGGGTGCCGGCCGGCCGGCTTCAGGTCCTGGTTCGCGCAAGTTCGGCGTCTGGCGCACGGTCGCGGCGACCACGCTCGCGCTGACCGGGGCGCTTGTGCTGGCCGCCTACCTCGCGGTGCTACCAGGGCCGGTGCAGCTTGCCGCGCACCGGCTCCTCGGGCAGATCGGCGTTCCTCTGGCCCATAGCACTGCGAAGACCGCGCCGACGGCCGCAGGCAGCACGCCGGCCGGCCCGCACCGCCACTTCCGGGTTTCCCCGGCTGCCAGTTCGGTGAGCTCTCGATACTCCGCTAGCCAGACGGCATCGCCGAGCCCGGGCCGGAGCCGGAGCGGGAACCGCGGCCGGGACCGGAGCCGTCATCGCCGGGGCGGCCGGGCACCGCACAGCCGCGGCGGCCTGATCGTAACGGCACCGGCCCGCCCCGTCAGGTCGGGTAGCAGCGTGCACTTCTACGTGACGCTGACCGAGCACGGCAAACCGCAGCCGAATGTGCCGCTCGTATTGCACGAGCACTCGGCATTGCAGTCGCTCTACCAGCGACACCACGAGTGGCCATCGGAGTGGGACGCGAGTACCGATGCTCACGGCCTGGCCAGCTTCACCGTGCCGGAGTTGTGGGCCAACGCTTCGTTCGTGGTGACCGGACCAGGGTCGCTGCACAGCCGCAAGGTGAACGTCGTCGTGATCGCGTCCGTCCAGGCTGGCATCGGCCGCGACCGGCGTCAGCCAGCGCAAGACTTCGTGTTCGTGAATTGCCTGCTCGCCAGGCCCGGTGACGCCGCCACGCTGGAGGTCCGCTATCACGGACACTGGCGCATCATCGGCAAGACCAAGTTCAGCCAGTACGGCCGGTTCGCGACGGCCTGGTTCATGATCAATGCGGATCGGGCCAACCGGACCTACCGGGTCGTGCTGCCCGCCACTTCACTGCACGGCAACTCGGCAAGCGGCCCGGTCAAGGGCGTGTCTGAACACCACAGGCACGAGTGGGACTCGCGATCACCCGCTCCGTTGCCCTCACCCGCTCCGTCGCCCTCACCCGGTCCGCCATCCACATCAGGGCATTAGGCGCCGGTCTCTGTGCCCTTAGCGGCGGGCTGTTACAGCATCACTGGCCGTGCGTTGCTGTTGGCGGGGCGGAGCCAGGGGACAACGGTGGTCATCTGATGCTGTAGCTGTGACGTCGCTGGGACTTTGATGCTGTAGCCGGTGTGGAGCGGGCAGCATCGTTGGTCATCTGATGCTGCTGGCCATGGGGTGCGCGGGCGGCAACGGGCAAGGCCCATGCCTGGCTGGTGGCCAGATGAGGGTTTTGCCTGGTTACGGATCCGCCGAGCCGGGGCGGAAGCGAGCAGGCCGTTTAAGCAACTTTTGTTTGGAAAGTATACGAACTATTCAGCGAGTGTGTGTTTTGATGTAGGCCGGCATGTTTTGATATAGCCCGGTGCTTTGCCGCACTCAGGAGGAGACGTTCGGTGAGAGCTCGGTATCTGTGGGCGGTGACGGCGGCCGGTGTGGTCGTGACTGGCGTGATGGCCCTGGTGCCCGCGTCGGCGGCTACCCGCACAGGGGTTGGTGCAGCCCAGGTTTACGCGCCCTATTTCGAGGCTTACCTTCCGGGCAGCGTCTCGGCCGTCGCGAGGCAATCGGGCGCCCGTTACGTCACGCTGGCCTTCGCGCAGGCGGCGGGCAAGCGGCCGGGCAAGGCATGCCGCCTGACCTGGAACGGCGGGAACAACCACCCGATCAGCAAGGGCGGGTACCTGCCGGGCGTCAAGATGCTGCAGGCCGAGGGCGGCGAGGCCATCGTGTCGTTCGGCGGGTACAGCGCGGACGAGGATGGCACGGAGATCGCCGACGCGTGCCACAGCGTGAAGTCGATCGCGGCGGCCTATGAGCAGGTCGTGACCACGTACGGCATTCACAGGCTCGACATGGACATCGAGGCGAACTCCCTGACCAACAAGGGTGGCATCAACCGCAGGGACCGCGCGATCGCGCTGCTCGAGAGCTGGGCGCGCAAGCGCGGGATACCGCTCTGGATCCAGTTCACGCTCGGCGTCGAGCCTAACGGCTTCGACCAGCCGACCCTCGCCATCCTCCGCAACGCCATCAAAAACGGCGCGGCCATCAACTCGATCAACCTGATGGTCTTCGACTATTACCTGGGCACCGAGAAGAAGCCGCTGGACATGGGCGCGCTAGCGGTCGAGTCGGCGAACAGCGTGCACCGGCAGCTGCTCAAGGTCTACCCGCGCCTCACCGGGCGGCAGATCTGGCACCTGCTCGGCCTCACGATGCTGCCAGGCATCGACGATTACCCGCGCAAGACCGAGGTCACGCACCTGTCTGACGCCCGCATGATGCTGAACTTCGCGAGGTCGAAGGGCATGGACTTCCTGTCGATCTGGGCGCTGCAAAGGGACAACGGGAACTGCCCTGGCGTGATCGACGGCAACTACTGCTCAGGTATCAAGCAGCGTCAGTGGGCGTTCAGCCACGTGCTCGAGCCGTTTACGCGAACGCGCCGGTAGCCACGGACGGCACGGGAGTCGCCCCGGTGTTTTATGGCGGATGAGACTTTGGGTTTTTAGCTGGCTGGCTGGATGTTCTGATTGCCTCGAAAGACGTTGCGCGGGTCGTAATCGGCCTTGACGGCGGCCAGCCTGGCGTAGTTTTCCGGTCCGAACGCGGCCCGCACCCGGTCCTGGCCTTCGTCGCCGACGAAGTTGAGGTAGGTGCCGCCGTTGGTGTATGCGGCGATGTCGCGGCGGAAAGCGCGTGCCCATTCGATGTTGGCCTCGTTGGCCGCGGAGTCTTCCCAGACGGCGAACGGGTGGGTTATCCAGTGCGCCGAGCGGTTCGCCATCGGCGTTGAGCCGTCGTCCCTGTCAGCGACCGCGCCGCCCCACGGGAACAGTATCTGCTGCGTGAGCGGCGACCTCCTGGTCTTCCCGTAGCCGACGAACAGGTCGATCGCCTCGTCGGGGAAGTCGTCGTGGAAGTCGGCCGTCCAGTAGTTGCGCAGGCCGTCCGGATCGTCGATCATGCACTGGAGATTCGTGTACGGCATTGGCGCGACGAGGTTGGCGGTCGGGTGCAGGTCGATGAACGGCTTGACGGCATCCCGGCCTTCGGCCGGGTCACCGGCCCAGAAGAGGGCGATGCCTGCGATGGGCTGGCCTCGCACGTGCTCGGGGACTGGTTCGGCCTCAGGCGCGTTCAGCAGTACCAGACCCGAGCCGAGTTCATCTGGGGAGTCGAAGGCCAGGTCACGGTAGACCCTGGCGACCTCGGCAGCTTCGTCCATCGGCCAGGCGAGCAACCCGGCCAGCACGGTCGGGCCGAGCGGATGAAGCCGGAACTCGAACGCGGTCGCGACACCAAAGTTGCCGCCGCCGCCGTGGAGTGCCCAGAACAGGTCTGGGCGCTCGGTCTCGCTGGCCGTGACCACTTGCCCGTCGGCCGTTACCAGATCGACCGAGATCAGGTTGTCGCAGGCCAGCCCGTACTTGCGCTCCGCCCAGCCGGAGCCGCCGCCAAGCGTGAAGCCGGCCACGCCAGTCGTTGACGCACGGCCGCCAGTGGTGGCGAGACCATACTCCTGGGTGGCCAGGTCGAACTCGTGCCAGGTGACGCCTGCGCCGACCTTGATCGTGCGGCGTTCCTCGTCGACCGAGATCGCCTTCATCGGCCTGACGTCGATGACCATTCCGTCATCGTTCACCGACATGCCGGCGACCGAGTGCCCGCCGGCCCTGACAGCGACTGCGAAACCCTCGCGATCGGCGAGCTCGAGCGCGCGGGCCACGTCGAGCGGCGTCGCGCACTTCGCGATCACCGCTGGCCGCCGGTTGATCATCGCGTTATGTACGGCACGCGCCTCGTCATACCTGGCGTCGTGGCTTCCGATCAGGTCCACTGTCTTGCCTCCCCGTCTGTTCCGTTCTCTTGCCTGAGCTTGGTAGTGAACAGGGAGCGTGTTGACGTGCCGTCAGGTCGGCGTGCAGGCGGGATGGAAACCTTGCTGGCCTCTTTACACCCGCGCCGATGACACCCTGCGCCGATGACACCCTGCGCCGATGACACCCCGCGCCGACTGGCGCGGTCGGTTTTGGCGGAGGCTCGCTGTCGTACCCCTTCGCTAGGTTGAGGGGGCAGGACAAAGCGATGCTTCGAGATGTGGGGGAGGTGATGTCGATGCCGTGGCTGGATCCGCCGCCCGAGTCGCCGTTTGACGCTGAAGGCTGGACTGACAATGAAGCTGACCCCTGGTGGGAGGCACCGGAACCTGTCGTTCCCGCCGATGTCACTGTCCCGAATCAGGATTCCGCGCTCGCCGGGCTGGCTGGGCACTGGAGCGCTCGGGAGAGGTTTGCCGAGGAGCTTCCGCGGGAGGCGCCGTTCGGGTTCGCGGCGGGCGGCCCGCTTGACTTGCTCGGGCCTAACCCGGTGCTGGCCTCCTGCACGGCGGATGCCTTCGAAGCGGGCCTGACAGCCCTGTCCGATGATGACCTGGCCGGGATGCTCTCGGCGACCCAGCGGCTAACGTCGTGGCAAGCCGCCATGGAACTGGCCGCCGTCACTGAGATGGAGCGTCGTCGCCGTCGCTCAGGCGCGAGGCCCGGGTCGTCCCGTGAGCAAGATCACGTCACCACCGAACTCGCCGTCACGCTGACGCTGACGATGCGGTCGGCGGAGCATCTGCTTGACCTTGCCCGAGGGCTGGCCAGGTTGCCAGGAGTTCAGGCCGCCCTGCTGGCCGGACGTATCGACCGGAGCAGGGTCGCTGTCATGGTGGAGGAACTGGCCGCGCTCGATCAGATCAAGGCAGCGGCTATCGCCGCGGCGTTCGTCAATATCGCCCGTAAGATGACGACGAGCAAGCTCCGCGCCGAAATCAAGCGGATGATCATGGAGTTGTTTCCGCACCTGGTCAGGGCAAGGGCCAAGAAGGCTCGCGAATACGCGCGAGTCGATGCCTGGCAGGAGGACTCGGGGAACGGGGGTCTGGCTGGCCGGGAGCTATCTCACGCCGACGTCATCGCCGCGGACAAGCGCCTTTCTGCGATCGCCGAGGCCCTGAAGAACGGCGGCGCCAAGGGGAACATGGATCAGTTGCGCGCGGCCGTCTTCGTCGCGCTGCTGACCGGCCGAGACCCGATTACCTTGCTGCCAGGGCTGAAAGATCATGCTGGTGCCTCGTCGACCGGTGCCTCCTCTGCCGTTTCCTCTTCGGCCGCTGGCAGCGGGTATGCGCGGCTGAGCGGGTCAGTGAACTTGACGTTGCCGCTCAAGACGTGGCTGGGGTGGTCAGACGCGCCCGGTGATGTTACCGGGCACGGGCCGCTGCACGCGGATACTTGCCGGGACCTGGCTAACTGCGTCGCGTCAGGGCACAACCCCCTGTGGTGCCTGACGTTGACCGATGAGCATGGCAGAGCCGTTGCTCACGCCTGCGCCGATGTCAACGCCGGGCCGCCTTCGCCTGGACAGCAGGACCAGCCGAACCAGCCGAACCAGCACGGTCCGCCCGGGCTGGAGATCGGGGCCTGGCTGTCCCGGCTCAGATTTGACTGGCTGGAGCGCGGTACTTGCCGCCATTGTCGCCAGACCACGGCGTACCGACCGGGCGGGAAGCTCAGGCACCTGGTCAACGTTCGCCAGCGTACCTGCTCCAATCCAATCTGCCGTCGGCCGGCCGAGCATTGCGATCTGGATCATTCCGTCCCGTACGACAAGGGCGGCCGCACGTGCGAATGTAATCTGGCTCCGCTTTGCCGGCGGCACCACCGCTGCAAGCAGGCGCCCGGATGGCATCTAAGCCAAACGGAGCCCGGATATCTCGTGTGGACGACGCCAAGCGGACGCACCTATGCGGCCGAGCCGGATCGCTATCCGGCTTAGGGCACGGGCACCAGCGTCCACTTGCCTCCGCCCCAGAACTCGGAAAGCGCCGCGTACTGGGTGCTGCCCTTCGTCTGCGAGTATCCGACCGCCAGGCAGTACTTGGCTGAAGCGCAGGCGACGCCGAGGAAGTAACTGCCGAAGGCCGCCTTAGGTACGGTCGGCGTCTTGGTGATCGTCCACTTCGAGCCGCTCCATTTCTCGCCCAGGGTCACCGATGTGCCCGACTTGTTGGTGTAAGCGCCAACGGCCAGGCAGTTCGTCAGGCCGGGGCAGGACACGGCGTTCAGGTTGTTGTTCGGCTGAGAGTTCCCTGACGGATTTCCGGGGAGGCTCCGTGTCCATGACGAGCCGTTCCAGTGCTCGGCCAGCGTGTCGGTGGGGGGAACGGCCGAGGTGGTGCTCTCCCGGTTCCCGACCGACATGCAGCGAGTGGTATTCGTGCAGCCGACGCCGTTCAGCCTGCTGAGGGCGCTGGCCGGGCTCGGGGTGGGCTGCGGTGACCAGCTGCTGCCGTTCCACTTATCGGTGAAGGTGACGTCCTCGCTTGCCGCGTTCCTGTACTGGCCGACCGCGAAGCAGTCGTTCCTGGCCGGGCAGGCGATCCCGTCGAGCACGTTGTAGCTGGCGCTCGAATTGGCCGGTACGCCGGCCGTCCACGTCGAGCCATTCCAGGTCTCGACCAGGTTCTGGGTGCTGTTCGAACGGTTGACGTAGTAACCCACGGCCAGGCACTGCCTGGCGCCCGAGCAAGCGACGCCTTCCAGGAATCCGTTCGATCCTCCGCTCGGCTCCTTGATCTTGTCGAGAGTCCACTTTGAGCCGTTCCAGACGGCAAGGATCGGATTCGTGTACGCCGATCCGAGACCCGTGAAGTCGGCGCCCACTGCGACGCACATTTTGGCGGTCGGACAAGCGACGCCGTCGAACCTGGCGATCGAAGAGGCGGATGGCTCTGGCGTCGTCTGCTTTGACCACTTCGAGCCGTTCCAGCGCTCGGCAAGCGTATGGCTCTGCACGAATTCGCTGTGGTACGCCCAGTTCCCTACGGCCGTGCAGTTCTTCGCGCTGAAGCAACTGATGCTGTAGAGAAAGTCGTTCGTGGGCGTGGTCTTGGCCCCGGCGGGCAGCGCGACGGCTGTTTCGGCTGCGACGGCTGTGCCGGCTGCGACGGCTGTTTCGGCTGTACCGGCTGCGACGGCTGGGCCGGCGGTGAGCAGCGACCACGCGAGCACTCCGGCGAGGCCCAATGTGGCGGTGCGCAACGTAGCGGTGCGCAACGTAGCGGTGCCCAACGTAGCGGTGCCCAACGTAGCTATGGTGCCGGTGAAATTTCGCATAGCGCCCCCCACGTGCGATACGGCGGTCTTAGCCACGATATCTCCGTGGTCCTATCGGCCGTTCCGCACCCAGACGTTGGTGATGTCCGGACCGCCGATGTTCGGCAGCCACACGACCCCATGCGCCACGCCTGCTTCGCCGACGTCCCTGCTGGCCAGGATCGGGCCCTGGTAGTCGATCAGGGGAACCATGGCGGCGTCATCGAGGACTCGCTGCGCGGCCTTAGTCCAGAAGCCGGCCGCGGCCGGAACGCTGGGGGCCGCTTCGGCTGAGGCGATCATCTTGTCCACGAACGAGCTGCTGTAACAGCCGTAGTTGTCGGTGCCTGGCAGGCAATAGGTCTGGAACAGGGGCACGATGATGCCGCGGCCGTTATTTCCGAACCAGTCCGGGTACCAGCTCACCTGCGCGATATCGAAAGTACCTGGCCTAGCCGACTTCCTGGTGTTCGAAAGCCCGGTGAGATAAGAGGAGACAGACACCGGCTTCTGCTTCACCGAGATTCCGCACCGGCGCAGGCTGGTGGCGACCGCTCGCTCCGCGGCTTCGTCTATGTCGTCGGCCGGGTAGGTATAGGTCAGCGTCAGCCCGTGCTTATATCCCGCCCTGGCGAGTTCGGCCCGGCATTCGGCGGTATTTCCCTTGTTGCCGGGAGTCTGGTACGGGTTCCTGGTACCCGAGCCGAGATTCCCGGCCGGGATCACGCTGTTCTGGATCTGGTTCGCGGCCTGGCCGCCAAGTGCCTGCTGAACGGCAAGCTTGCTGATGCCGTACTCGACTGCGCGGCGTACGTCCAG
>DATJLT010000011.1:0-6451 GCA_035509195.1 Streptosporangiaceae bacterium | reverse complement strand
CAGGGGCGGCCCCGGCCCGGCCCGGCCCGGCCGCATGCCAGCGGCCACCCACGGCACCACCAAATCCGATCACCGGAACCAGCAGGGGAGCCCTCAATCCGGGGTTTGTGGGTGTGTGCTGCCCTCAATCCGGGGTTTGTGGGTGGCCGGGCGGGGCCGGCCGGGGTCGGGCGGGGAGGGCGGGAGCGGGCGGGCGGGCGTGGAGCGGCTCAGCGCGGAGTCCTCGTGTCACCTGCGAGGCCGGTGGGGCGCGGGCTACGGATGTGGTGCAAGTGCCTGGGCCGGCGGGGGCTGCCTTGGGGGCGGACGGGATCGCTTACAGTTGCCGTGTGCTTGGAATCAGCGCTGGTGACCCGTCATTTCGTGACGATGACGGCTCGGCTAGCCCTGCGGTTGCCGCTGCACTGGCAGGCTTCGCGGCGGGGCGAGCGAGTGAGCATGCTGCGCTTGAGGAGCTAGCGGGGAGCAGGCTGCTCGTCCCCGTCGTGGCAGTGCGAGACGACCAGGCTGGCGAGGCCGTGCTGGGCGAGAAGGCCAGCGACATGGCGATGCCGACGCTGATCGGGATCGACGGGCGCCGTGCGATTCCGGCGTTCACTGGCCTGGACGCGCTGAAGCGCTGGCAGGCCGATGCGCGGCCGGTGCCCGTGCGGGCGCGGGCGGTCTGGGAAACGGCGTGCGCGGAGGACTCGGCGGTCGTGATCGACGTGGCCGGGCCAGTGCCGTTCGCGGTCGAGGGGGCCAGGCTCTTGGCGCTGGCGGCCGGGGCAGAGCCGCCGTTGCCTGACGCCGATCCCGACGTGCGCGAGATCGTGGCGTCTGTGCTGGCAGGGCACCTCGACATTGCCTCGTTCGAGCTTGAGCCGGGCGGCGACGATCACGACCTGGGAATCGTCCTGACGCTGGCGGAGGGCGCGGGAACCTCGGACCCGGCCAGCCTGGGTGGTCAGGTGATCGAGGGCGTCATGAGCCGGCTCGGCGGCCGTCTCAGGCGCGGCGTGCAGATCTGGCTCAGCGAGCCCGAGCAAGAACTCAGCGGGCCCGAGCAAGAAACAGCGTGACGGCCAGGCACGGGGAGCGGCCACCACTATGGAAAGATCGGCACCATGTTGCGCTGGCTGACGGCCGGAGAGTCGCACGGACGAGCGCTGGTGGCTATCTGCGAAGGGCTGCCTGCCGGGGTTGAGGTGACCACAGAGGACATCGCCGCGGCGCTGACCCGCCGCCGTGCGGGGTACGGGCGCGGCGCGCGGATGAAGTTCGAGCAGGACGAGGCCGAGTTGACCGGGGGAGTGCGCCACGGCCGCACGCTCGGCGGTCCTGTGGCGATCAGGGTGGGGAACACAGAGTGGCCGAAGTGGACCACGGTCATGTCACCGGACCCGGTCAGCGAGGAAGAGCTGGCCGGCCAGGCCAGGAACGAGCCGCTGACCAGGCCGAGGCCAGGTCACGCCGATCTCGCGGGCATGCAGAAGTACGGCCAGGACGATGCCCGCCCGATCCTGGAACGAGCCAGCGCAAGGGAAACCGCGGCCAGGGTAGCCCTTGGCGAGCTGGCAAGAAGGTTCCTCAGGCAGGCACTCGGCGCCGAGGTGCTCAGCCATGTCGTCGCCCTCGGCACGGTCAAGGCCCCGGCAGGGACAATCCCTGGCCCCGATGACCTCAAGGCCATCGACGCCGATCAGGTTCGCTGCCTTGACCCGGTGACCAGCGCCGCGATGATCGAGGAGATTGAAACGGCGAAGAGAGAGGGCGACACGCTCGGCGGCGTCGTCGAGGTCGTCGTCCACGGCCTGCCTCCCGGTCTGGGCAGCCACGTTCACTGGGACAGGAAGCTGGACGGCCGCCTGGCCGGCGCCTTGATGAGCATCCACGCCATCAAGGGAGTAGAGATCGGCGACGGCTTCGAAACCGCCGCACGCCGCGGATCGCAGGCCCACGACGAGATCGAGAACGGCCAGGAAGGCGTGCGGAGAACGACCAACCGCGCAGGGGGCCTGGAAGGCGGCATCACCACCGGCGAGCCGGTCAGGGTCCGCGCGGCGATGAAGCCGATCTCCACGGTTCCTCGGGCGCTCGCGACCATCGACGTCAGGACCATGGAACCCGCGAAGGCCATCAACCAGCGCAGTGACGTGACCGCGGTGCCCGCTGCCGGAGTCGTCGCCGAGGCGATGGCGGCCCTGGTGCTCGCCGATGCCGCACTGGAGAAGTTCGGCGGCGATACGGTAGCCGAGGTCCGCAGGAACCTGCGTGGCTACCTGGAGGCATTGGCAATCAGATGACAGGACCAGTCCTCATCCTCATCGGCCCGCCAGGCGCGGGCAAGTCCACGGTCGGCGCGCTCGTCGCCGGGCAGCTTGGCGTCAGCTTTGCCGACACCGACGCGGATATCGAGAAAACAGCGGGGAAACCGGTCAGCGATATCTTCATAGAGGACGGCGAGCAGGCGTTCCGCGACCTGGAACGCGAGGCGGTCAGGCAAGCGCTGACCAGCGCCGAGGGCGTCCTGGCTGTCGGCGGCGGCGCCGTGCTCGACAAGGAAACGCAGGAAAGCATCAAAGACCGCCCGGTCGTATACCTGGAAACCGGCTTCGCCGAAGCCGCGAAACGAACTGGACTGTCACAGGCCCGTCCGCTGCTGATCGGCACCAACCCGCGCGCCACGCTCAAGGCACTGCTCGACGCGCGCCTCCCGATCTATGAGCGCCTGGCGCGGATGATCGTCCAGACTGACGGCAGGGCGCCTGAGGAGATCGCTGATGAGGTCGTCAGGCGACTGAAAGACCAGCCATGACGGCGACCAGGATCACGGTCGCCGGCGAGCACCCCTACGACGTCCTTGTCGGCACGGGCATCACCGCCGGCCTGCCAGGCCTGCTCGGCTGCGGCGGGCGGAAGACCGTGCTCGTGATCAGCCAGGACGGCCTGGACCATCACGCCGGCCCCGTCATCAGCGCGCTCGAAGCGGCCGGGCACCAGGTTCGCGCGGAACGCGTGCCGCCAGGCGAGGCGGCCAAGGACATCGCGGTAGCCGCCGGCCTCTGGTCTGCTCTAGCCGCCGCGAGGATCTCGAGATCCGATGCGATCGTCGCCGTAGGCGGCGGCGCGGTCACCGACCTGGCCGGCTTCGTCGCGGCCACCTGGCTGCGCGGAGTGCCCGTTGTCCTGGTACCGACCACGCTCCTTGGCATGGTCGACGCCGCCGTAGGAGGCAAGACCGCGATCAACATCCCGGCGGGCAAGAACCTCGTCGGCGCCTTCCATCCCCCCGCAGGCGTCCTCGCCGATCTCAGCACGCTGAGGACCCTGCCGCGCCGTGAGTACGTCAGCGGCCTCGCCGAGGTCATCAAGGCGGGCTTCATCGCCGACCCGGCGATACTTGACCTCATCGAGCAGGACCCGGCAGGGGCAGCGACCCCAGGCGGCAGGCACGAACGCGAACTCGTCGTCCGCTCGATCGAGATGAAGGCAGGCGTCGTGGCCGCCGACCTCAAGGAAACGGAGTCAGGCCGCCGCGAGATTCTCAACTACGGTCACACTCTCGGCCACGCGATCGAGCGCGCGGAAAAGTACCGGCTACCGCATGGCGAGGCGGTCGCGATCGGCATGATGTTCGCCTCGGCCGTCAGCCGCCGCTCCGGCCGTCTCGACGAGGGGACAGCCAAAAGGCACGGGGCGATTCTCTCGGCCGTCGGCCTTCCCGTCAGGTACGAAGGCGGCGCGTCGTGGACGGAACTCCGTGACGCCATGTCCGTCGACAAGAAGGTCAGGAGGAGCCGGCTCCGGCTCGTGGTGCTCGATGGACTGGCTGAGCCTGGCATGCTCGATGACCCTGATGAGGGGCTGCTCGAGCAGGCCTACCTGGAGGCATGAGTACATGCGAACCGTGCTGGTGCTTAACGGGCCCAATCTTCGCAGGCTCGGCACCCGCGAGCCCGACATTTACGGCACGGCGACGCTCGCTGACCTCGAAGAAGCCTGCGCGGCAACGGCGGCGGAACTTGGCCTTGAGCCGGACTTCAGGCAGACCAACGACGAGGCCGAGCTTGTCGGCTGGATTCACGAGGCCGTCGACAGGAAAATCCCCGTCGTACTGAACGCCGCCGCGTTCACGCACTACTCATACGCACTGCACGACGCTCTGGCGATGCGGACCGCCCCGGTGGTCGAGGTCCATCTGTCCAATCCTGCCGCCCGCGAGGAATTCCGGCATACCTCCGTCGTGGCCAGTGTTGCCGACGGCACCATCGCGGGCTTCGGCTTCGCGTCTTATCAGCTCGCCCTGCGGGCCGTTAAGATACTCACCGGTAACTAGAAAAGGGGCCGCGAGATGCGCGTCGGGATGTCGCTGAACTACTCTGGCGGATTCGCCGAGACCGTGGAAGAGCTCGCCGACTACGAAAAGGCCGGACTCGACATCGTGTTCGTCCCCGAGGCGTACAGCTACGACGCCGTCAGCCTCCTCGGCTACGTCGCCGCCAAGACCGAGCGCCTCCAGCTCGCCTCGGGAATCATGCAGCTCTACACCAGGACCCCGACGCTGGTCGCGATGACGGCGGCGGGGCTCGACTACGTCTCTGACGGCCGGTTCAACCTCGGCATCGGCGTGTCGGGCCCGCAGGTCATCGAGGGGTGGCACGGCGTGCCCTACGACGCGCCTGTCGGCCGCACCCGCGAGACCATCGAGATCTGCCGCAAGGTCTGGAAGCGCGAGCGCCTTGTTTACGAGGGCAAGCACTACCAGATACCGCTCGCCCCTGGCCAGGGCACCGGCCTGGGCAAGCCGCTGAAGATCATCAACCATCCGGTACGCGACCGGATTCCGATCTTCGTCGCCGCGGTCGGCCCGAAGAACACCGAGATGGCCGCTCAGCTCGCGGAAGGCTGGCAGCCGATCTTCTACTTCCCGGAAAAGGCCAGGGACATCTGGGGAGCGTCGGTAGACAAGGGCCTTGCCAAACGCGATCAAGAGCTGGGCAAGCTCGAAGTGATCGCGCAGGCGACGCTCGCGATCGGCGATGACGTCGATGACTACGTCGACTTCGGCCGCCCCGTCATGGCCCTTTACATTGGCGGCATGGGCGCACGCGGCCAGAACTTCTACACCAAGCTGGCCTCCGATTACGGCTACCCAGACGAGGCGATCGCGATCCAGGATGCCTACCTCGACGGCCGCAAGGACGAGGCCGCGGCGCTCGTTCCTAGATCCCTGCTCGAGGGCATTTCGCTGATCGGCGCCAAGTCCAAGGTGGCGGAGCGGATCGAGGCCTACCGCGAATCTGGCGTGACGACACTCAACGTCCAGCCGATCGCGAAGACTCACGAAGAGCGGGTCGCTCTGATCGAGCAAGTTAAGGAGATGGCTGGGTAGATCTCCTGCCATGGCCTCCAGAGCGCGCGTAGTCATCGTCGGCGCCGGCTTCGCCGGCCTTACCGCCCTCGACCGGCTGGCCAGGTCCGGCCTGGACGTCACGCTGGTTGACAAGCACCCGTACAGCACGTTCCAGCCGTTGCTCTACCAGGTCGCCACCGCCGGGCTGACCTCTGCCGACGTCGCCTACCCAAACTGGACGGCGGCGCACAAGACCCGCACGATGTTCCGCCTTGGCGAGGTCACCAGCATCGACACAGAGGCCAGGCTGGTGCGCCTGGCGGACGGCGGCACGCTCGGCTACGACTACCTCGTGCTCTCCGTCGGCGTTACCGCCGCGTTCTTCGGCGTGCGGGGCGCGGGCGATTACAGCTTCAGCCTCTACACCAGGCCGGACGCGATCATCTTGCGCAACAGGCTGATGGACGAGCTAGAGAAGCGGAGCCTGCCTGGCCGGGGCAGCCAGCTCGGCATCACGATCGTCGGCGGCGGCGCGACAGGAGTGGAGATGGCAGGAACGCTGGCCGAGCTGAGAAACATAGCCCTGCCCGCGTCCTTTCCGCTGATCAACCCCGAGCAGATCTGCGTCACGCTGATCGAGCTCGGACCAGAACTCCTCGCCCCGTTCAGCAAGCACCTGCGCGAGTACGCGAAGCGGCAGCTCGTCAACCGGGGCGTTGACGTGCGGACCAGCACCAAGATCGACCGGGTCGAGAAGGACCGCGTGGTACTCGACGACGGGTCCGAGCTGGCCAGCGACATCACGATCTGGGCCGCGGGCATCTCAGGCCCCGACTGGGTCGGCAAGCTCGGCCTGCCTACTGGCAAGGGCGGGCGCGTGCTCACCGGCAAGGACCTGCGGGTAACCGGCCACGACCGGGTCTTCGCCGTCGGCGACATCGGCCTGATCGAGGACGCGCCGCTGCCTCAGCTCTCCGCGCCTGCTATCCAGCAGGGCCGCCATGCCGCCGACCAGATCAGGCGCATCGAAGCAGGCAAGCCCGCGCAGTCGTTCCGCTACAAGGACAAAGGCATGATGGCGACCATAGGGCACCGTTCCGCGGTCGTCGACTTGGC
>DATJLT010000010.1:0-2309 GCA_035509195.1 Streptosporangiaceae bacterium | reverse complement strand
ACGCAGCCCGCCAGGTGATCGTTGACCACGCCGCAGGCCTGCATCGTGGCGTACGCGGTGACCGGTCCTGTGAATTTGAATCCCTGGCTGCGCAGGTCCTTGGCCAGGGCCTTGGATTCGCTCGTCACCGCAGGCACGTCGCTGAGGCTGACCGGTGCCGGCACCTGATCGCCCGCATACTGCCAGACAAGGCTCGCCAGGCCGTCCGGCAACCGGAGCGCGGCCCTGGCGTTGGCAATGGCCGCCTCGACCTTGGCCCGATTCCTGACGATGCCCGGATCAGCCAGCAGGCGCGCGATGTCATCCGGACCGAAGCTGGCGACCGCCTCGATGTCAAAACCCCTGAAGGCCGCCCTGAAGTTATCCCGCTTGCGCAAGATCGTGAGCCAGGACAGCCCGGACTGGAAGGCTTCCAGGCACAGCCGCTCGAACATCCCCTGGTCGTCCCTGACGGGCCATCCCCACTCCTCGTCGTGATAGCCGAGGTATTCGGGGGCGCTCAAGCTCCACGGACAGCGCAGCAGCCCGTCAGGGCCCGCGACGGGAAGGCCTGCCGTCATTCGCCCTCGCCTGGCCGCGGCCCGAGCGAGAGACTGGGCCGCGCTCGCCCGTTCCCGCCCTGCTCGTTGTCGCCGGCCAGCTCGGCCTCGTATCCTGGCGCGCCGCCGCCCGGATCAGCATCGGTCCCGGCGCTTGCACTCAGGGTTGCTAGCTCGCCGCCCTGTTCGACCAGCCCGGACTCTGGCCTGATCACCGCAGCCAGCCGATTGCGCAACCAGTCGATCTCGGCGTCCCGCTCCGCGATGGTCCTCGCGATGAGTGACAGCGCATGCTCGGTGGCTGCGACCTGGTAGCCGAGCAACGCGGGGGGCGGCCGGTAGCTGGCGACGTCGGACCAGGTTCGGAAGTCCGAGCGAGCAGGCAACTCAGGCTGTTCGCGGCTGAGCTCTCCGCCCCGCCCCATCGCGACCACGACGATGCCGCCGAGTATCACGGCGGCGGCGAGCACGATGACAACGGACACATCGCAATCGTGCCACGGATGCGGGCATGCTGGCGCCTCACCGTCGCTGCGCCCGCAGTCAGGTCATGTCGGTGAAATTCCGCTGGCCAGAATTCAAGCTGTGGGCCTCGACGATGATCCGGACTACGTCGGCAGGGTCGTCGGCCACCTGAATGAGGCCAGGATCAGCTGGCGAGACCTTGCCAGCCGGGAGCATGGTGTCGTGGATCCACGCGCGCAGGCCCTTCCAGTACTCGCTGCCGACGAGCACGATCGGGAACCTGGTGATCTTGCCGGTCTGGACGAGCGTCACGGCCTCGAATAGCTCGTCGAGCGTGCCGAAGCCACCCGGCAGCACAACGAAGGCCTGCGAGTACTTGACGAAGACGGTCTTGCGCACGAAGAAGTACCGGAACTCAAGGCCGATCTCGACGTACTCATTAAGGCCCTGCTCTAGCGGCAATTCGATGCCAAGCCCGACGGAGACGCCGCCCGCGCTGGCCGCGCCCTTGTTCGCGGCTTCCATGATGCCCGGGCCTCCGCCGGTGATGACTGCGTAGCCGGCGCTCGCGAGCCCGGACCCGATCTTCTCCGCGGTCTCGTACTCGGCGGTACCCGGCCTGGTACGCGCAGATCCGAACACTGAGACCGCCTGCCCTAGCTCGGCAAGTAGCCCGAAGCCCTCGACAAACTCGGCCTGGATCCTGAGCACCCGCCACGGATCGGTATGCACCCAGTCGCTTGGCCCGCGCCAGTCGAGCAGCCGCTGGTCGGTTGTGGTCTTGGGGATGTGCTTCCCGCGCAGAGTGGCGGGACCCTGCCGACGCAACCGGCGGCGTGGCTCGGAATACAAGCTCATGGCCCATAAGGTAGCGGCAGGTTACCGATGATCAGCCAACGCACCGCCGCGTCCCGGCCGCCCCCGGCGGCAGGTCGCTAAGAACTGACGCCGTGATCACGGAGAATGTCGTTCAGGGCCGCCTTGTCGTGCGCGCTCCCCTCGGCGAGGCGCTTGAGCACGAGAACGCACGGCATGCCGAACTCGCCGCCGTCGAACTTCCGCATCCGGGTGCCGCCGACGCACACCGACCAGGCCGGGACCTCGCCTGGCGGCAGCTCCTCGCCGGTCTGCACGTCGATGACATGGGTCGAGGAGGTGAGTATCGTGCCGGCTCCGAGTACCGCGCCCGCCCTGACCCGGCTGCCGTCAACGACCATGCAGCGCGATCCGATGAACGCGTCGTCCTCGATCACCACGGGCACTGCGTTCGGCGGCTCGAGTACGCCGCCGATGCCGACGCCGCCT
>DATJLT010000009.1:0-14135 GCA_035509195.1 Streptosporangiaceae bacterium | reverse complement strand
GTTGCGCGGCCGTGCCCTTCGCGGTCGCCGCTGTGATAGCGCCGACGGCGCCGTTCACGCTGCTGACGCTGGCTGTGCTGCCGCTGGCGATCATCCCGGTCAGGGAAGTGCTCAGCGGCGCCATGGGACAAGCGCTCATCGCCGTGCTCGGTCAGACCGGGAGGCTGCAACTCGCCTTCGGCGCCCTGCTCACCGCCGGCCTCGCCATCAGGCTCTGACCCAACGCCCCGCCCCACCCCACGGGTCCCCGTGCCTTGCCCGGCGCCTAGCTAGTCGAACTTTTCGATCATCAGAGGCACATCGCCAAGCTGGCAGCATCGTTGACCCGTCGTTGCTGTTGGCCGGGCGGGTTCGACGACAACGGTGGCTAGTTAATGCTGTCGTGGTGACATCGTTGGGACTGTGATGCGGTAGCAGGAGCCGGGTCAACAGCTACGTTGGCTCGTTGATGCTGCTTGACCGTCAAATTCGTCTTGCCGCGTCAGCCGTCGGAGTCGGGCCTTGGCACCGTGCGGCCGATGGCGGGCGGCTGCGGCACCTGCGGTACCTGCGGCTGTCCGTTCTTGGGGGCAACGCGGACAGGGAGCGGTTCTGGCTGGGGCGTTTCGTCGCCGGCACCGCCGCCGAAGGCGGAGCTGAGCATGCGCAGCGCGCCTGACAGCTCGCTCGGGATCATCCAGACCGTGTTGCCCTGGCCCTGAGCGAGTTGCGGCAGCGTCTGCAGGTACTGGTAGGCGAGCAGCTTCGGATCGGGATCGCCCTCGTGAATGGACTGAAAGACGGTCGCGATCGCCTGGGCCTGGCCTTCTGCCCGTAGGATCGCCGCCTGCTTCTCGCCGTCAGCACGCAGCACCGAGGCCTTCCTGTCGCCCTCGGCCGTAAGCACCTGTGCCTGCTGCTGCCCTTCCGCCTGCAGGATCGCGGCGCGCTTCTCGCGCTCCGCCTTGAGTTGCTTCTCCATCGCGTCCTTGATCGTCTGGGGCGGATCGATGGAACGGATCTCGACCCTGGTGACCCTGGTACCCCATTTGCCTGAGGCTTCGTCAAGCACGCCGCGAAGGAGCGTATTGATCTTGTCGCGCGAGGTCAGCGTCTGCTCGAGGTCCATGCTGCCGATGACGCTGCGCAGCATGGTCGCCGAGAGCTGCTCGATCGCCTGGATGTAGTTGACGATCTCGTAATCGGCCGCGCGGGCGTCGGTGACCTGGAAGAACAGGACCGTATCGATGGCGACGACGACGTTGTCCTCGGTGATCACCCGCTGACCGGTGAACGAGACGACCTGCTCACGCAGGTCGATGATGTCCTTGACCTTGTCGATGACGGGGAGCACGAAGTGCAGTCCTGGCTCGAGGGTCTTGTGGAACTGGCCGAGGCGCTCGATGTTCCTTGCCCTGGCAGGCGGAATCAGCCAGATGGACCTGGACAGGAAGATGATGAACAAAATGATGGCGATCACAACCACCACGAGAATCGCTACCGCGGTCGGGGACATCTTTACTCCCTTGGATGGACCAGGGCAGTCGCGCCCTTGATCAGCAGGACATCAACCGTTGACCCGGTAGGAATGACGGAGACCTCGTCGTAGGGCCGCGCCGACCACTCCTCGCCGCCGATCTTGATCCGGCCGCCATGCGGGCTCACGTCAGCGAGCACGTAGGCGGTCTGGCCGATGAGCGCGGCCGTGCCGGTGCGCAGCGCAGGCCGACGCCGCAGTCGCCGCATGGCGACGGGCCTGATCAGCGCGAGTCCGGCGACAGAAACCGCCACGAAAGCGGCAAGCTGGATCCCCACGTCGGCACCGAGCGCGCTGCAGAGGGCGGCAGCCAGCGCACCAAGCGCTACTAGCGCAATAGCAAGCGTCCCCGTCATCAGCTCGGCGATGCCGAGCACGACGGCGGCGATCAGCCAGATCACCCAGAGGCCCACGTGCCGCTCTTCAGGTCAAGTCGGATTGAATCCTGCGTTGACCAGACTATTCCCTTCCACTGACAATGACATACTTCGCGCAAGGCAGCAGACGCCAAACTTGGAACCGGGACCTAAACCCGGCACGATTGATGGTGAACCGCGACGAGCCGCCTAGGGGAAGGGAACGGGGTCATGTCAACCCTGTCATACGGCCACGGCACTTCAAGCATCCCGCTGCTCGGCGAGACCATCGGGGCCAACTTCAGGCGCGTTGCCGCGCGGTACCCGGACGCTGAAGTGCTCGTTGACGCGCCCACGGGACGGCGCTGGACCTACGCGGAATTCGACGCGGACACCGACGAACTGGCCGCCGGCCTGATCGCGGCCGGGCTGGCCGCTGGCGACCGTATCGGCATCTGGGCGCCAAACTGCGCCGAATGGGTGCAATTGCAGTACGCGACGGCCAAGGCCGGCCTCATCCTGGTCAACATCAACCCCGCCTATCGCAGTCACGAGGTCTCTTACGCGCTGCGTCAGTCGGGTGTTTTGTGGCTGATCAGCGCGGAAAGCTTTAAGACCAGCAATTACCGCGCGATGATCGATGAGGTGCGCCCTGACCTGCCTGGGCTAGCGAGCGTGATCTACCTCGGATCGCCGGAGTGGGAAGCGTTGTTCGAGGCAGGCCGGGTCGACGGAGCGGCCGAGGCGCTCGCGGAGCGCGAGGCCGACTTGTCTTTCGACGATCCGATCAACATCCAGTACACGAGCGGCACGACCGGCTTCCCGAAGGGCGCGACGCTCTCGCACCATAACATCCTTAACAACGGCTTCTTCATCGCCGAAGGCTGCGGATACACCGAGCAAGACCGGGTCTGCATTCCCGTGCCGTTCTATCACTGCTTCGGGATGGTGCTCGGCAACCTGGCCTGCACCACGCATGGCGCCTGCATCGTGATCCCGGCTCCTGGCTTCGACCCGGCACAGACCCTGGCCACGGTCCAGGCCGAGCGCTGCACCTCGCTCTACGGCGTGCCGACGATGTTCATCGCGGAACTCGCGCTGCCCGACTTCGCCGGATACGACCTGTCCACGTTGCGCACCGGCATCATGGCGGGGTCACCCTGCCCGGTTGAGGTAATGAAGCGCGTGGTCAGCGAGATGCACATGAGTGAGGTCACGATCTGCTACGGCATGACGGAGACCTCGCCGGTATCTACGCAGACCACCGCCGACGACGACATGGAGAGAAGGGTGTCGACCGTGGGGAGGGTTCATCCGCATGTGGAAGTGAAGGTCATCGATCCTGACACTGGCCTGGTGCTGCCACGCGAGGCCCCTGGCGAGCTCTGCACCAGGGGTTACTCGGTGATGCTCGGCTACTGGGACGAGCCGGACAAGACCGCGGAGGCGATCGACGCGGCCCGCTGGATGCATACAGGCGACCTCGCTGTCATGGACCAGGCCGGATACCTGAACATTGTCGGCCGGATCAAGGACATGGTGATCAGGGGCGGAGAGAACGTCTATCCGCGCGAGGTCGAGGAGTTCCTCTACGCCCACCCGGCCATCGAGGACGTGCAAGTCGTCGGCGTTCCCGACCTGAAGTACGGTGAAGAACTCTGCGCCTGGATCAAGCTGCGCCCCGGCGCTGAGCTGACAGAGGACGAGGTCAAGGAGTACTGCCGGGGCAAGATCGCGCATTTCAAGGTGCCGCGCTATGTCAGGTTCTCGGCCGACTTCCCGATGACGGTCACCGGCAAAGTGCAGAAGTTCAAGATGCGGGAGACTTCGGTCGAAGAACTCGGCCTCACCGCCGCCAGCCAGACCGAGACCGCCTGACCTGCGGAATCTGTCAGACGAGCCGAGCGGGCGCTCAGCTCGCGGCGCGAGCCTGACCGCCCCGCACCTCAAGTTGGTCAAGCAACTCGGCGGTCGCACGGGCAATGGTGTCGACAGCACTGTTAAACGCTTCGGCATTGTGAGCGGCCGGCGCACGGAACCCGCTGATCTTGCGTACGTATTGCAACGCGGCGGCCCGCACGTCAGACTCGGTGACCTGCTCGGCGTAAGGTTCGCGCAATGTCTTGATGCTACGGCACATAAGCCCAACCTAGCGCGCCCCGCCGACAGCCGCCGCCGGCCGCGCGAACGGGGGCGCACGAGCACCATCGCAGAGCTGGCACCATGGAGTACGTCATGACGCTAACCGAGCTGGTGCCAGAATCCGCCGACCCGGACACCTTGTACGGGGTGTTCTCGCAATGGGCAGCGGAGCAGGGGCTTGCCCTGTACCCGCACCAGGACGACGCCCTGATCGAGCTGGTTTCAGGCGCGAACGTGATCTTGTCGACCCCAACAGGCTCTGGCAAGAGCCTGGTCGCGACCGCCGCTCACTTCGCCGCCCTCGCTGCCGACGAGCGCAGCTTCTACACTGCCCCGATCAAGGCCCTGGTTTCTGAGAAGTTCTTTGCCCTCTGCGACATCTTCGGCCCGGCCAACGTCGGGATGATGACCGGCGACGGCAGTGTCAACTCCGAGGCCATGATCATCTGCTGCACCGCCGAGGTGCTGGCGAACATCGCGCTCCGTGACGGCGCCGACACCGACATCGGCATGGTGATCATGGACGAATTCCACTATTACGCGGACCCGGATCGTGGCTGGGCCTGGCAAGTACCGCTGATCGAACTCCCTCACGCGCAATTCCTGCTGATGTCCGCGACTCTTGGCGACGTAACCAAATTCGAGCAGGACCTTACCACGCGCACCGGCCGCCCGACTGCGGTCGTGACATCCGCCGAACGCCCAGTACCGCTAATCTTCCGTTACGTTGTCGAGCCCTTGCACGAAACCATAGAAGAACTACTCGTCACCCATCAGGCCCCCATCTACATTGTCCATTTCACTCAGGCCGCGGCCATCGATCAGGCACAGGCCCTGATGAGCATTAACGTGTGCACCAGGGAGGAAAAGGACTCCATCGCCGCGATGATCGGCAAGTTCCGTTTCACCGCCGGCTTCGGCAAGACCCTGTCCCGCCTGGTCAGGCATGGTATCGGCGTTCACCACGCGGGCATGCTCCCCCGTTACCGCCGGCTCGTGGAAACGCTGGCCCAAGCCGGGCTCCTGAAGGTTATCTGCGGCACGGACACCCTCGGCGTCGGCATTAACGTCCCGATACGCACCGTCCTTTTCACCTCACTGAGCAAATACGACGGCAACGTCACGCGACTGCTTCAGGCGCGCGAGTTCCATCAGATCGCCGGGCGTGCGGGCCGGGCCGGATTCGACGACACTGGCACCGTCGTCGTGCAGGCACCAGAACACGTCATCGCCAACGAGAAAGCGCTAGCAAAGATCGGGGACGACCCTAAGAAAAGACGAAAATTCATCCGCAAAAAACCACCGCCAGGAATGGTTTCCTGGGGGCAGCCTACCTTTGACCGCCTCGTGGCGGCCGATCCCGAGCCGCTCAGGTCCAGCTTCAGCGTGACCCACGCCATGCTGCTCAACGTAATAAGCCGCCCAGGCGACGCGTTCGAGTCGATGCGCCACCTCCTGCGCGACAATCACGAAGACCGGGCGGCCCAGCGCAGGCACATCCACCGGGCGATACAGATCTACCGTGCGCTGCTCGCCGGCGGCGTGGTCGAGCGATTGGAAGAGGCCGACGACCAGGGTCGCCTGGTCCGGCTGACCGTGGACCTGCAGGAGGACTTCGCCCTCAACCAGGCCCTTTCCCCGCTGGCCCTCGCTGCGATCGAACTGCTCGACGTCACCTCACCTGACTACCCCCTTGACGTGCTTTCCGTTATCGAGGCGACGCTGGAAAACCCGAGGCCGGTGCTCGCCGCGCAACTGTTCAAGGCCAAGGGCGAAGCCGTCGCAGAGATGAAAGCCGAGGGTATCGACTACGAGACCAGGATCGACCTGCTCGAATCGGTCTCATATGCGCAGCCTCAGGCCGAACTGCTCGAAGCCGCTTACGCGATCTATGCCCGCGGCCACCCGTGGGTACTCGACTACGAGGTCCGCCCCAAGTCCGTCGTCAGGGACATGTACGAACGGGCGATGACGTTCACCGAGTACGTGAGCTGGCTGGGCCTGGCAAGGTCGGAAGGCATGCTGCTGCGGTACCTTGCCGACGCTTACAAGGCCGTCAGGCAGACCGTGCCCGATGAAGCCAAGACCGAGGAGCTTGTCGATCTCATCGAATGGCTGGGCGAGATGGTCAGGCAGGTCGACTCCAGCCTGCTAGACGAGTGGGAGCGCCTTGCCAACCCCGACGCTCTCCCGGCCGGCCAGTCCGCGCAACTCGACGAGCGTCCTCCCGCCGTGACCGGCAATCTCCGTGCGTTCCGCGTGCTCGTGCGCAACGCCATGTTCAGGCGGGTGGAACTCGCTGCCCTGCGCCGCTGGGACGATCTCGGCGAACTCGATGAGGAAGCCGGCTGGGACGCCGACGCCTGGGCCGACGCGATCGAGCCTTACTTTGACGAGCACGACGAGATCAGCACGGGACCAAACGCCCGCGGCCCGGCCATGCTGATCATTGACGACAGCGACCCCGACCAGTGGCTGGTCAGGCAGATCTTCGACGACCCGGACGGCGATCACGACTGGGGATTTTCCGCTTCTGTCGACCTCGCTGGCTCAGACGAGGCAGGCGAAGCCGTCATCTGGGTAACCTCAGTCGGCCAGCTAGGCTCCCTAACCGACCGCTAGCCCCGAGATGCCGCCTGATTCGCCCGCACAGGCCCTACGCCGGCACTACGTGAGGGTCAGGGTTACTTGCGGCGAACGTGGTAGGCCGGTCAAGCCTTCAGGACGCGGCAACTCTCCGGCGCGGGCTGGAACCTGTCCTCCGCGCCGGGGCGGGGCCTCCGCGCCGGGGCGAGCAGCATCGGGGCGAGCAGCATCGGTGGCGAGCAGCATCGGTGGCCCCGCGTTGCTGCCGGCGGGGCGGATCCGGTGACAACGATGGCCACTTGATGCTGTGCGGGTGACATCGCGGGGACTTCGTTGTTGTAGCCGGGGCCGGACATACAGCATCGCTGGCTACTTGATGCTGCTGGCCGGGCTGTGCGGCGCGGCAGCGAGGCGAGGGACCTGGCGCGAGGTGGGGCCTGACACCGGGCCGCTCTAGAAGGCGTAGGTGCTGGCCTGGTCCGAGGGGACTATGCGCACGCCGAGTGGCAGCAAAGAGATCGGGATCAGCTTGAAGTTCGCCAGACCGAGGGGAATCCCAATAATCGTGATGCAGAGTGCTATACCGGTCACCAGATGCCCGACGGCCAGCCACCACCCGAAGAGAATGATCCAGATGATGTTCCCGATCATCGAGCCGATCCCGGCACTCTCTTTGGGCGCGATCGTCCTGCCGAAAGGCCAGAGTACGTAGTTGGAGATCCGGAACGCGGCAACGCCGAACGGGATCGTGATGATCAGGACGAACGCTATCAGGCCGGCCAGCGCGTACAGGATCGCCAGCCAGAACCCGCAGAGCACGAGCCAGATCACATTGAGAATTACTCGCATGCCGCCAGCCTCCCAAGCCCCCGTATCAGAGAAAGCGCTGGTAAGCGCCTACCCGTTACCGACAGCGGCAATCAGGATTCCAGGCCGAGCAGCGACTCGAGCCCGACGGTCAGACCGGGCGGCAGGGAGGAGATCCCGCGGATGGCGCGAAGGACTCCTGGCATGAACGAGGCACGGTCCAGCGAGTCGTGCCTGATCGTGAGCGTCTCGCCTGAGCCGCCGAACAGAACTTCCTGGTGGGCCACGAGGCCAGCCAGCCGTACCGAATGCACGTGCACCTCGTCGATGACCGCGCCGCGCGCACCTGGCGACTGGGTCGTTGTCGCGTCGGGACCAGGACCCAGGCCCGCGGCGGACCTGGCCGCCTGGATCATCCCGGCCGTCCTTGCGGCAGTACCAGAGGGAGCGTCGACCTTGCCCGCGTGATGCAGTTCGATGATCTCGGCCGACTCGAAGAACCGTGCGGCCTGTTCGGCGAACTTCATCATCAGCACAGCACCGACAGAGAAGTTGGGCACCACGAGAACCTTCGGCACGTCCGCGGCCTGGGCCAGCAGCTCCCCGACCTGCTCGAGCCGCCCGGTGCCGAAACCCGA
The DNA here is from genome assembly GCA_035509195.1 of Streptosporangiaceae bacterium. GTDB lineage: Bacteria > Actinomycetota > Actinomycetes > Streptosporangiales > Streptosporangiaceae > Chersky-822. The sequence goes on along the minus strand of DATJLT010000009.1, from coordinate 6,090 downwards.
GGTGCCGACGACGACGTTCTTCCCGTGCCGCAGGCACCAGCCCAGGTTATCCATCACCGCCGCCGGACTAGTGAAGTCAACGACCACGTCGGCAGCCAGCAGCGAATCGAGCGAGTCGCCGAGATCAACCTCGGCCACCAGCTCGAGGTCACCGGCTGACCTGACGGTCTGGCCGACGAGCGAACCCATCCGCCCCCGTGCGCCAAGCACTCCGACCTTGATCATCGCTCCTCCGCCAGGCAGCCTAGCCGGTCAGCCGCCGACGATCTGCGCGAACGAGTCAGTGTCGTCATAAGGTCCTACGACCGCCAGCGCCTTGGGTCGGGTCAGGATCGCCTTCGCCACGTCCCTCACATCGTCTAGCGTCACGCCTTCGATGCGGGCGAGTATCTCATCAACCTGCTCAAGATTCGGGTAGACAAGCTCGGACTTGCCGAGCCTGGTCATCCTGGACGCCGGATCTTCCAGGCCAAGGACGATCGACCCGCGAAGCTGGCCCTTGCCGCGGTCAAGTTCCTCTGAGGTCAGGCCCTCGTCACACACCTTGGCGATTTCCTCGGTGCAGATAGCCAGTACCTCGTCGGCCTTGGCAGGCAGGCAGCCCGCGTAGATCCCCCACATCCCGATGTCGGCGTGCTGAGAGTTGAAGCTGTAGACCGAGTAGGCAAGGCCGCGTTTCTCCCTGATCTCCTGAAAGAGCCGCGACGACATTCCGCCGCCAAGGGCGGCGTTCAGCACCCCGAGCGCGAACCTGCGCTCATCTGTGCGCGAAAGTCCGGCGCAGCCAAGAACCAGGTTCGCCTGCTCGATCGGACGCGAGATCAACCTGACGCCCGTGCCCGTGCCCACTTCTGGCCCGGCCGGGCCTGGCAGCCGTGCCGGCACCGGATCGGCTGCCCTGTCGAGCGCCGCGCCGAAGGCCTGCTCGGTAATCTCGACAACCCGCTCGTGATCCAGCCGGCCGGCAGCCGCGACGACCAGGTTGTCAGGCGTGTACCTGGCGGCATAGTGCTCGGCGATCTGCTCGCGGGTGATCGACTCGATCGAGTCGACGGTACCGAGGATCGGGCGGCCAAGCGGCGTATCGCCGAACAACTGCCAGCTAAAGGCCTCGTGCGCCGCGTCCGACGAGTCGTCCTCGGTCATGGCGATCTCTTCGAGTATCACCGCGCGCTCGGCCGCGATCTCGCTCGGATCGAGCACGGAGCCTGTCACCATGTCGCAAAGAACGTCGATGGCCAGCGGCAGGTCGTCGTCGAGCACACGGGCGTAGTAGCACGTGTACTCCTTGGCCGTAAACGCGTTCAGTTCACCGCCGACGGCGTCAATGGACGCCGAGATGTCAAGCGCCGACCGTCGCTTCGTCCCCTTGAACAGCAAATGCTCAAGGTAATGCGTGGCCCCGGCGTGGGGCGGGTCCTCATCGCGAGAACCCACCCCAGCCCAGATACCGAAGGATGCCGACCGTACGGCCGGCAGTGATTCGGTGATCACCCGAAGCCCGCCAGGCAGCACCGTGCGGCGCACGGTTGTGTCGCCGCCAGGTTCAAGTTCGGTCATGAGTTGCCGGACTCGCGGTCGCGGTGCCTGGTGCGGTAGTGATCGCCGCCGCTGCCCCGGTCGCTCCGGCTGCGGGACCGGTCACGGTCGCCACGGTCCCTGCGATCGCGGTCGCCGCGATCTCCGCGGTCGCCACGGCTGTCGTCACGGCCGCCACCCAGATCCTCGCCCGCAGCCTCGCGCTCGAGTACCTCGACTGGCACGAGCGAGAGCTTGCCCTTCTCGTCAACGTCGCGGATCTCGACCTGGATCTTGTCACCGACCTTCATGACATCGTCCACGTTCTCGATCCTGGCGCCACCGTGCAGCTTCCTGATCTGGGTGATGTGCAGCAGGCCGTCCTTGCCTGGCAGCAGCGAGACGAACGCGCCGAACGGCGTCGTCTTCACCACGGTGCCGAGGAACCGCTCGCCGACCTCGGGAACGTGCGGGTTGGCGATCGAATTGATCGCGGTCCGCGCGGCCTCCGCCGAGGTGCCGTTGGTGGCGCCGATGTAGATGGTGCCGTCGTCCTCGATCGTGATCTCGGCGCCCGTGTCCTCCTGAATCGAGTTGATCATCTTGCCCTTGGGGCCGATGACCTCTCCGATCTTGTCGACCGGCACCTTGACCGTGATAATCCTCGGTGCGTTGTCGCTCATATCGCCAGGAGCGTCGATCGCCTCGCCCATCACGCCGAGGATCGTCAGGCGGGCATCGCGCGCCTGCTTGAGCGCGGCGGCAAGGACAGAGGCAGGGATGCCGTCAAGCTTGGTGTCGAGCTGGAGGGCGGTGATCACGTCCTTGGTGCCCGCGACCTTGAAGTCCATGTCACCGAACGCGTCTTCCGCACCAAGAATGTCGGTCAGGGTGACGTACGTGCCGCCTTCGTGAATCAGGCCCATCGCGATGCCGGCGACCATGTCCTTCAGCGGGACACCCGCGTCGAGCAGCGACATCGTGGAAGCGCAGACCGAGCCCATGGAGGTCGAGCCATTGCTGCCGATGGCCTCCGAGACCTGCCTGATCGCGTAGGGGAACTCCTCGCGCGTGGGAAGCACGGGTACCAGTGCGCGCTCGGCGAGGGCGCCATGCCCGATCTCACGCCGTTTGGGCGAGCCAACGCGGCCGGTCTCGCCGGTCGAGTAAGGCGGCATGTTGTAGTTGTGCATGTAGCGCTTGGTGCGCTCGGGGTTCAGCGTGTCGATCATCTGCTCCATACGGAGCATGTTGAGCGTGGTCACGCCGAGCACCTGGGTCTCGCCGCGTTCGAACAGAGCCGAACCGTGGACTCGAGGCAGCACGCCAGCCTCGGCCGATAGCTGCCTGATGTCGGCCAGCCCGCGTCCGTCGATTCGCTTGCCCTCGGCGATGATGCGCTCCCTGACCAGCTTCTTGGTCAGTGACCTGAACGCGGCAGCGATCTCGCCTTCCCTGCCATCGAACTTCTCGGCGAGGCGCTCGGTCACGGCCGCCTGAATCCGGTCGGTCTCCGTGCCGCGCTCCTGCTTGCCGGCGATGGTCAGCGCGGCAGCCAGGTCGGCCGTCGCGTCGGCCGCGAGCGCGTCGTAGACCTCCGCGCTGTAGTCAGCGAACGTCGGGTACGCACCGGTCTCCTTCGCCGCCGCGGTGGCGACCCTGAGCTGGGCCTCGCAAAGGACCTTGATGAACGGCTTGGCGGCCTCGAGGCCCTCGGCGACGACGTCCTCTGTTGGTGCCACTGCGCCGCTCGAAGCGTCACCGAGCAACTTGAGCGTGCTAGGAGTGGACTCGGCCTCGACCATCATGATCGCCACGTCGCCGTCGGGAAGCACCCGGCCGGCCACGACCATGTCGAACGTCGCCTCTTCGAGCTGGCTGTAGGTCGGGAAGCCGACCCACTGGCCCTTGATCAGCGCAACCCTCGCGCCGCCGATGGGCCCGGAGAAGGGCAGGCCAGAGAGCTGAGTGGACAGCGAGGCGGCATTGATCGCCACGACGTCATACAGGTGGTCGGGGTGCAGCGCCATGACCGTCTCGACGATCTGGACCTCATTGCGCAGTCCCTTGACGAAGGAAGGCCGAAGCGGCCGGTCGATGAGCCTGCACGTGAGGATCGCGTCCTCTGAGGGCCTGCCTTCCCTTCTGAAGAAAGAGCCGGGAATGCGCCCGGCCGCGTACATCCGCTCTTCCACGTCGACCGTGAGCGGAAAGAAGTCCAGGTTCTCCTTGGGCGTCTTTGAGACCGTGGTCGCGGAAAGCACCATCGTCTCATCGTCCAGGTAGACGACCGCCGACCCCGACGCCAGCTTCGCTAGCTTGCCGGTCTCGAACCTGATTTTTTGCTGACCAAATGCGCCGTTGTCGATGACGGCTTCCGAAGTATGCACACCCTCCATCGGGTGAGACCTCCTCAACTGAGGTCCCGCGTCTGCCCGCCGCCAGTGCTGCGCTAACCGCATCCGGACTACTGCGTCCAGCATTTGCTGGGCGCTAGCTGCCGACCGGTCTTCGATCGAAGCCCTCGGTCCGCCGGGCAGGCGCCTTGGCGCGAAGCCCGCGAATCCGAGAACCACTACCGAGGACCGGCCCTCAGGCATGCTGAGCGCGCCGGGCCGGGGCCGCGGGACGTTTCCCGCTAATGAGCCGGAGTTATCCGTGCTCGATTGTTGTCGTCGCTTTTATTGAGTTTTGCTATCTGCCACCAAACGCGGGGCCCGCCACTGACCTTACCGGCGCAGGCCGAGCTTCTCGATCAGCGCGCGGTAGCGGCTGATGTCCTCGCGGGACAGATACTGCAGCAGCCGCCTGCGGCGGCCGACAAGCAGCAGCAGCCCGCGGCGGCTGTGATGATCGTGCTTGTGCACCTTGAGGTGCTCGGTGAGACCATTGATTCGCTTTGTCAGCAGTGCGACCTGGACCTCCGGCGAGCCGGTGTCACCCTCACTGGTCGCATGCGCGGCGATGATCTCCTTCTTGACTGCGGTGTCGAGCGGCACGTTGTTCCTTCTTTTGATAGTCATCAGGTGGCGTCCGGCGGGTGCGATAGCTATTCGCCGCGTCGGACGGATTCGGCCGCATGAGGGCGCAGCCAAGGGAGGCCTGATATTTCGGCCGCTCTCAAGGTACCACGCAAGTGACGCGGACGGTACGTTGCTTCACGAGCACCGCTACCGCGCCGACAGCATTCTCGCGGCGGCCGCGACGTCGTCGCCCATCTGACTGACCAACTCGGCGACTGAGTCGAAGCGCACCTGACCGCGGAGCCGCTCAGCGAACTCCACCGCTACGTGCACACCGTATAGATCCAGGTCATCCCGGTCTAGTGCGTATGCCTCCACGGTACGGTCACTGGCGTCGAATGTCGGGTTAGTGCCTACGGAGATGGCGGCGGGCCAGCGATCGGTCTCCGTTCCTTCCTGATCAAGGGCGGCGAGCCAGCCGGCGTAGACGCCGTCGGCAGGGATAGCCGTGTGCGGTGGCGGCTCGGCGTTAGCGGTCGGGAACCCCAGCGCCCGGCCGCGCTGCTGCCCGCGCACCACGATACCTTCGACCCGGTGAGGACGGCCTAGGTCGCGCGCGGCCTCGGCGACCTTGCCCTCCGACAGCAGGCCCCTGATCAGGCTCGACGAAACCGCGATGCCGTCGTCGCTGATCAGGGGCACGCCATCGACGACGAAGTCGTACTTCTCGCCAAGTTCGCCCAGCAGCGCGACGTTCCCTGCGGCCTTGTGCCCGAACCTGAAGTCCTGGCCGTCCACGACCGCCGCCGCGTGCAGTCCGTCCACCAGCACCGACTTGACGAAGTCATCGGCGGACAACTGGGAAAACTCGTAGGTGAACGGGAGGACGCACACGGCGTCGGCACCGAACCGGCCGAGCAACTCGGTCCTGAACCGCACGCTGCACAGCAGCGGGGGATGCGATCCTGGCCTGATCACCTCATCGGGATGCGGATCGAACGTGACCACGACAAGCGGCAGCCCGAGCCGTGCTCCCATCTCGGCGGCCCTGGCCAGGATGAGCTGGTGGCCACGGTGCACTCCGTCGAAGATCCCGATCGTGACGACGCACCGGCCCCAGCCCGCAGGCACCTCGGGCAGGCCATTCCAGCGGTACACCGCAGTTCCCTTCGTTAGCTCGCACACCGTCCGGGCAAGACCAAGCCTGCCATGACCCCGCACCCGGGCGCGTGCCGGCGCGGGACCTCGCCTGCGGTGGGCGACCGACTACAGCATCGCTGGTCCCGCGATGTCGCAGCCAGCCCCGTGCCCAACGACAACGATGGAAATCTGATGCTGCTCCAACAGCATGAACAAGCCACCGTTGTCACCAGGAACCCCACACAAACAGCATCAACGAGCCAACGATGCGCCTGCGCGGGCATTACGGGCGATTTGTCCCCAGGCGGACGCCGGCGAGGCCACCGAGGCGCAGAGGCCGCCGAGGCCGCCGAGGCGCAGAGGCCGCGGAGGCCGCGGAGGCGCGGAGGCCGGCGAAACCGGAAGGCCGGCTTATGACAGCATCCTCGGTCCCAACCAGCTATGGAGCGAAGACCGCCAGCGGCTGCAA
>DATJLT010000008.1:0-4485 GCA_035509195.1 Streptosporangiaceae bacterium | reverse complement strand
TGGGCTGGTCGGCCGCACGCAAGCTACGTCGCGGGGTTGACGGGCTCACGCGGGTGCTGGCAATCGAGTTGCTGACCGCTGCCCGCGGCATCGAGTTCAGGGCGCCCCTGGTCCCGGCTCCCGCCACCGGCGCGGTCGTCGCGGCCCTCCGCGCTGACGTCGCCGGGCCCGCTGCCGACCGGTTCCTCAGCCCGGAGATCGAGGCCGCTGTCCGGTTCGTGGCCAGCGGCGCCGCGGTCGGCGCGGCCGAGACGGTGACGGGGCCGCTAGCATGAAGCCCGCCCGGGAAGAGGGGTACCTGCGGCAGGCCATGCTGCACGTGATCACCTGACGTCGCTCCGCACTTGACATCGCTCCGCGCTTGCGGCGGTGGCTCATGGAACGAGGCGGAACGTGATGGACCGCCTTACCAGTTGTGGGGCATTCTCCCCTTCAGGTATCGCAGTTCGGAGGCACGAACCATGACGTCTCGCTCATTCGCAAGGACCGTCCGCGGCCTAACCGCGCTTTCCGTCCCTGCGGTCGTGACGACCGCGCTCGGAGTCGTCGCGCTCGCTCCGGCTCTCGCCGCTGCCGGGCCGGCCGTGAGCGCGAATGCTCCGACGTTCTTCGGGGCCAAGCTGACGAGCCAGAGCCAGCCATCCAACGCACAGAACGGCCAGTCGTGCGATGAGAACGCCGGCATTCCCCACGGCGCCACCTGCACCTGGGTGGCCATTACCGCGTTCGAGAACGGCAGCCATTTCACCGCGCCGAAGACGGGAACCGTCAAGCACGTGAAACTGGTGTCGTGCAAGGCGGGAAAGTTCCGGCTCCAGCTAGCCCAGGCCAACCCAAGCACCCGCAAGGCCAAGATCGTGACACAAGGCCCTGAGATCACGTATAAGGGCCAGAATCCCTGCGGGGGCACCAACGGCGATCACTACGTCGTGCAGAGCTTCCGGGTCAACCTGAAGGTCGCCAAGGGTGACTACATCGCCATCAAGACGCGGGCAACAGGAACGTTGTCGTGCTCTGGTGGGGACGGCTTCCTCCTGTACGGACCTCCGCTGCCCGTGGGCGGGCCGTTCAAGAAGTCGCATTCAGGCGCAAGCTGCGACCTCCTGGTTCAGCTCAGCTACAAGTAGCCGCCCATCCCGTGTCATAAAAAAGAGTTCCTGTCATAAAAACTGGCATGGAATTAGCGCTGTTCCTGACGGCGAAATATGAAGTAGCGTTGAAGGTGACCTTCAACGAGGAGATGCAATATGTCGCCAAGAGTCTTCAGGAAACATCGTATTCATGCGCATTATCGTTACCTTTTGCTCGTCGCGGCCGCGATGGTTCTCCCCGTTGGCGCCGCCACTCCGGCGCTGGCTTCTGTGTCGAACCCGCAGAATTCACCCGGCCAGAGGCCAGCGTCGCCCCCGGTCAATCAGAAAGCCCATTCCGCTGCGGGTGCGGCACGCGGGCGCACGCGAGCAGGCTGGCAGCGGGCCATCGTCAAGCTTCCTGCCGTGACCCCTGGGTGCTACCACGCCTCTTACCCGTCGTTGCGCTGGCATGCGGTCCAGTGCAAGGTCGCGCCCAGATGGCCGATGAAGCCACCATCGCTAACGCGGGCGAGGGGATCGGCCGAACCTGGCGCCGTCGGGAACGGCAAGGACTACTCGGCCAAGGTCGATGGCACGATTTCCCTGGCAACAGGACTATTTGACAACGTAAGCAAAGATATCACCGAAACCGGCCAAGTCGACCATAAGGGGCCGCAGGTCGCGAATGCCTTCACGCTTCAGATGAACAGCCAGTTCTTCTCGTCGCCCGCATGCTCAGGAGCCAGCAAGCCAAGCGATTGCCAGGCATGGCAGCAGTTCGTCTACGAGACCCAGTCGAATACGGTATTCATGCAGTATTGGCTGATAAATTACACAGCCAAATGCCCGTCACACTGGTTCACTTACCAGAAGGACTGCTACGTCAACAGCCCTGCGAGCACCTATGCGGGCGGCCATATTACCGCATCAGAACTGGCCAGCGTGGCCCTGGGCGCGGAAGCCGTCAAGGGCGGCGATGATCAGGTGTCGTTGTCGGGCGGGTCAGGCCAGGCAACCATGGTCGCCAAGTCTGACAGCGTGGTCGACCTGGCGCAGAAGTGGGACACCGCCGAGTTCGGCGTCTACGGCGACGCCGGCGGCGGCGAGGCCAAGTTCGGCAAGGACACGACCCTCGACGCGCAGACCACCTTGGAGGGCACCAAGACGGCGGCACCCGAGTGCGAGAAAGAGGGGTTTACCGGCGAGACGAACAACCTCAACCTGACCAGCACGCCCAAGATCGGTACCGAGGGATCGCCGACGATCCTCTCCGCGCAGACCAATGGCAGTGCCGGGGCCGAGAGTTGCGCTTCGACAGGCGGCCCGGTCAAGGCAGCGCTGCTGGATCCCTGGGGCGGGTGCAGCAACCAGGCGCCGGGGTGGGGCGACCTCAACAGCGACTGGTCGTCCTACGGGAACACGCGGCTCACGATCGACACGACGACGTTCTGCGACACCTCCTCAACCCCGATCACCTACAGCGCGCTGGTCGCCGATGACCCGCAAGTGCTAGTGCTGTCGGATCCGGCAGGCGGCAATTACCAGTTCACTTCGGGCGAGGTCGCGGCCATCACCAAGTACGTTAAAGACGGGCATAATCTCGTCGGTACTTTTGCGACCTTCCAGTGGAATTACTCCAACGCCGACCTCGCGCCCCTGTTCGGCCTGTCGTCAAGCTTCTCCTCGTCAGTTCCGCAGGTGACGCCTGACTACCATGTCAAGGATCCGGTGTGGCCTCTGTTCAGGAAGGTGCCTAACCCCTACGACTCAGGCGGGTACCCGTACTCGCAGGTCCCCGAGAGCGGTAGCTGGGGTCCTGGAGCGCTTCAAGGGGCGAAGTACGTGGCCGCGACAACGGGCAGCACCGCAGTCATCACGTGTTACATCGCCGGCAAATACCAGGCGGTCTACATCTCGAACATGCCGGAATACACGCCGGTAAAGGCCGACCTGCAGTTCCTGTACAACGCCCTGACTCAGGCGTTCAAGTAACCGCCGAACCAGATTTTCCACCCCGTCGAGCAGCACCAGCCCGACCGGGCCGGTGAGACCGGCGAGACCGGCGAGACCGGCGAGGGTGCGGTGCGCGTCACCTTCCCTGACCTCTACCGGCCCTGCGGAGATCGGGATGTAGGCATCTTCGTAAGCCAGGGCCCTCTGGGCGGCCGTGGTTTCCTTCCATGAGCGCAGGCCAGATGGCGGGGGCGGGAGGCATAGCGAAATATAGACGCAACGTTGCGTCTTGTCAAGAACTGGCGAGGCGTTCGGCGAGCTTGCCAGGGCGAGCCGGCTCACGATCGGCATAACCGGCGAGTTTCTACACGGTGCCGGGAGGGACGACCCAGCGCGCCGGCTGCACGCCGCATACTGGCAGGATGAACGCCGTATGCGCGCCCCTGCTCGGCGCGGACTTGCTCCGCGAGCCGCTGACTGCCAGGCAGGCCTCCGACCTTGCCGTCGTGCTCAAAGCCATCGCCGACCCGATGCGGCTGCGCATCTTGTCGATCGCCGCCGCCCGCGAAGGCGGCGAGGTGTGCACCTGTGAGCTGACCGAGCCGCTCGGCCTCAGGCAGCCCACGATTTCCCACCATCTCAAGGTGCTCGTGGACGCGGGGATCCTGACCGGCGACAAGCGAGGGAAGTGGACCTACTACGCCGTGAACTTCCCGGCGCTTGACGCGCTATCCGCTGTGCTCGGCCCCAGGTCAGGCAAGCAGGATTCATGAGTCCGCCAGTTGCGAGCGTGGAGGTGCGGGTGCCGCCCGTGCTGAAGCAGGGCATCGACGTGCCGCCGTTCGGGGAGCTTGCCGATCCGAGGGTGCTTGCCGGGCTGGCCGCTGCTGCTGAGGAGCGGGGCTGGGACGGATTTTTCGTCTGGGACCATATCGTGCACCGGTCGCCGGCCAGGGCCGTAGCCGATCCTTGGGTGGCCCTGGCAGCCGTCGCCTGCGCGACCAGCAAGCTGCGGATCGGGCCGATGGTTACCCCGCTGTCACGCAGGCGAGTGCACAAGCTGGCCAGGGAGACCGTGACGCTGGACCTGCTCAGCTCAGGTCGCCTGATCCTTGGGGTGGGCCTCGGCAGCGCCAGAAACGGTGAGCTCGAGCCGTTCGGCGAGGTCGTCGATCCGCGCGAGCGGGCCAGGCTGCTTGATCAGGGCCTGGACGACCTGACCAGGTACTGGGCCGGTGAGTTCGAGCCGCCACCGGTGCAGCAGCCGAGGATCCCTGTCTGGGTCGCCGCCGAATGGCCGCACCGGCGGCCGGTGCGGCGCGCGCTGCGATGGGACGGCATCTTCCCGACCGGGCTTGAGCATCCGGCGATGCTGGCTGACCTGGCAGGTGAGATCCAGCAGGCCCGGCCGGCCGGCGAGGCTTTCGACGTGGTGGTGGCTATCCCGCCAGGTGAGGAT
>DATJLT010000007.1:0-36480 GCA_035509195.1 Streptosporangiaceae bacterium | reverse complement strand
CGACGCCGATGACGGCGAGGCCGAATGCGTCCGCGGCATACGCGCCGAGGCCTGGCCGGCCGCCAGGGTCGAGGGTTGCGTAGCCATCGACGACGAGGAGGCCGAGAGGCCCGTTGAGGGCCAGGACTGCCCCGATGCACGAAAGTTCCCGCTCGAACAGCGCACCAGCTTCGTATGGTGCTACGCGAGGGACGCTGGCCACGTGCTCGGCCGTCACCGTCGCAAGGGCGAGGTCGCCGCAGACCGGATATCCGCTACATCCAGGCCATGCTCGGCCATGCCGGCCTGTCCGCCACCCAGATCTACGCCCAGGTCTCGGTTCGGGCACTGCAAGCCATACATGCTGCAACCCATCCCGCCGCATCGAACACGCCCCGCACCACTCGTGACCGTCATGATCCTGGTGCCGGGCAGCGGAAGGCCGCTGTCTCGGAACTGCTGGCTGTTCTGCATGAAGAAGATCAGGAAGAGAACCGCCCGGCTGCCGGATCACCGAGCGGTTCCCGGTGACCGGCCCGGCAGCCCTGGCCGGGCTGGCGGGCGGGGCGGCGGAGGCGGTGCGGGCGCTGAACCACGCCACCCGTCCCGGCTCCGGCGGCTTCGTGTTCCCCGCTGACGCCTATGACGTGACCGGGCAGCTGGCGCTGCTGGCGTCCCGGCTGCCGCAGGCCCTGGCCCAGCTCCTGTCCTTCCTGCACGCCGAGGTGAAAGCCGGGCGGGTGGCGGCACCGAGGGCATGCGGGAAAACGACGCGTTCGAGGTCGAATCGCGCATCGGCACGAAGGTCTTCATGTCCGCCGACGCCAAGGAAGGCCCGCGCGCGTTCGCGGACAAACGCAAGCCCGCCTTCACCGGCGAGTAGTCAGGTGCCCGCAGAACCCGCTTCCGTGGCGTAGACGACGACGTCAGACAGGTACTGGCGGGTCGCGTAGTCGAAGACGCCGCCGCACGTGATCAGGCGCAGGCCCGCGTAAGGCACCGGGCCGAAGACCCGCTTGAAGGGAAACCTGGACTTCCGGTACCTGCGCACCTCAGTGATCTTGAAGACCGCGAGCGTGCCGTTGGCCCTGACGACGAACACGCGGTCACCCGCATGCAGCAGCCGGAGCCGGAAGAAGATGCCAGGGCCCCGGTAAGAGTCGACATGACCGGCAATGACCGAAGACCCGATCGCGCCGGGTCGCGGGCTGGCCGCGTACCAGCCGGCCACGGCAGTGGTCGACGGCACGGCCATCGCGCCTGCGCTGGTCGTGCCGAGCCTGATCAGCCTGGTACGCACGCCGATCGCCGGGATGATCAGGTACACCGGCAGTGGCGCGCTGACATCCTGGTCGGCCTCGGGAACGGCGGCGATACGGCCGCGGGGAACCGGTACGTGCGGAACAGGCAAGGCGACGTAGGCGGGGCGGGCGTCCCAGTTGCTCACGAAGACTCCCGCGCATCCCGTCATGGTCACCAGCGAGCCGGCCAGCACGGCGATCAGGCTGACGCGCACTGGCCGGCTCACTGGCGCCGCGTGGCGCCCGGCGATCTTTCCCATTAACCCTCGTGCGGCCTCATCTGACGGCCACGGCGAAGAGAGACCAGCCCTCCGGCCATGAGCAGCAAGCCAGCACCGATCATGAAGGCCCAGGGAAGCAGCGGCCGGCCGGGAACCGGTGCGGTGCCTCCGAATCCGGTCGCCGGGGCCGTGGCAGGAACAACCTTGCTGCCGACGGCGTCGGTCAGGTTCACGATCTTGAGCTTCTTCGTGGTGTCGAGGATCACCAGCGTGTGGATGCTGCCTGACCGTAGCTCAACCTTGCGCGTCGCGGACTCGGTCTGGCCGCGGGCCCGCACCACATAGCTGCCTTTGGACAGCGACTGGAATCTGGTCGCCGAGGCGAAAGGCAGGTTACGACCGAAGAGATGATTTTGGGTGCGCACCGTGACCTTCGGCTGGCGCATGGATGCCTGGATCACCTGAACCATCGAATGCCCGGCGGGCGCGGAAAGGTCATCGGGCAGCACGACAAGCCGCAGGCCATCCTTCGGTCCCATACCTGCCACCGTGTACGCCTGACCAGCCACCACGTGGATCGCCGTCGATAGCACAGGCGCCGATTTCGCCGGCGCGCCTGCCGCTCGCATGGCCACCGTGTACGTTCCTGCCCGGGTCGGCAAGAACGGCGACACGGTCCCGTAGCTGACATGGTGCAACACGACTTCGGCCTTGGGGTTGCCGAAGTCGTACAGGTACACGTCAACGGCCGGAGTATTCGGCGACAAGTGCGCAAGCCTGAGCCAGCCGTCGTGCTGATCAACTGAAGACGACGCCGGCGCGACGTTCGTTAGCAGGCCGACGGAAACGACACAGGCGAGCAGGACATTACGGATACTGGATTTTGACAGCATCTACCTCCTCCTTAAGGCAAGCCTTATGCCTGCCATCGGGCGTTTACTTCGACGGCGCGGTAATAGGGGCAGTAATTACCGGATTACCGTTGAAGGCATTAAGCTGAGGCGGTGCGGTAACGTCAAGCTGCACGACAACCTGACCGCCAGGGCCGTCATGCCGAATGGAACTCGTGGCCTTGATAAAGGTCCATTGCGCCTTGAGGAAGGCCACGATCTTCGCCGCCCTGCGAGCCGTCAGCTTCGCGGCAGCCGATTCGCCGCGTCGCACAAGCGGAGTAATGAAGGCCGCGAGTAAAGGCATGCCACGGCTCCGCCCCGGTCCGGCCCCGCCGAACCGCACGACCCGCACCGGCCCGCAGAAGTGCACGAGGACGGGCAGGATGATGAGCAGCCGCGAATCGACCTCACCGCCGGCGAGATCCCGCCTGGCCGGGCGAGATGCCGAGATCTCCGCGTTGTGCAGCAACTGCGCCCCGTTGGCCTTCCTGGCCTGCCAGTCGGCACGCAACTGCTGTTCGTACGCCTGCGAACCGTCAGCGGCCACGACCCGGATGTCGATCCTGGTGCTGCCGCTGCCGAAACTCGCCAGCACGTCAGGCGCGTAAACGCTGATGAGCCTTCGGCCGAGCTGGCTGCGCAAGGCCGGCGTGGCCACCACGATCGAACTGCCGAGCGGATCGCTGGCCTTGGCCGTAAGCTGCATCAGGTCGCCCGCCCGCAGGTCGTGCTTCAGCAGCAGAGAGCACATCACCAGGTCACAGCCCACGATCGCGCCTGGAGCGACCCACCGGCTGACCCACTCGGCGGCCTCGCCCCTGACCATGGCCGCTGCGGAGAGGGCCGGCGACTGGCCGGGCGCCGCCGGCCGGCGATGAAAGCTTTTCGGTACCGCGATCACGGCCGTGATCGCGGCGAGGACCAGCACGGAGCCGAGCACGAGTACGCGCTGCCTGACGGTACGGGCGGAAAGCGACCTGGCGTGCCTTGGATAAGCGCGGACATCACCGATCCTGACCGGCCCGCCAAGCGCGCCATCATTAGCGCGTGAACCCCCGCTTGCCGGCGAATACCGGTATTTCGGATCGGCCACAGTCGATTGCCGGACCGGAGGCAGCGTCTGCTCCGCCGTGCCCGGCTTGGCCACTACCATTACTTACCGCTCACAGCGGTCTGCCTATTAGTGCCGATTCCACCGCTAATAGCCTCCAGCCGACTGGCAAACGTGCACACGTGATGAGCGAGGTATAGCACGTGCTTCGCTCACGCATGATCACTTTACGAAACTTGATAATCTTCCTGGGAGAAAGACATATTAGTCGCGTTGCACCATTGTCGCCGCATTTAATTCACCTCGCGACGGCCCCGAGCGCGGGGCCGGGCGGAGCCCGGCGGGGCGGGTTAGGCCTCTGAGGGGCGGGCGACCCAGGCGGAGAAGACGGGCACCCCGTGCCATGGCCCCTGGTTGTCGTCCTCGGTGACAGCCACCACGGCGTACGGGTGCCCGAACCGGAGTTCCGCGGTCCGGCTGCGGCCCATTCTGGGCATCGCGGCCGTGAGCCGCATGATGGCGGTGACGGCGGCGGCCTCGAAGCCGATCCTGGTGTACTTCGCCATCGCGGCCTGCGTCGCGTCCCACTGGCCGCCGGCTTTGAGCGCTGCCACCACGGCGGCGAAGCCAAGTCTTGGGTCTTTGAGGTCATGCTGGCTGGTCGCTGACCAGGCGGGCAGGAAGGCCACGCACCGCTCGCCGGCGGTGCTGCCGGTGGCTTGCTCCCTGAGGTCCCACAGCGGTGCGGTGCCTAGTGGCAGATCGAAAAGAGATCTTCTGGGCACCGGCCGGCGGGTGGCGATAGCGATGGCGATCCTGTGGGCCTCGGCAAGTACTCGCGCTGGGGCAACCTCCGATTCCGCGATCACCGACGCGACAAGCAAGCCGCCCCGCGCGCGGGCCAGGTGGACAGCGACGTCGCCGGCCTGCTCGGTGGGCGCGATGAAAGCCATGTGAGCAGAATCCTTCGGTGACCGCAGCACCTGTCCGAGCCGGCCTGCCCAGGGACTCGAGCCGCCGAGCGCCGAACCTGGCGCCAGATCGAACGGGTGTGCCCAGGAGACCTTGGTCGCCAGCGCGGTCGCGAACAGGAAGTCCACCAGCCGGGAGACCCTGAGCGGGAAGTTCTCGATCAGACCGAACGTATGGTCGCGGGCCCACCGGTCCAGATCGGTCTGAGCAGGGACTTCGCCACGGTTCACGGCGGCGGGCAGGCCAGCCAGCCAGTCCTTGCTTAGCGCCCCAGGGTGGCCCCACACCGCCGCGGCCGCGGCGACCAGCGGGTGCGGCGCTGCCAGCAGGTCTGCCGCTTGCCCCGCAGCGCCGGCGGCGCCGCCGCCGAGCAGCCTGGCCAGCGTCGCCGCGTCCTCGCCGGCGGCCGCCGGGGCGGCCAGGGCAAGCAGCAGCCAGGCGCCGAGAGGCGAGGCGACGTGGTGCCCGTAGCCGATCACGTCGTGGAAGGTCGCCGCGTAGTGCGCGACCTCGCTGGCCAGGTCAGGCTTCGTCGTCGCCATTCCCTGAGTCTGCCCGCCAGAGGCGATTTGACCCTAGCCGGTCTCGCCTACGGAGTAGAACGCGTTCTAGTATCGGTCCCGTGAGCCAGCCAGCTAGCACCAAGCCGCTGCACGCGGTGCTCGAGATCTCGTTCGACTACACCCGCTCGCTCGGGCCGACGCTCGGCGCGTTCATGACCGGGCTAGCCGGCCGCCGGATACTCGGGGCGCGGGCGTCTGACGGAACCGTGCACGCGCCGCCTTTCGAGTACGACCCGGTGACGCTGGCGCCGCCGGCCGAACTGGTCGAGGTCGGGCCTGGCGGCACGGTCATGAGCTGGTCGTGGATGCCTTCGCCTGAAGACGGGCAGCCGCTCGGGCGGCCGTTCGGCTGGGCGCTGATCAAGCTTGACGGCGCCGGCACCGCGATGCTGCACGCCGTCGACGCCGGATCGGCAAGCGAGATGCGAACGGGGATGCGGGTCAGGCCGCGCTGGTCGGACCGGCAAGGTTCTGGCATCACTGACATCGAGTGCTTTGAGCCAGCAGAGCCAGGAGAGCCAGCCGAGGTTGCTCGCGAGACCGGCGAGACCGAGACCGTCGGCATGCTCATTGCCCCGATCAAGCTCAGCTACCACCACACGGTTTCCCCTGGCGAGAGCAGCTTCCTGCAGGCGCTCGCCGAGGGCCGCCTGATCGGGCAGCGGTGCCCGGCCTGCGAGAAGGTCTACATTCCGCCGCGCGGCGCCTGCCCGGTGGACGGCGTGCCGACAGAGACCGAGATCCAGTTGCCAGACACCGGGATCGTGACCACGTTCTGCGTGGTCAACGTGCCGTTCCAGGGGCAGCAGGTGCCGGTGCCATATGTGGCCGCCTCGGTGCTGCTCGACGGGGCCGACATCGCGTTCCAGCATCTCATCCTGGGCTGCGAGCCTGACGAGGTCAGGATGGGCATGCGGGTCAGGGCCGTGTGGAAGCCGCGCGAGCAGTGGGAGACCTCGCTGCGGAACATCGAGTACTTCGAGCCGACCGGGGAGCCCGATGCTCCTTATGACTCTTACGCGCACCACCTCTAAGGAGCTGTTCTCTTGGCTGACGTTGCGGTAGTTGGTTTCGCGCAGGCACCCGCCGAGCGGCACTCCCCGGCCACCACCAATGGCGTCGAGATGCTGGTGCCGATCTTTCATGAGGTTTTCGCCGCCACGGGCCTGACCAAGAGCGACATCGGCTTCTGGTGCTCGGGGTCCTCTGACTACCTGGCCGGGCGGGCATTCTCGTTTGTTTCCGCCGTCGACGCCATCGGAGCGTTCCCTCCGGTGATGGAGTCGCACGTGGAGCAGGACGGCGCGTGGGCGCTGTACGAGGCCTGGCTGAAGGTGCTGACCGGCGAGGCCGAGACCGCGCTTGCCTACGGGTTCGGCAAGTCCTCGGCAGGCAACCTGCGGCGGGTGCTCGCGCTCCAGCTTGACCCTTACCTCCTGGCGCCGCTCTGGCCTGACGCCGTCTCGATCGCGGCGCTCCAGGCGCGCGCCGGGCTCGACGCCGGGCTGTGGAGCGAGAAGGACATGGCAGAGGTCGCCGCGCGGAGCCGGGCATCGGCGCGAGGCAACCCGCTTGCGCTGCCTGACGGGGACGACGCCTCGGCCGACGAACTGCTGGCCAGGCCCTACGTGGCCGAACCGCTGCGTGAGCACGACTGCGCGCCGGTCACCGACGGGGCCGCGGTCGTGATCCTCGCCAGCGGGGACAGGGCGCGGGAAATCTGCGAACGTCCTGCCTGGATCACGGGCTTCGAGCACCGGGTGGATTCGGGCGCGCTCGGAGCGAGGGACCTGACGGTATCGCCATCTTCGGCCGCGGCCGGAGCGGCGGCGGGCGCGGCGCGGGCCGAGGTCGCCGAACTGCACGCGCAGTTCACCCATCAGGAACTGATCTTGCGCGAGGCGCTCGGGCTCGGCGATGACGTGCGGATCAACCCCTCGGGCGGCGCCCTCGCCAGCAACCCGATGTTCGCCGCCGGCCTGGCCAGGATCGGCAGCGCGGCGGCCGAGATCATGGCTGGCCGTGCCGACGTCGCACTCGGGCACGCCACCAGCGGCCCGGCGCTCCAGCAGAACCTAGTTTGCGTGATGGAAGGGAGCCCACGGTGAAGCAGCGGGCGGCAGTGCTCGGCACCGGGCAGACCACGCACAGGAGCAAGCGTCAAGATGTCTCGATCGCCGGGCTGTGCCGGGAGGCGGCCGACCGGGCTCTCGCCGACGCCGGGCTGACCAGCGATCAGATCGACGCGGTCGTGCTCGGCAAGGCGCCCGACTTGTTCGAGGGCGTCATGATGCCCGAGCTTTACCTCGCGGACGCGCTCGGCGCGGTCGGCAAGCCCTTGCTGCGCGTGCACACAGCGGGCTCGGTCGGCGGCGCGACCGGCCTGGTCGCAACCAGCCTCGTGCAGGCCGGAGTTCACCGGCGGGTGCTGGCCGTCGCGTTCGAGAAGCAGTCGGAGTCGAACGCGATGTGGGCGCTGTCGATCTCGCCGCCGTTCTCGATGCCTGTACTCGCCGGCGCGGGCGGCTACTTCGCGCCTCACATCCGGTCTTACATCAGGCGCAGCGGCGCTCCAGGGCATATCGGGGCGATGGTCGCCGCCAAGGACAGGCGCAACGGCGCGCTCAACCCGTACGCCCACCTGCGCCAGGGCGACATGACGATGGAGAAGGTCCTGGCCTCGCCGATGCTGTGGGACCCGGTACGTTACGACGAGACCTGCCCGTCTTCCGACGGCGCCTGCGCGGTCGTGATCGGCGACCAGGCAGCCGCCGAGGCGAGCAGCGAGCCGGCGGCCTGGATCAAGGGCACCGCGATGCGCACCGAGCCGACGATGTTCTCCGGCAAAGATCACGTGAACCCCCGCGCTGGCTACGACTGCGCGCAAGCGCTCTGGGCGTCGGCGGGCATCACCAATCCGCTTGAGCAGGTCGACGCCGCGGAGATCTACGTTCCGTTCTCGTGGTTCGAGCCGATGTGGCTGGAGAACCTGGGTTTTGCGGAGCCAGGCGCGGGCTGGCGGCTCACCGAATCGGGCGACACCGAGATCGGCGGCCAGATCCCTGTCAATCCGTCGGGCGGCGTGCTGTCATCCAACCCGATCGGCGCCTCTGGGCTGCTCCGGTTCGCCGAGTCGGCGATGCAAGTCACCGGCAAGGCGGGCGAGCACCAGGTGGCCGGGGCGCGCACCGCACTAGGGCACGCCTACGGCGGCGGCTCGCAGTACTTCTCGATGTGGGTCGTGGGCGACACGCCTGACTGAGGCTCCAGGTCGCCGGGGCCTCAGGTGTAACTGACGGGCAGGCGCTTGATGCCGTTGAGCCAGCCGGATCGGAGGCGCTCAGGGTCGCCTGCCTTGGCGATGTCTGGCATCGCGTCGGCGATCGCGTTGAAGATCAGGTCGATCTCCATCCTGGCCAGGTTGACGCCGATGCAGTAGTGCGCCCCGGTACCACCGAAGCCGAGGTGCGGGTTCGGGTCGCGCAGGATATTGAACTTCTCAGGGGCTTCGAACACGTCCTCGTCGAAGTTGGCGGAACGGTAGAACAACCCGAGCCGCTCGCCCTTCTTGATCGCCTGCCCGCCGATGACGGTGTCCGTGAGGGCGGTGCGCTGGAACGCGGTCACCGGGGTCGCCCACCGCACGATCTCGTCGGCGGCGGTCGCCGGGCGCTCGGCACGGTAAAGCTCCCACTGGTCGGGATGATCGAAGAAGGCCAGCATGCCGTGCGAGATCGCGTTCCTCGTGGTCTCGTTGCCCGCCACGGACATCAAGATCACAAAGTAACCGAACTCGTCGGAGTTCAAATGACCTCCGTCGATCTCGGCGTTGACGAGCTTGGTGACGATGTCCTCCCGAGGACACTGCTTGCGGTCCTCGGCCATCGCCATCGCGTACCCGACCAGTTCGGCGGCCGCGATCGTGCCCGCATCCCCGAACTCAGGGTCGTCGTAGCCGACCATGATGTTCGACCACTCGAAGATCTTCTTGCGGTCCTCCTGCGGCACCCCGATAAGGTCGGCGATGGCCTGGAGCGGCAGTTCGCAGGCCACGTCGGTGACGAAGTCGCCGGTACCTGACTCGATCGCGGTCGCCACGATGTTCGCCGCCCGGTCGGCCAGCCTGTCGCGGAGGTTATTGATCGCACGGGGCGTGAATCCGCGCGAGACGATCTGGCGCAGCTTGGTGTGTTCTGGCGGATCGAGGTTGAGCAGGATCAGGCGCTGCACGTCGATGCTCTGCTTGATATCGGCGCCGTGCCTGATGATCGCCGTGTTCTCCCATGAGCTGAACACGTCGCTGTTGCGTGAGATCTCCATGATGTCGGCGTGCTTGGTGACGGCCCAGCAGCCGCCGTCTTCGAAGCCGCAGTCCGGCTGCTCGTTCCACCAGATCGGCGCGGCCCGCCGCAACGCGGCGAACTCCTCGTTCGGCACCCGGTGCGCGTACAGGTCAGGGTCGGTGAAGTCGAATCCCGGTGGTACGGACATAGCTTCCTCCGTCTGCTGCGGGCCCCACCCGTCTAGCCCCGATTAGACCATTAAACGAGAACACGTTCTACCATGAGGGCAGAACTGGACCAGGGAGAGAGCAATGGGCACAGCCGTCATCGTCGAAGCCGTCCGCACCCCGATCGGCAAGCGGAACGGCACGCTCTCCGGCCTGCACGCGGCCGAGTTGCTCGGCGCCGCGCAGCGCGGCCTGGTCGAGCGTGCCGGGCTTGACCCGGTGCTTGTCGAGCAGATCGCGGGCGGCTGTGTCACCCAGGCAGGCGAGCAATCCAACAACGTCACCCGCACCGCCTGGCTGCATGCCGGGCTGCCGGTCACGACCGGCTGCCTGACGCTCGACGCCCAGTGCGGTTCGGCTCAGCAGGCCGTGCACCTCATCGCGGGCCTGATCGCGGCAGGGGCGATCGATGCGGGAATCGGCTGCGGCGTGGAGGCGATGAGCCACGTGCCGCTCGGGACCGCGGCTCAGGCGGGAGGGACCTCGCCGCGACCGGCCTCCTGGACCATCGACATGCCCGACCAGTTCACGGCGGCCGAGCGGATCGCCGGAAGGCGCGGCCTGACCAGGGATGATCTTGATGCCTTCGGCCTTGGCAGCCAGCAAAAAGCCGCGGCGGCCTGGGCCGCTGGGTATTTCGACCGGGAAGTAATCGCCGTGAAGGCGCCCGTGCTCGATGCCGACCGTCAGCCGACCGGTGAGGTCGCGACCGTGGACAGGGACCAGGGCCTGCGCGAAACCACCGCGGCGGGCCTGGCCAAGCTCAAGCCGGTACGTGAAGGCGGCCTGCACACGGCGGGTACGTCCTCGCAGATCTCGGACGGCGCGGCGGCTGTGCTGCTGGTCTCTGAAGACCGGGCAAGGGGACTGGGGCTGCGGCCCAGGGCAAGGATCGTTTCCCAGGCTCTGATCGGCGATGAGCCGTACTACCACCTCGACGGCCCGGTCGCCGCGACGTCGCGGGTACTGGGGCGGAGCGGGATGACGATCAGCGACATCGACCTGTTCGAGGTCAACGAGGCGTTCGCCTCGGTCGTCTTGTCCTGGCAGAGCGTGCACCAGCCAGACCCGGCCAGGGTCAATGTCAACGGCGGCGCGATCGCGCTCGGTCATGCCGTGGGCAGCACGGGCTCGCGCCTGATTACCACGGCCCTGCACGAACTCGAGCGGCGTGACGCCAGCACCGCGCTGGTGTCGATGTGCGCGGGCGGCGCGATGGCGACGGCGACGATCATCGAGCGAATCTGACCGGTTACTCCGCTTACTCCGCTTACTCCGCGGGATCTTCGATCCTGATGCCGAGCGCCTCGGCGAAGATGCCGGTCAGGGAAATCGCGTCACTGGTCGAGATCGTCGCTCCGCGCAAGCTGGTCACGCCAGACAAGCCACTGAGCTCGCAGCCGGAAAACCTGGTATCGGCCACGTTGGCTCCTGAGAACTGCACGCCGGACAGGTCACAGCCAGTGAACTGGACGTCAGACAGGTCGGTGTCGCCGAAGTTCGCCTGGTCAAGCCGGCAGTTGCGGAAGATCACGCTGGCGAACTTGGTCGCGGAGAAATAGCCAAGGTCGATACGGCAGGACTCAAAAATTACATCCCTGATTCCGCCAGTAATCCAGGTGAACCCGGTCATCCTCGTGCCGCTCACTACAGCGCGGCGGATCGAGCTGTCCCTCGCCCGGAGATTGGCCAGGTCACAGTGGCTGAATTCGGCATCCTTCACCATGACGCGGTTGAGCCTGACCTGCGCGAGCGTGACGTTGCGGTACCGGCACTGGTCAAGTTCCGCCCCAGCGGCCTCCCTGCCTGACAGGTCAAGGTCGTCCACGGCCAGGCCCGCGAGCACCGCGCCGTCGACGAGGTCCGCCTCGGGCAGCGAGCCCGGGGTCAGCTCCTCAGGAAGATCGGGCGCCTGAGGCTCCTTGATCCCGTAACGCCGGATGCCCGCGGGGCGTCCGGGGCGAGCAGGAGTGCGCTCAGAGCGACCGGCCATCCGCCCATGTTAGCCAGCGTGAGGACCACTGTAAGTAAGTAGCCGGAAACACTCGGAAATCAGGCCCGCGGGTGTCAAAATACTATCCTTCTCTGTCGCATCTTCACTTAACGGTTCACTCGACGCCGCAGGGGCGGGATCAGCATGAACGTCATCCAATTGAGCCGGCGAGCCCGCCTGGCGGTAGTCCTTGGCATCGGCGGCGCACTCGCGGTCACCGGATTGGCCGGGGCGGCGGTCACTTCGGGAGCGCTAAGCTGCACGCCAGGCTCTGGCCCGAAGCTAGCCGGGCAGCAACTGACCGACGCGCAGATCTCCAGTTACAACGACAACATGGAGTGCGCCAACCTGACCGGTGCCAACCTGACCGGATTGAGCCTCGCGCAGGTTGACCTGGCGGGTTCGATCATGAGGAACGCCGACCTGCAGCACGCTGACCTGACCCAGGCGGTCATCAGCTACGCCGACCTCTCCGGGGCCAACCTGACAGACGCGCAGATGATCCAGGTCACCGCGGTCCACGCGAAGCTCGCCGGTGCCAATCTCTCTGGCGTCGACCTGACTCAGGCCACGCTGACCGACGCTGACCTGTCCAAGGCCAATCTGAGCGGCACGAGTTTCGACGAGGCGACGCTTTCCGGGGTGACGTTTACCGGGGCGACGGGCGTTGCGCCGTTCGGCCTCTACATCGCGATCGTGGCGGTGCTTCTTCTCGTGCTGCTGCTCTGGGGTTCCTTGCGGCGCAGCCTGTCGGCAATGCGGAAAGCCAACGGCTTCGGCTACTCGAACGTGACAGGCACCAATCCGGTCGTCGGCCTGATCCGCGGTGTGATCGGATCGGTCATCGTGGCACTCGGGTTCAACTTGTGCATTGGCGGCTTCGTCGGAGAAGTGGTCAGCGCGGCCGGCCCGCCCGTGAAGCAGACCTGCACTGGCGCACTGTGCGTCGTCGGGGTGTCGAGCGGGATCATCGGCATCTTCGCCGGCGTGATCTTGATCATCGCCGGCTTCGCGATCCGCGCCGTGCGGCAGAAGAGCCAGGCGGCGTTCACCGGGTCAGGCCCGGGCAGTTTCAGCGCCGGGCCGTTCAACGCGCCGTTCAGCTAGCCTTGGGCGCTTTCCTTTCTGAGCGAGGCCAGCCCAGGCGAGTTCCGGGCATTTCGCCGGGCTTACAGCATCGTTGGCTAGTTGTTGTGGTTCGCGGGCCAGGGCTGGGGACATCGGTGGCTACCTGATGCGGTTCCCGCAGCATCGCGGGGCCACCGATGCTGTTTGCGCCGGGCCGGGTTACGGCATCGGTGGCCACTTGATGCTGCTGCGGGGCAGGTTCTCGCTAGTCTTCGTTAGTCTTCCGGCCGACTCCGGCGTAGAACCAGGCCCTTTCCGGGTGCTCGGGGACCTGACCGTCGTGCCGCCAGAGCGGCATGTATACCAGGCCAGGTGCCACGACCTCGAAGCCGTCGAAGAACAGCATGATCTCGGCACGCGTGCGCGTGTGCGCAGAGCTTGTGGTGCTCTTGTAGAGGTCTTCCACCTTCGCGGCCGCGCCAGGTGCCGATTCGCTTGTCGCATGCGAGATGGCCAGGTAACTGCCTTCGGGCATGGCCGCCGCGTACTCGGCGACCACGCTGGCCGGGCGGTCGGCATCGGGAATGAAGTGCAGCACCGTGACCATCAGCAGGCCGACCGGCTGGCTGAAGTCGATCAGCCTGCGGACCTCGGGGTGACGAAGCACCAGTTCTGGTTTGCGCAGATCAGCGTTGATCACGCTGGCCAGCGGGTTGCCGCGCAGCAGGTGCTTGCTGTGAGCGACGACGCCCTGATCGTTGTCAACGTAGATGACGCGTGCCTCGGGATCGCGCCGCTGCGCTATCTCGTGCACGTTCTCCTGGGTGGGGATTCCCGAGCCAAGGTCGATGAACTGGCGTATGCCCGCGTCGCTCACGTAGTTCACGGCCCGCCCGAGGAAGTTCCTGTTCTCTCGCACGATCATCCGGGCGTTGGGCTCGGCCTGGATGAGCTGGCGGCCAAGCTCGCGGTCGGCGGCGTAGTTGTGATGCCCGCCGAGGAAAAAGTCGTAAAGGCGGGCGACGCTCGGCCGGTCGGTCTCCACTCCTTCTGGTGCCTGCCCGGCCTCGGACATGAATAACTCCCCTTATCTTGCCTGAACCGTCACGCCGGAACTGTCGCTTCGCTGGCCGTTCTTGCCTTACGGTACTCGGCGAGTTTCTCGTCTAGCTCGCGAACGGCCGGGGTGCCGTCGGCAACATGCAACTCCTGACGGAGCAAATGGATGCGCGCGGAAATACGGCGCGAACTGTTCAGCGTCGTCAGCCTGGCCGAGTCGGCGAGCGATTCGCACGCTTCGCTGTACTCGCCCTGCTTGATCAGCGCTTCCGCACGGAAGGCGAGCGTCAGCGCGCTGTTGTGGCAGTTGACGGGGGCGAGCAGGCCGAGCGACCGGCGGGCCGCATCTGAGGCGTCAACGGGTAGGTTGAGCTTGAGCGCGCATTCGGCCTCTGTTCCCCAGTAGAACGAGCGATCGTAGAAATACCACCAGGGCGATCTCGGCGTATCGTCGGTAATCCTGACGAGTGATTCCTGCTCCCGGTCGAGCGCAGCCTGACAACGGCCGAGCTGGCCGGCTTCGGCGTAGGCGCGTGCAGCGACATCGGCCGCGTAGGCCATGGCGTATGCGCTGCCACTGGCCTTGGCCGCGACGACCGCCGCCTGTGCGTGGTCGATCGCATGGCTCGGGCGGTGCCTGGCAGCGGCGAGCTGGCTGGACGCCGCGAGCGTGTAGGCGGCGAGGTCATTGCTGCCCGCGCGGTACGCGGCCTGCCGCGCGTCATCGTAGTAGTACCAGGCCGCCTTGTGATCGCCCAGGTTGAACAGCAGCCAGCCAATGAGCTGCGTCAGGTCGCCGTAGGTGGTCAGCGCCTGCGAGGTCACGATGTCAGGCACGCTCCTCGACAGCGCCGCCATCGCCGAGCGCAGCGACATGGCAGGCTGCAGGGTGATCCTCGGGCCGACGGTACCGCCGAGCCGCCGAAGGCCAGCGACCACGTCGCTTGTGTAGTTCACGATCGCCAGGTCCGCGTGCAGCCGGCCGGGGCGTGACCCGTTGACCAGCCTGGGTACCTCGAGCACGGGAGCGGCGGCGACGACCGCGAGCGCGCTGCTCGCTTCAAGTAGCAGCGTCCGCCTGCGCAACCGGGGGCCCGGCTCCTCGGCCACGTTGCCCGCCTGGATGAGTTGCGTGATCTGAGCCCGCCTGATCGTCTCCAGCGCGGCCTGCAACGCGGCCGAGGAGATCGCGGGCGCCCGGTCGGCGGGTGCGCCATCGACGGACGGATGCGACCTTTCGGCAGCGGCGCTGTGCGCCCGCTCGTGCGACCATGCAGCGGCCCGGTCGGCGGGCACTCCGCGCCCGGCAGTGGGGAGTCCCGCGGTGCCGCGGCCAGCCTGAGCGTGGCCAGCCTGAGCGTGGCCAGCCTGAGCGGGTACGAACGGCTGAGGCGGACCTGAGGCGCGCTCACTGACGCTGAGGACCGGTGGCCGTCCGCTGTAGTCGCGGCAGTCGCTCAGGAGATCGGTGATCTTGCACTGGTACAGCCTGGCGAGCCGGTCAAGCGTCTCCAGCGACGGAGCGTGGCCAGTTTTGCCCGGCCACTGCTCCCAGTAGGAGAAATTCTTGAACGTCTTCGGGTCATCTGGCCAGATCCTTGTCCATTCCTCGGCAGCTTGCGGCTGACTCCAGCCGTGCGCCTGGCGCAGTGCCACGCGGGGATTTACGCGGTAGGTGACCTGAAACGCGACACCGATTTCTGCCCAGGTGCGTCCTTCGGCCCGCAATTGTGCCGTATGTTGCGCTTGTGCCTGCCGAACGCTGCGTGGCTTACCGCTCACAACCGTTTTCCTTTGCGCCCGTGTGATGCGCGCCCGTTTTTGCTGCCAGCGTTTGCTGCCAACTGACATCGCGACCGGTCGGTTAGTACGACAGTAACCCCAATTGAAAGGGCAAGACCGCACTGCCCGATGGTTCCTCCCCGGTAGACCGGGAGGATCTGGTGAGGCCGTCCGGCCCTGCCGAACTGCGTCAAGATTGCCATAGCGAGAGCGGTGCGGCAGGCCGAATCGCGTAGCAACTGCCGCGCTAAATCCGCAAAGCCAGCGAGTGCTCAAGTTTCGTGACAATAGCACCGTTTATCGACGCTATTGTCACGACTCACACCGCATTGGGTGGGGCCATGACCGCGATGTTCCAGGGCAGCGTTGGGGTTGCCTGCCGAGCGCCAGCAGTAACGCACCGGAGTTGCCTCGACCTTGCGGTCGCGCCTTCCGCGGTGCGAAGCGCACGGCATTGGGCGGCCAATTTGCTCACCCAGGCCGAGTTCGACCAGGACCTTATTGAAACGACAGTTCTCCTGGTATCAGAATTGGTAACCAATGCTATTCACGCGGTCAGCGAGGTGCCCGACGCGGCGAAGGCCGAGGGACGGCCCAGGGTCTGGCTGGCCATCGAGCGATCGCCTTCCCTGGTGCGCGTCGAAGTTCACGACACCGCTTGCGTCCCCATCCCGCCCCCGTCTTCCCCGCGCGATCCAGAGGAGGAATCGGGCCGCGGACTCGAAGTCATCGGCGCTCTCGCCACCTACTGGGGCTGGCACCCCGACTCCGTAGGCAAAGTCGCCTGGTGCGAACTAGTTCTGTAACCAGCGCTGTAACCAGCGCTGTAACCAGCTCCGTAACCAGCCGCTCACGGCCCGGCCCAGCCCAGCCCGGCCCCGCCCTGGCCCACGCCGCGCCAGCGTAAGGGTCCGCCACCCGCTCCGAGGCGGCTCACCCGGCGGGCGCCACTGCCGTGATCCACTGGTTGATCAGGCCGAAGGACTCGTCCGCGCTTGGATGCAAGGCCACATCGTGGCCGGTGTCGGGGATCGAGTACACCGTGAGGCTCGCGGCCCGCGCGTAGTAGGGCGCCTCGTTGGCCAGCAACTTGGCCTGGTCGGCGCAGTCGAGCAGTGGCGGATCGGTGCAGAAGATCGCGTCCTCCTGCCCGACGACGACGAGCACAGGGGCCGTGATCTGGTCCGATAGGTTCACCCCTGGTGGTAGCGCCCAGGTCGTGGCCAGTGTTGCCAGGTCAGTCGCGGCGACGACGTCCTTGTGCGCCTCGTCGTAGGCGACGACGGCGGGGTCAGCCGAACTCGAGTAGAAGTCGGCTGCCCGGTCGCCGGGAATCGTGGTCAGGTAACCGGGGTCGAGGCCCTGGCCGATGAACTGCGGATCGTCGTCGGCCGGGTAGAGCAGGGACAAGAGCGTGCTTGCGAAACCAACCCCGACGTCAGGCAGGTGCAGCAGTCCGGTAAGTACCACGCGGCTGACGTCGTGGTAGCGACCGGCCTCCTCGATCGAGATCACCGAGCCGAGCGAGTGCCCGACGAGGTTTACCTCGGCGTACCCGAGGCTATCGCGCAGCCAGGTCACAATCTGGTGCAGCACATAGGCTTCCGAACTGATCGTGATTTCCGTACTCAGCGGATGGCTGCTCGCTCCGGTGCCGATCCGGTCGTAGTCGAAGGTGGCCCGGCCGGTCGCCAGCGTCTTATCCTCGTACGAGTACAAAGCCGGGTCGACTGGCCAGTTCCAGTAAGTCCTGTCATAGGTAGCACCCGGTGTCAGCACATCCACTTCGTGCGGCCCGTCCTGCCAGGTCAGCGGCTCGCAGTAGGTACCCGAGAGCGTCTGGCTGGCCGGCTGACCCGGCCGAAGCGCGACCGGGAGCGTCACATCCTGACAGTTCCCGTCCGACGACTGTGCTGAGTAAGCCCGCGCAACGGACACCCGCGCAGCAGACCCCAACGCAGCGGACACCCGCGTCGCAGACACCCGCGCGGCACCTGTGGCGGCGGACGGCTGTCCGAGCCCGGCGCTGCCAGCCGTGACGACCACGCTCACCGCGAGCAGCGCCATCGCGCCCCGCCCGATAGCTAGATTCATGAGTGTTTTCCCCCGCGCTTTCCCAATTCGCTGATCGGATGCGCGGCCAACACTAGATGTAGTCACTCATGCACGCAATGTAATCGCCACAGGGGTGCGTAAGAGAGTCAGGTCAGATCGAGCTTCGGTCAGTCGCAGGGATCAGGAGCGGCGATGCTCTTGCCCTGCAGCCAGCGGCCTCTCACGTAGCCCATCAGCGTGATGCTGTGCCGGGTCTTTCTAGGCAACGGCGACACGAGCTTGCCGGTGCTGGCTGACTTGACTGCGAAAGCGATCGGCTGCCAGCAGGTCTCGATAAGGGCGGTGGAGTGCTTGAACGTGACGCCCTCGACCTGATAGTCGAGCTTCCCGCTGGAAACATCGCCCTTCTGCCAGTTGGCTGTCATTCCGGAGATAAACACGGGAACGTCAGCGGCGAGCACACGAGGCGCGAGCAGTTCCTGAGCGCGGGTCGCGCTGCGTGAGTCGCTGGCCTCGACTAAAGCGACCTGGGTGGCGCGATAGGCCCTGATGACGCGCTGCTGTGCGGGCGTCCACGCCGGCGCCACGCTGCCGAGCGAAGGATAAGACGTGCCCTTGTTCGGCAGCCGCACGGTCGGCACGCTGGAAGCACACCCCGCGACGGCCAGCATCACCGCGACTAAGGAAGCAGTCGCCAGCCGGGCTACCCGGTCCGCCTTCATAGACCTCGCCGCCACGCTCATTCCGCTGGCACTATCGCCAGCCGGGCTACCCGGTCCGCCTTCATAGACCTCGCCGCCATGCTCATACCGCTGGCACTATCGCCAGCCGGGCTACCCGGTCCGCCTTCATAGACCTCGCCCCCACGCTCATTCCTCGGGCGAAGGGATCTTACCGGTAATCCCCCGAGCGCCGGCATCTGGCCGTGGACTAAGGATGCTGGCTGCTGACCGAGATGACTTCGCCGGTCAGGTACGACGCGTAGTCGCTGGCCAGGAACACCATCGTGGCGGCTACTTCCCACGGCTCGGCCGAGCGCCCGAATGCCTCCTTCGTGACTAGATCGTCGAGCGTCTGCTGATCCATTACCTTTGCCAGGAAAGGATGCATCACCAAGCTCGGCGCGACCGCGTTGACGCGAATGCCGTGCTCGGCTACGTCCATGGCCGCACACCTTGTCAGTGCCATCACCCCGGCCTTCGCGGCCGCGTAATGGGCCTGTCCTGGCTGGGCACGCCAGCCGAGTACTGAGGCGTTGTTGACGACCGCCCCGCCGCCGCCTTGCGCGATCATCTGGCGCAGCGCCGCCCGCGTGCACCGGAAGGTCCCGTTCAAGGTGACGTCGATCACCTTCAGCCACTGCTCGTCGGTCATCTCAGTAACTGGAGCCGTCCCGCCAAGCCCGGCATTGTTGATCATGACGTCGATGCGACCGAACCGGCTGACCGCGCCGTCGATCAAGGCTTGCACCTGGGACTCGCTGGTCACGTCACAGTCAGCGGCCCACACCAGGTCCGCACCGTATGCGTCGGCCAGTTCAGCTTGAGTGATGGCCAGCCGGGCACCATGAGCATCGCTGATCGCAAGGCGTGCGCCCTCGTCGAGGCACCTGCGGGCAACCGCTCCCCCGATTCCGGTCCCGGCTGCCGCCGTCAGCACAACTACCTTGCCGGCCAGCAGATCTCGCCCGGCCGGCGGGGCGATCACGCGGACCCGCCTGGGGCAAGGCCAAGCTCCCGGCTGGCAATAATGCCAAGCTGGATTTCGTCCGACCCGCCGTATATCGTGTCGGCGCGGCCGAACAAGTAAAGGCGCT
The DNA here is from genome assembly GCA_035509195.1 of Streptosporangiaceae bacterium. Lineage (GTDB taxonomy): Bacteria > Actinomycetota > Actinomycetes > Streptosporangiales > Streptosporangiaceae > Chersky-822. Next base: position 17,217 of record DATJLT010000007.1, on the reverse strand, counting down.
GCCAGGCATCGAGCTCATAGGGCGCCGCCGTGGCCACCATTCCTTCCGCTCCTCGCACGTCCATCGCCAGTTCCCCGAGTGCCTTATGCCATCGAGCCCAGAGCAGCTTCGCGACGGAAGCGTCGGCGCTGTTCGCTGATCCGGCACCGCCGACTGTATCGAGCGCGAAAGCCCGCAGCACCTCAAGCCCCACCCACGCCCGCGCTATCCTCTCGCGCAGCACCGGGTCAGACACCGCCCCGGTTCGCTTCGCGTACGCGATGACCTCATCGAGTTCCCTGCGGAACTGAATCTGCTGGCCGAAGGTCGCCGCGCCGCGCTCGACGCCGAGGAGGAACCTGGCTACCTGCCAGCCCTTGCCAATCTCACCGAGCACAAGACCGGCATCGGTCCTGGCGCCGTCAAAGAAGACCTCGTTGAACTCGCTGGTCCCCGTGAGCTGGCGGATCGGCCGGACCGTGACGCCTTCCTGCCGCATCGGCACAAGCAGGATGGAAAGCCCTGCGCTCCGGCGCGATCCGGCTTCGGTTCTCGCCAGCACGAAGCACCAGTCGGCCACGTGCGCTAGCGAGGTCCACACCTTCTGCCCGCTAATCTCCCAGTGCCCGCCTGCAATCCGTCCGCTCGTACTCACTGAAGCCAGGTCAGACCCGGCGCCCGGCTCGGAGAACCCCTGGCACCACAACTCCGTTACCGACGCGATCGCCGGCAGGAACCGCGCCTGCTGCGCGGGCGTACCGAACTCGATCAAGGTAGGACCGAGCAGTTGCTCACCCATGTGGCTGACCCTCGCAGGTGCCCCCGACCGGGCGTATTCCTCGTGGAAGATTAGTTGCTTGCTCAGCGACGCGCCGCGTCCACCGTGCTCGCGGGGCCAGCTAAGCGGCGTCCAGCCCGCCTCATGCAGCGAGCGATCCCACGCGAGCCGCTGCTCGAACGCCTCGTGCTCGCGCCCCGGCCCACCTGCACCGCGCAGCGCCGCATACTCACCGGCCAGATTCGCCGCCAGCCAGTCCCTCACCATGACACGAAACTGCTCGTCGCTGACGCCAGAGGCCAAACCAGCCGATTCAGGCACCGCAGCAGCCTAGCGCCCCCCGCACCCAGCGCTCCAGACCAGCACGCGCCCCAAACCCACCGCCGACACCCACCGCCAGCACCCACCGCCGGCACCCAGCGCCCGGCACCCACCGCCGGCACCCGGCACCCGGCACCCGGCACCCGTATCCCTAGCACCGCAGGCCCCTGCCCGCATTGCCAGCGCCGCAGGCCCTCAGGACTCCGACCCAGCACCGCACAGCCCGCACCACGGACCTTCCCCCATCTAGCTCCGCGCTGCTGAGAGCGCATCCCCTTCCTTAGGCGGCCTGCTGGTCAGGTCGCACGATGTATTTTCTGCCGACTGGCGTGGTCCAGATGAAGGTGCCAGGAGCGGGCTGGTCGAGGTCCCAGCCGACGAGCTGCTTGAGCTGGTGATGGTACCGGCACAAAGATCCCAAATTGCACGAGCAAGTTTGGCCATTTTGGTCAAAAGGCTGAGAATGGTCGCAGTCGCACCGCCAGGCGGGCTGCCGGCAGGTCGGGAATCGGCAGGTCAGATCCCGGATGTTCACGAACTCCCGCAACCCGGACGGAACCTGGTAGGCCAGGCTCGCCTGCGAGTGCGCGCATCCGCCCGCAGCTGCGTCTGCGGCTGCTCGTTCGGTGGCTTGGTCCAAGGCCTGCCGGGCCACGGCGACAATTGCGGCTAGTAGTTTCCCCACGCCGCCACCGGCGCGCAAGACGCTGCTTCCGGCGGTGGCGAGCTCGCAAGCAGGCATGATCACGGTGACCCGGTGGAGGAGACTGCTGGGATTCGCAGGCCCGGCTCGTGCCGTTTCGGCCGATGCCCGTGCACGCCGGACACGGGTGATCGCGACGGCCTGACCAGTGTCGCTGATAAGGACGACCCGCCAGTCGATTCCTGGATCCTGGGAGGCGAGCAAGGCGAGGTAACTGGCCTGGGCCGGGGTGACTGACCCGAGCCTAGTCAAGGAACCCGGCCCTGGCCCACCTCGCGCGAGCGTGTCCCAAGGCAGGGTCAGGTCCAAGAACCCGCTCCCGGCGGGCGGAAGGTTCTTAAGCACCGCCGGCCCAGGCGGCAAGAACGTCGTTGCCTCCGGCCATGGCAGGTTCCGGCGCCCAGTACCGTCGTCGGAAAGAACGTCGTCGGAAAGAACGTCATCGCGAGAGCAGTACCCACCCGCAGGTCCATCTGGCTCGTAGCCGCCGGGGTGACCATCCTCGCCCAGAGGCGCACAGCCCATCCCCGCACCGCCGTCTGCTCCCGCACCGCCGTCCGTCCGCGCGGCGCGACCCTGAGCGGGCGAATCGTGCTGGCGAGGCGCGGGTTGGTCCGGGCTGCTCTTGCTTCCGCCGGAGGCGGGGGCCGGATCGCCAGGCCAAGGCCAATCGTCAAGCAGCGGGTTCCCGCAGCCTGGCTGCGCCCCGCCACCTGGTCCGCTGCCAGGCGGGCAGTCCGCATCCACCGGGCCGCTGGGCGGGGGCGGGATGTGGGGCAGGGTGCCGAGCAGGAGGCCGAGTAGGACCTTCGATCGCAGCAAGTCGATCCCGCCCGTGACGCCGGAAGCTTTCAGCGCTCGCGCGAGCGCGGTCATCCTGGCCATCGCCGCTGCGGCATGCACCCCAGGCAGATTGTGCCCCGCCAGTGAAGCTGTGCCTTCCGCGTCCGGGTACAGCGTCACCCTTGCCCGCTTCTCGGCTTCCTCCCGCCGCTTTTCCGCGCCCTCAGGATCAGCGGCGATCACCGCCCGACGCAGCGCCGCCCGCAGTTGCCCGGTTGTCTGCTCTCCAGCCTTCGGCAGCACCTTGCCTTCAACGACCTTGGCCTTGTCGTCATCCAGCGGCTCGGTGGCCTCCACGATCGCCTTCGCGCGGGCCAGGTCAATGACACCTTCCCGGAGCGCGGCCCCGGTCGCCTTAAGCCGCCACCGCAAGCCGACCGCCAGGTCGGTCCACCACTGGGCACCCGACTGCGACAACGTCAGGGCCAGCGAGACCTGCCCGTACGCGTTAGCTGTCACCTTGTCGGGACGACCGTCTTCGTCCACTTTGTTCTTTTTATCCGCCGCAGCAGACCGGGAGGCCATCTGTGCGACCACCGCCAGTTCGCCGGCCTGTGCCCACGCCGCCAGCCGTCGGTACGCCGCCGCCGTGCCCGCCAGCGCCACGTCCTCCAGCCCGTCCGCCGGGTTGCACGCCAGCCAAGCCGCCAGGTCAGGGCTCGGCGGCAGAATCTCCGCGATCCGCCCCGCCGCCACGGGCAACGACACCACCGATGTACGGCCCGCATCCATGGCATCGAGGTAGTCAGCGAACTCCGCCTCCACCGGATCAGCGCCAGCGAACTCAGCGCCAGCGAACTCAGCGCCAGGGAACTCGGTAACACCAGCAACAACCTCGGGGCTGGCACCCGCAGGGGCCGGGCGGTGCCACGGCGCAGGCTCGGACAGCGCCGCCACGAGTTTCTCCACGTCGAGCGTCCACGACCACGACAGGCCCTCCGCCACCGCCATCACCTCCCAGAAGCTCCCCTAAGTTCGCCGCCGATCTATCGACAACCTTATCGAGACCCACTGACAGTCACTCCACGTGATCGAACTCAACGGCTAACGACGCGCGCGGGCGAGGAGCAGAAGCCGGGGAACGGCAGCCCGCCCCCGAGCTATCCGGACCCGCCAACCGGCGGCAACTCGATGCTTACCACTGCTGACCGGCCAACCTGAACTTGCGCGAGCGCGGAGGCCAAAGTCACGGGCAGCGCGTCGGCGTCGCTGACGGTGAGGGGAACGGCGTCCCCTGCCGCCGCCGCGATCCCTGGCAGGTCGGCCGCTGGCGCGAAGCTGGCCGCGAACTTTCGCGCGGCAGCCCCGTCAGGATGCACGGCCAGAGTGGAGAGCAACGGCGTCCGCCAGCCCTGGTTGTTCAGGATGACGGTCAGTGAAGGCGCACCGTACCTGCGTGCCATCCAGTGGACCACAGAAGGCACCCCGAACAGGTAAGAGCCATCCCCGACGATGCTGACCACGGTCTTGTCGGGAGCCGCCAGCTTGGCGCCCACCGCCGCCCCGCCAGACCAGCCAAGCGACCCGCCGCCGCTGCCGAACAGCGACCCTGGGCGGCTAGCCCGCAGGTGCTCGCTGACGATCTGGTAACCCGACACCGCCTCGGTCAGCACGATCGCGTCAGACCCGAGTACGTCCCGCAGGCAGGCGACCGCGTAGGCGGGGCTGATCGTCCCGTCGTCAGGCTTAGCCTCCCTGACCGCGTATTCAGCGAGCCGCGCGGAGTGGGCCTCGGCTCGTGCGGCCGTGCGCGAAGCGACCACGGAAGGCGATAGCCTCCCCCGCTCCGCCAGCCGCTGCGCGATCTGCCGCAACGCCAGGCCCGCGTCCGCCCGCGCGTACCGCACGGCGGGCACCGCCCACAGCGGAAGCTGCTCCTTCAGCGGATCGGCGTCAACCACGAAGATCCTGGCCGAATCAGACGGCCGGTTGACGGTCGGTATCCAAGGGACATCGCTGCCGATGACCAGGATCACGTCTGCCTGCGGCAGCGGCTCCGCCCTTGGCGTATGCCACAAATATCCCCCGTGCAGCGGATGCTCTGGCGGGAAGTTGACCCGGTTGGGCACCGACTCGAGCACGCCGGCCCCGGCCAGCTCGGCCACCCGCACAAGCTCCCCCACCGCCAGCGGTTCGCGTCCCAGGTAGGAGGTCACGATCAGCGGGGAGGTCGCGTCCTCAAGCGCGGAGACGATCTCATCGACGACCGGAGCGGCCAGCGCGCAGGGCGCCACTTGACCGAACCACGGCCCAAGATCAGATTCAGGATCCGCCAATTGCTCCATAATCTCCCGCGTCCCCGTCAGATAAGCGGGTCCGGGGGGATCACTGCGCGCGATTTGCAGAGCCCGGTGCACAAGCTGCTTGACGTTGGCGCCTGTCCTGATCTCCTGTTCGGACTTAACGTAACCGCGTACCAGTCCGCGCTGGTCGGCCGTGTCCTGCAGCCAGTGGATGAACTCGGTGCGGCTGCCGGGAAGCTCGCCGTTCAGCGTGGCCGGAGTCAGGCCAGCGAAGATCAGCACGGGGATCCGGCCTCGCGAAGCGTTGTGCATCGCGCCGCCCAGGTTCTGCGTTCCGCAATCTGTGTGCACGAGCACGGCCTGTGCCTCACCGCTGACCTGCGTATACCCGTGGGCCGCGCTGAGCGCCACGCTCTCGTGCGGGCAGAGGATCAGCTCGGGAAACCTTCCGCCGCCGCGCGCGTACGCCTCGATGATCCCGGTGTGATCGCTGCCGAGGTTAGCGAACAGGTACCGCACCCCGGCCTCGGTCAGTGCCTCGAGCAGCGCGGTGCTTGTCGTGTAAGGCTCGCCCAACGATGATCACCCCGTGCTAGCTGGCCGCGCGGTCTCGGCCAGCCAGGAAAGGCTGACCTCACCCACCGCAGCATCGCGCGGCGGTTCAGGCGAGCAGTTGTCTGCTAGCGCCCGGCCATTGGACCGCCGTGCATCCAGCGCATCCGGTACGCGCCAGGCGGCTCGCCGTAGCTAGCTTTGAAGATCTTGCTGAAGTAGGCGGCATCGTCGAAACCCCAGCGCCTCGCGATCGCTACGACGTGGCGCGCGGCGTGCACGGGGTCCTCGAGATCGCGCCTGCAGTTGTCTAGCCGCCGTTCGCGCACCCAGCGTGCCACCGAGGTTCCCTCGTCGTGGAAGAGCCTGTGCAGGTAGCGGATCGAGACGTGGTTGGCGCGGGCGATGGTCTCAGGCACGAGCTCGGGATCGCTCAGGTTTGCGTCGATCCAGGCACACACGCGCAGGAGCAGGGACTGACGGACGGCGCACGGGTCGGTGGGCTCGCCGCCAGTCCGCTCGCCGAACAAGGTCGCGAGCAGGTCGAGCACGTTGTCGGCCAGGCGGTGATTGACGCCATCGGCCGAGTGTTCCAGGTTCCCGACCAGGGAGCCAAGGAACGACGCCACCAGCGAGCCTGTGCTCTCGCTGCCCGGCACCCTGGTCGCCAGTACCCGGTCGACGGCGGCCGGGGGCAGCCTGAGGCGCTGGCAGGGGAACATGAGGAACGACATGTCGAACCAGTCATCGAACGCCATCGTGTAAGGGCGCCGGCAGTCGTAAATGGCCAGGTCGCCAGGGAACAAGGTGACTTGCCTGCCCTGCTGGCCGAGCTGGCAGGATCCGGCGGTCAGCAGCCCGACCTTGTAATAGTCCTGGTCCTTCGCCGCGATCATCCGCTGGGTGCGAGACGCCAGGTGCGCGTCCGCGCTGACGCGCGAGATCCGCAGGTCTCCTAGCTCCCAGTGCGCGACAACCCCGCGAAATGGGCCGCTGTCCGCCGGGACGCACTCGAGCGGCACGAACGTCTCGCAGATCCACTGCCTGAATTCCGCGAATTGCCCGAACTCCCTTACCCCGTCGGCCCGCAGCATTTCAGCAGTCGTCATAGTCCATGTTCACCCAAAGAACTCATGTTCGTAAAGCGGACCACCCGACCCCGCGGCCGGCCGGCGGGCCTTCAGCGTAGGCTCCGTACAGGTAGTTCCCAACCAAGCACTTGCTTGCCTGTCCGGAGGCCCCGTTGGCTGGCGACGACGCGGTGATCGAGACCGTTCCCGCCGCAGTGGACGCGGCGGCGCACAAGTACGCCGGCCACGTGGCCATCGCCGAGCAAGCTGGGCCTGTGCTGACCTACGCTGAGCTGCGCGAGCAGGTACGCAGAGTGGCCGGAGCCCTGATCGCGAACGGGATTGAGGCCGGGGACCGGGTAGCGATCTGGTCGCCGAACACTCATCACTGGGTGCTTGCCGGGCTCGGGGCGCTTTACGCGGGCGCCACGCTGGTGCCGGTCAACACCAGGTACACCGGCCATGAGGCTCTCGACGTGATCACCAGGACCAAGTCCAGAGCACTCTTCGTCGCCGGCCCGTTCCTCGGCGCCGACCGGCTCGCAAACCTCGCGCAGGCGGCAGGCGAGGCCGGCCTTCCCGAGCTGATCGTCAGGATCCCCGTCGAGTCACCCGAGCCGAGCTGGGGCGAGTTCCTCGAGCACGCGGCCAGCGAAGAACACCTCGACGCCCGCGCGGCCGCCGTCAGGCCAGATCACGTCAGCGACATCTTGTTCACTTCTGGCACGACCGGTCGCAGCAAGGGCGCGATGTCCGCGCACCGGCAGGCCCTCGGCGTCGCCCGTGCCTGGGCCGATTGCGCCGAGCTGAGCAGCACCGACCGCTACCTGATCGTGAACCCGTTCTTCCACAGCTTCGGCTACAAGGCAGGCATCCTCGCCTGCCTCCTCACCGGCGCCGCGATGGTGCCGCAACTCGTCTTCGACGCTGGCGCCGCGATAAGGCTGATCGAAGAGCAGCGGATAACGGTCTTCCCCGGCGCCCCCACCCTGTACGTGTCGATACTCGACCACCCCGATAAGAACAGCCACGACCTGTCCAGCCTCCGCGTCGCGGTCACCGGCGCAGCGGTCGTGCCCGTGGCGCTGGTCGAGCGCATGCGCGCCGAACTGAGCTTCGGCACGGTCCTCACGGCCTACGGCCTGACCGAGGCCGTGGTCGCGACGATGTGCCGTCCTGGCGACGACGCCGAGACGATCGCGACGACCTCGGGCCGGGCAGCGGCCGGCTTCGAGGTCAAGATCGCGGGCAGCGAACGAACCGGCGAGATCCTCCTGCGCGGCCCCAACGTCATGCTCGGCTACCTCGACGACGAGGCGGCCACGGCCGAGGCGATCGACGCGGACGGCTGGCTGCATACCGGCGACGTCGGGCATCTGAATGAGCGCGGGTACCTGACGATCACCGACCGGCTCAAGGACATGTACATCTGCGGCGGCTTCAACGTCTACCCCGCCGAGATCGAGCAGGCACTGGCCAGGCACGAGGCCGTCGCCGAGTCGGTCGTGATCGGGGTGCCAGATGACCGCCTCGGCGAGGTCGGCAAGGCGTTCATCGTGCTAAGACAGGGAACCGAGGCAACCCCAGGCGAGGTCAGGGAATTCTGCAAGCAGCGGCTGGCCAACTTCAAGGTGCCCAGGTACGTCGAGTTCCGCACCGAACTGCCGCGCAACCCCGCAGGCAAGCCGCTCAAGCGCGTGCTACGGGAGGAGAGCACATGACAGAGGAAGTCGTCTTGTACGAACGGCGCGGCACCGCCGCGCTGGTCACGATGAACCGCCCCGAGTACCGCAACGCCCAGAACTCGCAGATGACCTACGCCCTCGACGCGGCGTTCGAGCGGGCAGTCAACGACAACGAGGTCAAGGTCATCGTCCTCGCCGGCGCGGGCAAGCACTTCAGCGCCGGGCACGACATCGGCACCCCTGGCCGCGACGTCCACGTCAGCTACGACCGCAAGGCCGTGATGTGGTGGGACCACACGGACAAGGAGGGCGCCGACGCCAGGTACGCCCGCGAGATGGAGGTCTACCTGGGCATGTGCCGCCGCTGGCGGGACATGCCCAAGCCGTCGATCGCGATGGTCCAGGGCGCCTGCATCGCAGGCGGCCTGATGCTTGCCTGGGTCTGCGACCTGATCGTGGCCTCCGATGACGCGTTCTTCGCCGACCCAGTCGTGCGGATGGGGATTCCAGGCGTGGAGTACTTCGCGCACCCGTGGATGCTCGGGCCGAGGTTCGCCAAGGAGGCTTTGTTCACCGGCGACCGGTTCCCTGCCCAGCGGGCGTACGAGCTCGGCATGGTCAACAGGGTCGTGCCGAGAGACGAACTCGAGACGACGGCGTTCGCGCTGGCCGAGCGGATCGCGACGATGCCCGCGTTCGGGCTCTCGCTGGTCAAGCGCGCAGTTAACCAGTGCGAGGACCTGATGGGGATGCGTCCTGGCATGGACTCGACGTTCGGCCTGCACCACGTCGCTCATGCCCACAACGCCGAGACCGGCGCGGACTCCCTGGCGGGCATGGACGCCAAGTCCATGAAGAAGTCGGCCAGCTCGTGAGTTTCCGTGCCGAGGCAAGGGCCTGGCTCACCGAGAACGTCAGGAAACTTCCCTCGGTAAACACCGCGGAGGGCTTCGCCGCCCACCGCGACTGGGAACGGCAGCTAGCCGAGGCGAGGCTGGCGGTCGTGTCCTGGCCGGAGAAGTACGGCGGCAGGGACGCATCGCTCGGCGAGTGGCTGGCGTTCGAGGAGGAGTATTACCGGGCAGGCGGGCCGGTGCGGGTCGGGCAGAACGGCCTGTTCCTGCTCGCCCCGACCCTGTTCGCCCACGGCACGGAAGAACAACGCGACCGGATACTCCCGCCGATGGCGACCGCCGACGAGGTCTGGGCCCAGGCCTGGTCAGAACCGGGAGCAGGCAGCGACCTCGCCGCGATCTCGTCAAGAGCCAAGCGCACGGACGGCGGCTGGCTGCTCCAGGGCCAGAAGACCTGGAGCTCACGAGCCGCCTTCGCCGATCGCGCCTTCGGCTTGTTCCGCTCGGACCCGGCGGCGGAACGCCACCGCGGCCTGACGTACCTGATGTTCGACCTCAGGGCGGAGGGCGTCACGGTAAGGCCGATCGCCCAGCTCGACGGTGACCAGGGTTTCGCTGAGATCTTCCTCGATGACGTCTTCGTGCCAGACGAGGACGTCATTGGCACGCCAGGTGAGGGATGGCGGGTCGCCATGTCCACGGCCAGCCACGAGCGCGGGCTTTCCCTGCGCAGCCCGGGGCGGTTCCTTGCGGCGGCGGACCGGCTGCTCGGCCTGTGGGAGCAGGCCGGAGCCGGGCGGCAGTCGCTCGGCGAACGGGTGGCCGACGCCTGGATCTCCGCCCGCGCCTACCAGCTCCGCACGTTCGCCACCGTCGCCGCCCTCGACGCGGGCGGCACCCTCGGAGCGGAGTCCAGCCTCGGCAAGGTCTTCTGGTCAGACCTGGACATCAAGATCAACGAGACCGCACTCGACCTGCTAGGACCAGAAGCCGAGCTCGACGAGGAGTGGACGGCCAGCTACCTGTTCGCCCTGGCAGGCCCTATCTACGCGGGCACCAACGAGATCCAGCGCTCCGTCATCGCCGAACGCCTGCTCGGGCTGCCCCGATGAGGCTGCCCCGATGAGGCTGCACAGATGAGGCTGCACAGATGACGTTCGCGCTGACCAGCGAGCAGCAGCAGTTCGCCGCGACCCTGCACAAGCTGCTGTCCGACGCGGATGTCCCTGCGGCGGCCAGGGCCTGGGCCGACGGCGACCATGCGCCGGCCCTCGCGATCTGGACCGCCCTCGCGGACGCTGGCGTGACCGGGCTCGCGATACCTGACGAACCAGGAGGACTCGTCGACCTCGTGATCGCCTGCGACGAACTCGGCCATCACCCCGTGCCTGGACCCCTGGCCGAGTCCCTCGCGGCGGTGCCTGCCATGCTCGCCGGCCTTGGCACCGGCCCCGCAAGGCAGTGGCTGGCGGAACTGACTGCCGGACAGGCGATCGCGACGATCGCGATCGCGCCGCACGTCCCCTACGCTCTGGATGCGGACATCGCGCGCCTGGTTTTCTGGTGGAAAGATCAAAAGATCTGGAAAGGCCAGCCAGGAAGCAGGCACGACTCGATGGATCCGTCCCGCCGCCTCTACGAGGTAAGACCAGCTCAAGAGCTCGGGGCCGGACAAGAGGCGACCAGGCCGCTCAGGTACGGGACGCTGGCGTCGGCCGCGCTGCTGCTCGGGGCGGGGCGCGGGCTGCTCGACGCGGCCGTAGCGCACGCGCAGACGCGGGAGCAGTTCGGGCGGCCGGTCGGGTCCTTCCAGGCCGTGAAGCACGCGCTGGCCGACGTGCTGATCGCGCTCGAGTTCGCCAGACCGCTGGTCTACGCGGCCGCGATCGCGGTGGAGGCGGACTCCCCTGCCGCCGCGAGGGACGTCTCCGCTGCACGGGTGGCCTGCGCCGACGCGGCCAGGCTGGCCGCGCGGACCGCGCTGCAAGTGCACGGGGCGATCGGCTACACGCGGGAGTGCGACGTGAGCCTCTGGCTGGCCAAAGTGCGGGCGCTGTCGTCGGCCTGGGGCAGCCAGGCCGAGCACCGTGCGGCAGTGCTGGCAGCGCTCACCGAACCGGAGACCGGGCCATGGAACTGACGCAGGAGCAGCGGGCGCTCGCCGACGCCTCGCAGGCCGGTAATCAGGTGGAGTCCGGGCCATGGACCTGACGCAGGAGCAGCGGGCGCTGGCCGACTCCGTCGCCGACCTGATCAGGCGGCATCCGCCTGACTCGGGCTCTCCTGGGGAGTTCTGGCGGTTGCTTGCCGGGATCGGGGTGGCGGGGCTGGCGATTCCCGAGCGATTTGGCGGCGCCGGGGCCGGGATACTTGAGACCGCGATCGTGGCCGAGCAACTCGGGCGGGCACTGGCGCCATCGCCGCTGCTCGGTTCCGCGGTGCTCGCCGCGCAGGCGATCCTGGCTTCCGGTGACGCCGACGCGTGCTCCAGGCTGCTGCCGCCGATCGCGGAAGGGACCCTGGTCGCGGCGCTTGCCTGGACCGGACGCGAAGGCGGCTGGGACCCAGGCGAGGCGGGCTGTTTCGCGGTCGAGCGCAGCGGCGGCGGCTGGACGCTGACCGGAGCGGCTCACTACGTGCTCGACGGGGACAGTGCCGACGTCCTGATCGTGGCCGCCGGCCTGCCAGAAGGCGGCATCGGCCTCTTCGAAGTCTCCCCTGACCAGGCGGGAGTCGAGCGGGAGGCGGTGGCTGCCGTTGACCAGACGAGGCGGCTTGCCGTGGTCAGGCTGGCGGCAGCCGCCCGGCAGCCACTCGGGACGCCAGACGAGGCGGGCTCCGGAGCAGCGGCGCTGACTTGTGCGCGGGACGCGGCTTGCCTGGTTCTCGCCGCCGAGCAAGCGGGAGCGGCAGCGCGGGCGCTTGAGCTGACCGTCGAGTACACCAAGGCAAGAGTGCAGTTCGGCCGGCCGATCGCGAGCTTCCAGGCGATACAGCACCGGCTCGCCGAACTTCACGCGCTTGTCGCGTCGGCACGCTCGCTCGCGTACCGGGCCGCGGCAGCTTCGCCTGGCGAGGTGACCCTGCTGGCCCCGGCCGCGAAGACGTACTGCTCAGACGTGCTCTCCAAGGTCGCCGCCGAGGCCATCCAGCTTCACGGCGCGATCGGCATCACCTGGGAACACCCCGCGCAACGTTACTTCAAGCGCGCGCACGGCTCGGCGCAGCTCTTCGGGTCGCCGGCCGCTCAGCTCGCCAGGATCGCCGATCTCGTGATCGGCTGATCTCTGCACCCAGTTGCTACATCCAGTCGGCGTGCTTGGGCCAGGCGAGCATGGTCTCCACCACCTCAGGCGGACCTTCAGCGGCCGGGACGGCCGACGTGCCGTAGCGACCGCGGTAGAACAGCAACGGCCGGTCGGGGCCGCACTCACCGAGTTCGAGAACCTGGCCGACGACGACATAGTGATCACCGATCGTGTGAACGTCGATGATCTGGCAGCCGATCCAGGTCAGCACGCCGTCGATGATCGGGCTGCCATTTGCGTCAGGCACCCATTCGATTCCGTCGAACCGGTCTGGCCTGCTGCGGCCGAACAACGTGGCCAGGTCTCCCTGCTCGGCGGTGAGCACGTTGGCGCAGAAGAACCCGGCCAGCTCGATGCGCGGCCAGGTCGAAGAGGTACGCGCCGGACAGAACAGCACAAGCGGCGGGTCAAGCGACAGCGCGGCGAAAGACTGGCAGGAGAAGCCGACCGGCTCGCCAGCCTGGCTGGCCGTGATGATCGCGATGCCGGTCGCGAAGTGGCCGAGCACCTGACGGAACCGCTCAGGTTCCGGGTCATGCCGCACCGGAGTGCCTGGGTCTTCCACGAACCTTCCGAGCACCGGAACTCCTCCTTTCATTCCCGCCGCCCATCCTCCTTCTGATCTTCGCCGGCCCGTGCGCAAGACGAAAGCTCCCCGTCTGGGCGCTCGGCTCCCGGTGGCGCGGGCAGAACGACCGCTGACCCCGCCAGCCGGACAGCCCGCCAGCCCGGCCCAACAGCATCAAGTAGCCACCGATGCTGTCGGCCCCGCTCCCGCTACAGCATCAAAGTCCGAGCGATGTCACAGGGACAGCAACAAGTAGCCACCGTTGTCCTCAGATCCGCCCCGGCCACAGCAACGCGGAGCCACCGATGCTGTCCGCTCCGGCCTACGCCACAGCCGCTCGCCCCGATAACTTCGCGAGAGATCTATTATCGGATAAATCTCTTGTCATGGTGAAACGTAGTATTGTCCGTTTCCAGGTACCTTGATCGGGGAGGCGGCGCTGCGACGGCATACGCGAGGTTCAGGTCTACGGGTGGGAACGCCCGGCCGGGTCGGCATCATCGTAACGGTGGCAGCGGTAGCGGCCGCCTGGGTGGGGCAAGCGCCAGCGACCGCCTCAGCACCCGCGGTTGCGGCCGGTCCCACGCCGGCCATTGCCGCCGGCGCGATCAGGAGCGCGGCGAACCCAAGCGTCTGCCTGGACAATACCCAGGGCAAGGACCCGGGCGGGCAGCAGGCCGTCGCCATCCGGCTGGAAAGCTGCGGCGGCTCGGGCATCGCGACCTGGAACCAGATCTGGACCGTCGAAGCCGACCACACGATCAGGATCTCCGGCCAGTGCCTCACGAAAGCAGCCGCGTCCCGGCTCCGCCTGCAGCCCTGCACCGGAGCCTCCACCCAACTGTGGACCGTCAGCACCGGCCACGTCCACCTACGTAACTCGGGCACCTGCCTGGCCCCGCCAACCGGCAAGGTCGCCGCGGGCGTCGCCGCCGCCATGAAACCCTGCGATCAGAACGCGGCCGGGCAACGCTGGCTGGTCGCCGGGCCGTCCGCCTCGGCCCGCGCCCTGTCCGCCGCCGCTCAGTTGCTTGACTGGTACAACGCTTCGGGCAAGTTCGGCGGGCTGTTCAATACTCCCGCTGACCCAGGCGCCGCGACCTGCTCGAATACGTACCGGCGCGGCAATTGCTGGTGGTGGTCGGCACTCGCGCTCTATGCTCTGGCCGACTTCGCCGACCAGAACCCGGCCGCCACCATCGCCGACGATTCCATCAAGGACGCGCTGGCCAGCACCTATAGCGTCATCTGCGGCACCACGTGCCCATCGGGCCAGAACGCGGCCTGGCCGTCAGCCGAAAGCTCGGCCAACTTCGCCAACCGGTACTACGACGACACCGGCTGGTGGGCACTGACCTGGGTAAACGCCTACCGCCTTACGGGCAGCCCTCGCTACCTCTACCTGGCAGAGGAACTGTGGAGCTACCTCACGACCCACGGCTGGGACAGTGCCTGCGGCGGGGCTCTGGTGCAGTACTCCGGCCAGGGCAGGCACGGCCCATCTACCGAGAACACCATCGCCAACGTGCTCTACCTGCGGCTCTCCGCCTGGCTCTACGTGATCACTAAGACCCGCGGCATGCCTGGCGCGGCCAGGTACGTGAACGGCGTCAAGGGGGCCGGCGGCGCGAACGCGGTAGGCAAGTGGCTAGCAGGAAGCGCGTCGCACGGCGGCACCGCCACGACTCCGCCCGCGAAGATCATCGGCGGACCCTTCCGCAGCAAGCTCGCACCGAGCGTTCCAGGGCGCCCGGCAGGAACCCCAGGGTCACGCCTGATGCTCGACGATCACCTGACCGCGTCGTGCACTCCGATGGGCCAGCAAATGTGGCTCCACTCACAGGGCATAGGCGTCGCCGCTCTCACCGACCTGTACGAGGCAGACAAGCTCTTCGGCGACACCGCAGACGCACGCTACTATCTGCGCGTCGCCGACAACCTGGCGGACACGGTCATGACCGACACCCGCCTGCCCGGCCAGTCACCCCCCGGCGACCTCGGCATCTACTACGCCGCAGGCCACACCCCGTTCGCCCCGCCCACGGTCGCGGCCGGCGGCATCCTCAGCGAACCCTGCGAACCGCCAGCCGGCTCGGAATCGCGCTGGCCGGCCGACTGCGTCCTGCGCGTCAAGACCGGCCCTGGCCAGATCGGCGACACTCCTTTCCTGCCGAACAAGGGCCTGTTCATCAGGGGCGCTTACTGCCTCGCCCGCACCCTGCCAGGCGCCGGCATCTCCGATCAGGAGCTGACCAGCTTCATCAACGCCAACGCGGCCTCGCTCTGGACCTACGCCCAGGACGCCGAGACCTCGGCCCCGGCGTCGCAAGACCTGAACGAGTTCGGCTTCCTCTGGGGCAACGTCACCTTCACCAGCAACAAGAAGGTGCTCAACTTCGCCACCGAGACCTCGGCACTTGAACTACTCAACACGGAAACCGGCACCTCCACAGCCATGTGCTGACTGTGCCGCTATCCAACTCCCCACCGGCCGTGAATGACGCAAAGATCAAGACGAATGCTCGTCACCGTTATCTTGGCGTCGCTACGGTCGACGCGAATCGCGAAGTCAGGCAGATCGGCATCGGGTACTTTTATTGTGCCTAGCTGGGCTTGATCGACTGTCAGCCTGGCAACCGGCGCGAATATAGCCGTGGGGATTTCTAGCAGCTCATAGTATACGGCACAGCCTTCCCGCCCGCGGAAACCCCTGAGCATTACTATCGACGAAGTAACGCTCTCGTACTCCCTGAACAACGAGACGATGCGATCCCGGCGATCAGTTTTCCTCCTGACATCCTGAATCCACGCCGCCTCTGTGAGCTTTGAGATGTGAACGCGCCTTATACTCATGTCTTTCGCCGACGAAGCCTTTAGCGAAAGCCTGCGCGGCCGCGAGCCGGCCACGGTGATCGTCGTATCGAAGAAGCGCTGAGTGGCCGAGGCCGCTACCTCGACCTGCCACCCAGCGGCGAGGCATGACTCATTGAATGCCGCTTCGAACTGCGTCGTCGACAAAGGGTCCTTGCTGAGGCCATGATGGCCGCGCAGCCTCGCGAGGAACGCATCTTCCCAGGCTGGTACCGTAAGCCAGGTCGCTGGAAGCCTTTCACTGTGCATCGGAGCCAGCACCGCATCGACGAAACCGCCAACTACGTCAGCCTGACCATCGGTCAGCCGATCGATCTTCCTGTGGAGATCACCACGATCGTAGGCTCGCTTCACGTTGCCGAACTTACCGGCCCGATTGGCCGATTCGGGCCGAATCGCGCGATGAGAAGTGATCAGACCGCGATCAACAGCGAGGAATCGGCTTCGATGTCCTCTGGCTCAAGGTGGCATCCAGGCAAGATCAGCTCGTCAGGCCCAGGCCGGAGATCGGTGAGTATCCACTCGCACAGAGCCGCAAGCTGATAGCTGATCAGCGGCGGAACGGCATCCCCGATGTGCCGGTACATGTTCGTGAGCGTGCCGACGAAGGTGTAATCGCGCGGAAATCCCTGAAGGATCGACATCTCGCGCACCGTGCACAACCGGTCCTGCTCAGGGTGAGCGTAGCGTCCGTTGCCGATGTGAGCGCACTCCCGCTTGATCGTCACCGCCGGCCTATCCCACCACAACCGGCCGTAGACATCCGGATGACTACCGAAATCACGAATCTTTGCCCGGTATTTCATCGACGGGGTCAGCAACTGGTCAGCATCAGGATGACCAATCAGGTCTATCCAGCCGCCGCCGTCGGCAGGAGTGGCCGCCAGTCGCTGCCGGTTAGCATCCGAGATCATCATCGGAGAAACGTGCATCGGATCACCGGGATAGGTCTGCCCCGCCCCAATCGCTGGCAGATCCCAGATGGCCCGGCGGACGTGAGTTGCTTTCCGCTCGACTCGATAGCCAGCCCACATGTCGCGCAGCCCGCGCAACGGCAGAGGTCGCCTTACGGCAACGACCAGGGCACGCTCGCGTCTTTGCGGTAGGCCAAACTCATTGAGGAAATGCGTGGCGGCCAAAGCGGAGTAGCCGAGTTCTGAGAGGTCATTGATCAGGCCGTGCAAGTGAACGGAAAACCGCCCCATTACCAGCTCGCGTGCGTTCTCCATAAGAACGATCTGAGGGCGCAGCACCTTTATGTAGTCGGCTACAACTCGGACGAGGCTGTTCCTGCCATCGTCGCGCAGATGATTCTGTGCGAGCGTCCGTGAGAATCCGGTGCAGGGCGGGCAAGCGCAGAGCACAGAAAGGTCGCCCTCCGGCAAGTTCATTGCCTCGCAGACGGAGACCGGATCGGCCGCGGCGAGGTCAGCTTCTACTGG
>DATJLT010000006.1:0-8721 GCA_035509195.1 Streptosporangiaceae bacterium | reverse complement strand
CCTTGCGGCCTGCCGCCGTCGAGCCGGTGAAGCTGATCACCGAGATAAGCGAGTCGGTGACCATGGACTCGCCCACGTCAGGACCGCCGGGGAGAACGTGCAGCAGGCCCGCTGGCAGGCCGGCTTCCTCGAAAACGCGGGCCAGCACGACGCCGCCGCAGACGGCGGTGCGCGGGTCCGGCTTGAGCACGACCGCGTTGCCGAGCGCGAGCGCCGGGGCGACCGAGCGGATCGCGAGGATCTGCGGGAAGTTGAACGGGCTGATCACGCCCACGACGCCGACGGGGACGCGCTCGGCAAAGCTCAGGTGCGGCTGCTCGCTGGGAAGCAGGTCGCCGTAAGGGCGGGACGGCAGAGTCGCGGCCTCGAAGACCTCTTCCGTGGCGACATGGGTCTCAAACTGCGCGGCCGGCCCGATCTTCCCGCTCTCGCGGATGTTCCAGTCTTCGATCTCGGCCGCATGGGCCAGCCAGATATCACCGGCCTTGCGCAAGATCGCTGCCCGCTGCGTGTACGGGGTCGCGGCCCAGGCCTGCTGCGCGGCGGCGGCCGCGCCCGCGGCGGCGGCGATGTCAATGGGAGCCGCGATGCCGACCGTGCCGAGTTCCGCGCCGGTCGCCGGCTCGATGACCGCGGCGGTGCCGCCTGACACCTCACGCCAGCCGTTAGAAAAGGCCTTGCCGTGCCAGATCGAAGAATCGAGCAAAGACATGTGCGCTCCTTGATCCGAGAGGCAGGGGGTCCACGGTATTTGCGCCGTTCGCTTCACGAACATCGGTTCCGTGATCGAACAGTGAAAATCTAGGTGCGGGCCAGGTTCGGTGTCAACGCTACGCCCGGCGGTGAGGTTCCCGATGCACCCGATCCGCAGCCCAGATGCCGCCGGGGGCCACGGCCAGGCTAGCGGCCAGGCTGCTGCCAGGGCTGGCCGGGCTGCTGCCAGCCTTGCTGCCCGCCCTGGTTGCCCGCGGCGACGAGCGTGCGCGCGTAGCTGACCCTGGCGTTGAGGTCGGCGACCTGCTGCTGGCTCCGTACCGGGATCGTCGTCGTGTGCACGAAGCCAGGTGCGGTCACGCTGACCTGAACCGAGCCGGTCGTCGTGTTCTCCTTGGCCAGGAGGAACAGCAGGCCGAGGAAGCAGGCGAGGAACAGCACGACCGCGCAGACGATCGCCCAGACAGGGATCGACTGGCTGGTAACTGACAGGTCGGTGAAGCTCCAGCCGACGTCGCTGAGCGGGCGCGCACCGGTCGGGGTGTAGACGGTCGTGGGCGTCACCGAGATGTCGCCGATCACGACGAGCACTGGCTCGCCGCCGATCATTCCTGGTGCTCCCGCGGGCAGTGCCGCGTACGGCTGTACCGGCCCGCCCTGCTGCGGTGCGCCTCCTGGCCAGCCGAACGGCTGTGCCCCAAACTGCTGCTGCGCTCCGAATTGCTGCTGGCCAGGATCCTGATAGCCAAACGGCTGCTGGCCACCCGGCTGCCCGCCCTGCCATTGCCCGCCCTGACCCGGCCACTCGTTCATGCGGAATAGCGTATCCCTTGTGAGCAACCGGATCGTCGAGCCAGATCACGCCGGCCTCCGACGCGCGTCCGAATTGTTGCGCCGAGGCTCGGTCTGCGCGTTTCCGACCGAGACGGTCTACGGGCTTGGCGGGCACGCGTTCTCCGCCGAAGCTGTCGGGGAAATCTACCGGCTGAAGAACCGCCCGGCCTGGAACCCTCTCATCGTGCACGTGCACTCAGCAGGGCAGGCGGAGTCGCTGGCGCTCGACTGGCCAGAGACGGCGGCGAAGCTGGCCGGGCAGTACTGGCCAGGGCCGCTGACCCTGGTCGTTGACCGGGCGGCCGGACTGCCTGACGTCGGCGGCGGCGACGCCCGCACGCTGGCGATCCGTGTTCCCGCGCATCCGGTCGCTCAGGCCTTGCTCAGGGACTGCGGGCTGCCGCTCGCGGCACCGAGCGCGAACCGGTCAGAGCAGCTATCGCCGACACGGGCAGAGCATGTGCTGCGCAGCCTGCCCGACGTGCCGCTGGTGCTCGACGGCGGTCCTTGCGGCTTCGGAATCGAATCGACCGTCGTCGATGTGACCGGGGGCCGGGTGACGCTGCTTCGCCCTGGCGCGCTGTCGCTGCGGTCGGTACGCGACGTCGTGGGGAAGGTCGACCTGCCCGTGCCGTCCGGCGCCGCGCGCTCGCCAGGCACGGGGAGAAGGCATTACGCACCGTCAGCCAGGCTCGTCGTCTTCGGCTCGATCACGGAAGACGACCTGCGGGAACTGCCGCAGCCAGCCGGACTGCTCACTTACGACGCGGTGCCTGACGGCGCGGCGGGTCCCGTCGAACTGCTTTCCGCCGACCCGCATGAGTACGCCGCCGATCTTTACGCTGCCCTGCACCGGCTTGACGACGCCGGAGTCAAGGCCATCGCGGTGCTTGCGCCGCCTGGCGGCGACGACTGGCTCGCGGTCAACGACCGGCTCACCAGGGCCGCACGCTAGGGTAAAGGCACCGCTCCCCGAGCCCGAACCGCTCCCGAGCCAAGGAGAGCCGCGTGCCGCACGCCAGCACTGTTCATGAGCCGCTGCGCATCGCGCTGCTCGGCTGCGGGTCTGTTGGCTCTCAGGTTGCCAGGCTGCTGACCGAGCAGGCGGCCGGGCTCTCCGCGCGGGCGGGCGGGCCGCTTGAGCTCGCCGGCATCGCTGTCCGCGATCCTGGCCTGCCGCGGGCCGCTGAGGTAGATCGCTCGCTGTTCACGACCGACGCCGCGGGCCTGGTGGCCAGGGACGACATCGACATCGTGGTGGAGTTGATCGGCGGGATCGAGCCCGCGCGGTCGCTGCTCCTGGCCGCACTCGATGCGGGCAGGTCGGTCGTCACCGCGAACAAGGCGCTCATCGCCTGCGACGGCGGTGCGCTGCACAAGGCAGCCAGCGCCAGCAGCGTCGACCTGTACTACGAGGCGGCCGTCGCCGGAGCCATCCCGCTGCTGCGTGCGCTGCGCGAGTCCCTGGCAGGCGACGCGATCAGGCGGGTGCTCGGCATCGTCAACGGCACCACGAACTTCATACTCGACAAGATGGACACCGGCGGCGCCGGCTTCAGCGACGCGCTTGCCGTGGCTCAGCAACTCGGCTACGCGGAGGCTGACCCGACCGCCGACGTGTCCGGGCAGGACGCTGCCGCGAAGGCCGCGATCCTGGCCAGCCTGGCGTTCCATTCGGAAATCACGTCGGCGGACGTCTTTACCGAAGGCATCACGCACGTCACGGCGGCAGACATCGCGAGCGCCAGGAACCTCGGCTTCGTGATCAAGCTGCTCGCGATCTGCGAGCGGACCGGCGATGGCATCTCGGTCAGGGTGCATCCCTCGCTGATCCCAGAGGTTCACCCGCTTGCGGCAGTGCATGGTGCGTATAACGCGGTCTTCGTCGAGGCTGAGGCGGCCGGACGGCTGATGTTCTACGGCGCGGGCGCCGGCGGGGAGCCCACGGCCAGCGCGGTGCTCGGCGACATCGTGGCCGTGGCAAGAAACCAGCGGTCAGGTGTACGCGGGCCCGAGCCACTGACTTACGCGCAGCTACCTGTTGTATCCATGGATGAGTCTTTGACCAGGTACTTTGTGTCTCTTGATGTCGCTGACCAGCCCGGCGTCCTCGCTCCGATCGCCGAATGCTTCGCCAGGCGCGGTGTCTCGATCAAGATCGTGCACCAGGAGGGCAGGGGCGAGGACGCGAGCCTGCTTATCGTCACGCACACGGCAAAAGAGTCCGCGCTGGCCGAGACCACCGCCGAACTGGCGGCCATGGGCGCGGTGAAGGCCGTGGACAGCGTCATGCGAGTCGAAGGCGAGGAAGGCGAATGACGAGCTGGCGTGGTGTCGTCGGCGAGTACGGCGCTTATCTGCCGCCAATTCCCGCGCATGCCGTTGTCACGCTTGGGGAGGGCGGCACGCCGCTGCTGCCTGCCCAGGCTCTGTCCGCCATGACCGGCTGCCGGGTCTACCTCAAGACCGAGGGCACCAATCCCACGGGCTCTTTCAAGGACCGCGGCATGACCGTGGCCCTGTCGCTGGCCGCTGCGCGCGGCGCCAAGCTGGTCATCTGTGCTTCGACCGGCAACACGAGCGCAAGCGCCGCCGCCTACGCGGCCAGGGCCGGCCTCGAGTGCGCCGTGCTCGTACCGCGCGGGAAGATCGCGATCGGCAAGATGGCGCAGGCTCTTGCCTACGGCGCCAGGCTGCTCCAGGTCGACGGCAACTTCGACGACTGCCTCGAGCTGGTGAAGAAGCTAGGCGAGAAGAACGGCGTGGCCGTGGTCAACTCGGTGAACCCCGATCGCCTGGCCGGGCAGAAGACGGCCGCGTTCGAGGTGGTTGACGAACTGGGCGACGCGCCTGACGTTCACTGCCTGCCAGTCGGCAATGCGGGCAACATCACCGCGTACTGGATGGGTTACCGCGAGTACCTGGCTCACGGCCGGTCGGCGAAGGCGCCGCGCATGCTCGGCTTCCAGGCAGAAGGCTCGGCGCCGATCGTGACCGGCGCGCCGGTGCCTGACCCGGTCACTGTCGCTTCGGCGATCAGGATAGGCAACCCGGCCTCATGGCAGCTAGCCGAGGCCGCGAGGGACGAATCTGGCGGTCGCATCGGGGCCGTCAGCGATGAGCAGATTCTCTGCGCTTACCGCTTGCTGGCGGCTCGTGAAGGTGTTTTCGGTGAGCCAGCATCCGCGGCAGGTGTCGCCGGGCTGCTTCAGGCCTGCCAGGAGGGAACGGTCGAGCCGGGCTCCGTCGTCGTGTGCACGATCACGGGAACCGGGATCAAGGATCCTGAGATCGCGATCGGCGGCGTGCCAGAGCCTGCCGTGATCGAGGTCGATGCGGCCGCTGCGGCGGCCGAACTCGGCCTGGAGTGAGACAGTGACCTGGCCCGACCGGGCAGCCCTTGTCAGGGTTCCCGCGACCAGCGCCAATGTGGGCCCCGGCTTCGACTCGTTCGGCCTCGCGCTCGGGCTTTATGACGTCCTCGAGGCGCGGGTGACCGGTGCCGGGCTCGGCATCGAGGTGACCGGGGTCGGCGAGCACACCGCGAATTCCGGTGAAGGGCATCTCGTGGCGCGGGCGATGCGGGCGGCCTTCGACGTGCTCGGCGTCTCGCCTCCGGGGCTCGCGCTGCGATGCAGGAACGCGATTCCGCACGGGTTCGGGTTCGGGTCCTCGGCGGCGGCGATCGTGGCGGGACTGCTGGCGGCGCGGGAACTCGGGGCACCGGTGTCTGGAACGCGGCTGTCCGATGAGGCGGTGCTCGGGCTGGCGGCTGGCCTTGAGGGGCACGCTGACAATGTGGCCGCCTGCCTGTACGGCGGGTTCGTGATCGCGTGGTCGCCTGCGGGCAGGAACGGTGACGTGCGGTTCGCCCGGCTTGAGCCGGTGGCCGGACTGACTCCGGTGCTTTGCGTGCCGACGTCGCCGCTGGCTACCGAGGTGGCGCGGTCGTTGCTCCCCGTCAGCGTGCCGCACGCCGATGCGGCGATGAACGCCGGGCGCGCGGGACTGCTCGTAGCCGGGCTGATCTCGGATCCTGCGCTGCTGCTCGATGCGAGCGAGGATTTCCTGCACCAGCCTTACCGTGCGGAGTCCATGCCGGGGACCGCGGGGCTGGTGAGCACGCTGCGGCTCGCCGGGGTTCCCGCGGTCGTGTCTGGTGCCGGGCCGGCGGTGCTCGCGCTGGTGGTACCCGGAGTTACTGCTGGGGTGGATGTGGTCAGCGAGATCGCGAAAGCGGCCGGGGAGCCCTGGGACGTCCTCGTGCTTGAGGTCGACCGGGCCGGCGGCAGCGTGGTGACAGCCCCTGAATCCGGGGTTTGAGGGCGAAATATACCCACAATCCCCGGATCCACGGGCAGGCGGTTGGGGGCCTGGAACAAATAGGCCCCGGCTCGCGCTATGGGTGACTGTAATTAAGTAATTAACCCCGCTGGAGACTTCACATGAGCGAAACCCTCACGCTGCCCGTGCTGCCGCTCGATGACGACGTCGTGCTGCCCACCATGGTTGTGCCGCTTGACACCTCTGACCCCGAGGTCCGGTCGTCGATCGAGGCCGCTCGCGCGGCGGCGGAAGGCGACGCGCGACCAAGGCTGCTGCTCGTGCCGAGGATCAACGGACGCTACGCGCCTGTTGGCGTCCTTGGCGTCGTTGAGCAGGAAGGGCGGCTGCCCAACGGCAAGCCGGGCGCCGTCATCCGGGCGTTGTCCCGTGTCAAGATCGGCGCCGGCACCGTCGGCCCTGGTGCCGCGCTCTGGGTGCTCGGCACCGTGACAGAGGAGCCACCTGCCAGCCTTCGCGCCGCCGAACTGGCCAAGGAGTACCGCGGCCTGGCCGCCGCGATCTTGCAGAAGCGAGGCGCCTGGCAGGTTGTCGACGCCTTGTCAAGGATCACCGATCCGTCGGCGCTGGCCGACAGTTCGGGTTACGCGAGCTACTTGTCTGTCGAGCAGCGCTCGAAGCTGCTGGAGACGATTGACGTCGAAGAGCGGCTCGAGTTGCTGGCCGGCTGGGCTCGCGAGCATCTCGCCGAGCTTGACGTGGCCGAGACCATCGGCAACGACGTCCGCGAAGGCATGGAGAAGCAGCAGCGCGAGTTCCTGCTTCGCCAGCAGCTCGCCGCCATCCGCAAGGAACTGGCCGCGCTCGACGGGACGCCCGCGACCGAGCAGGACGATTACCGTGCCAGGATCGAGGCCGCTGACCTACCTGAGCACGTCAGAGAGGCCGCGCTGCGCGAGGCGGCCAAGCTGGAGCGCGGTTCGGACGCTTCGCCCGAGGCGGGCTGGATCAGGACCTGGCTCGATACCGTTCTCGACGTGCCGTGGGACACTCGCACGGACGACGCTTACGACATCAGCGGCGCCAGGGAAGTGCTCGACGCCGATCACGCCGGCCTTGACGAGGTCAAGGACCGCATCGTCGAGTACCTGGCCGTACGCAAGCGCCTCGCCGACAAGGGCCAGTCCATCGAGGGCGGCCGCAGGAGCGGCGCCGTACTGGCGCTCGCAGGGCCGCCTGGAGTTGGCAAGACCTCGCTCGGCGAGTCTGTCGCCCGCGCCATGGGCCGCAAGTTCGCCCGCGTCGCGCTCGGCGGCGTCAGGGACGAGGCCGAGATCCGCGGCCACCGCCGCACGTACGTCGGCGCGCTGCCCGGCCGGATCGTCCGCGCGATCCGCGAGGCCGGCTCGATGAACCCGGTCATACTGCTCGACGAGGTCGACAAGGTCGGCGCCGACTACCGCGGCGACCCGACGGCCGCGCTGCTAGAGGTGCTCGACCCGGCGCAGAACCACACGTTCCGCGACCACTACCTCGAGGTCGAGCTCGACCTGTCCGACGTGCTGTTCATCGCCACGGCCAACGTGGCCGAGGCGATACCTGAGCCGCTGCTTGACCGCATGGACCTGATCAGGCTCGACGGGTACACCGAGGACGAGAAGCTCACGATCGCCCGCGATCACCTGCTGCCCAGGCAACTCGGCCGGGCCGGCATGGAGCCAGGCGACGTGACCTTCACCGACGCCGCGTACCGTGCTCTGGCCACCGAGTACACCCGCGAGGCTGGCGTCCGCTCGCTTGAGCGGTCCATCGCGCGGGTACTGCGAAAGATCGCGGCCAGCCTGGCGACAGGAAAGCAAGAGCTAACCCTCCCGCTCACGGTGGACAGCGCCGACCTGACCGACTACCTGGGTCATCCCAGGCACACGCCGGAGTCAGCCGAGCGGACCGCGGTGCCAGGCGTGGCCGCCGGGCTCGCGGTGACCGGCGCGGGCGGCGATCTCCTGTTCATTGAGGCGTCGCTCGCGGACAAGGCAAGCGGCAAGAGCGGAGTCACGCTCACCGGACAGCTCGGTGACGTGATGAAGGAGTCTGCCCAGATCGCGCTTTCCTACCTGCGGTCAAACGGCGCTGCCCTAGGCCTGCCGGTCGCCGAGCTCGCCGACCGCGGCGTCCACCTGCACGTTCCCGCGGGTGCGGTGCCCAAGGACGGCCCGAGCGCGGGCATCACGATGACGACCGCGCTGGCATCGCTGCTGTCGGGGAGACTGGTCAGGTCCGACGTGGCCATGACCGGCGAGGTCTCGCTGACCGGACGGGTGCTGCCGATCGGCGGGCTCAAGCAGAAACTGCTCGCCGCCCACCGGGCCGGCATCAGCATGGTGCTGATACCGCAGCGGAACGCCCCCGACCTGGACGACGTGCCAGAGAAGGTCCGCGAGGCCCTGGACATCCACCTGATGACCGACGTCAAGGACGTCCTTGCCCTGGCACTAGAGCCCGCCGCCGAGCCGGCGACCCTGGCCGCGGCATAGCCGCGAACAGCGGGGGCCCACCGCTATAGCGAAAGCGACAGCGATGCGCCCCCCGCTGCTACTGGTAGGGACCGAGGAAACGCTCTCCGTTGAAGTGGATGAGATGGGTGGGGTTGTCCGCACACCAGGCATCGGTTTCCCACGCGATCTGAGTTAGATAGCGTCGCATGTCAGCACGGCTAGCGAAGCAAGAGACGTAAACCAGTCCTGCGGACGACTCGCGGAATAGCTCACTAAGTTCCCCGTGCCTGTTGAAGTCCACCGGGCCGTGGCTTGATGCTGCTTCGATGAGCACGAGCCAGTCCTTGCCTGGGAGGTGGACAACCAGATCCGGCATCTTCCCATGCTGGCTGAC
>DATJLT010000005.1:0-10019 GCA_035509195.1 Streptosporangiaceae bacterium | reverse complement strand
GGCTGCTGATGGAGGGTGTCTCTTTTCAGGTCGCGCCAGGAGACAAGATCGGGCTGGTCGGCAGGAACGGCGCGGGCAAGACCACGCTGCTGAAAGTGCTGGCGCGAGAGGGCCAGCCTGCGGCCGGCACCGTCCGCGGCACTGGCTCGATCGGCTACCTGCCGCAGGACACGAAGACCGGCGACCTCGACGTGCTGGCCAGCGACCGCATCTTGCAGGCACGCGGGCTTGACGAGGTGCTGGCGGGCATGCGGCGGGCCGAGACTGGCATGGCTGACCCCGATCCGGTGAAGCGGGACGCGGCCGTGCGCAAGTACGGGCAGCTCGAGGAAAGGCTGACCGTGCTCGGCGGATACGCGGCCGAGTCCGAGGCGGCATCGCTCGCGTCCAGCCTCGGACTGCCTGCCAAGGTGCTCAGGCAGCCGATCGGCACGCTCTCCGGCGGGCAGCGCCGCCGGGTGGAACTGGCGCGGATCTTGTTCGGCGACTCGAAGACGCTGCTGCTCGACGAGCCGACTAACCACCTCGACGCCGACTCGGTGAACTGGCTGCGTGACCACCTGCGCACGTTCAAGGGCGGCCTGATCGTGATCAGCCACGACACCGGCCTGCTCGACGCCATCGTCAGCAAGGTGTTCCACCTCGACGCTGACCGCGCTGTCATCGACATCTACAACGTCGGCTGGAAAACCTATCTGGACCAGCGGGAAACCGACGCCAGGCGCAGGCGCCGCGAGCGGGTCAACGCCGAGCGCAAGGCCGCCGCCCTGAACATGCAGGCCGATAAGATGCGCGCCAAGGCGACGAAGGCGACGGCGGCTCACAACATGGCCAAGCGGGCGGAGAAACTGCTCGCCGGGGTCAGCGCGGACCGCGCGCCAGACAAGGTCGCCAAGCTGCGCTTCCCTGAGCCAGCGCACTGCGGAAAGGTGCCGCTGACCGCGGGGGGCCTTTCCAAGTCTTACGGCAGCGTCGAAGTATTCACCGACGTCGACATGGCCGTCGATAAAGGCGCCAGAATTGTCGTGCTCGGTCTCAATGGCGCCGGCAAGACCACGCTGCTGCGGCTGCTAGCCGGAGTTGAGGAGCCGGACACCGGAGAGGTGCTTGCGGGGCACGGCCTGCGCCTCGGTTATTACGCGCAGGAACACGAGACCCTGGACAATGACAGGACCGTGCTCGAGAACATGAGGACGGCGGCTCCCGATCTGACAGAGGCGGAACAGCGCGGGATTCTCGGCTCCTTTCTATTCTCTGGCGACGATGTCGCCAAGCCTGCCGGCGTGCTTTCCGGCGGCGAGAAGACCAGGCTCGCGCTCGCTCTCCTCGTCGTGTCCCGCGCGAACGTGCTCCTGCTTGACGAGCCGACCAACAACCTTGATCCTGGCAGCCGCGCGGAGATTCTCTCCGCGCTCCGGCGCTTCAGCGGTGCGATCGTGCTGGTGACTCACGACGAAGGCGCGGTCGAAGCACTCGGACCTGAACGGGTGCTCTTGCTGCCAGACGGGGTCGAAGACTTGTGGAGTCCTGATCTCGCCGATCTCGTCGCGCTGGCGTGAAATCGCTGCTCACCCGATGGCAGGTAAATGTCCTAATTTTTTTGCAGCCGTGTGGGTAGCCGATCACGAGTTCATGCGTGATCATGGCGAGATACGGCGGCGCAGCGGCGGCCGGAGTTCACCGGGAGGAAGGCGTGACCGAAACTCTCAAGAAGGGCACCAGAGTGACTGGTGCCGACCGCACCAAGCTCGCATCTGAACTGCAGAAGCGGTACAGCGCCGGAGAAAGCATCCGTGCCCTTGCCGCCTCGACAGGCAGGTCGTACGGGTTCATTCACCGCATCCTCGCCGAGTCAGGGGTCACGCTGCGCAGTCGGGGTGGTGCCACCAGGGGCAAGGCCAAGAGCAAGGGCTAGTATCGGCCAGCATGCACCAAAGTGAGCTGGCCGCCGGCGCGGTCAGGCTTGTCGTTGACGACCAGGTGGCCACCGTCACCCTGTCCAGGCCTGAGCGCAGGAACGCACTGACGCCGGCCGTCTGGCACGCGCTCGCGAGCATCGGCTCGGACCTGCCAGACCAGGTCAGGATCGTCGTCGTCCGTGGCGAAGGCCCGTCGTTCTGCGCTGGCATCGACATCAAGCTCCTGAGCGGCCAGGAACCTGGCCAGGTGGCCAAGGCGACCGATGAGGACTTCGAGCAGCAGGTCGCCGGATACCAGGCCGGGTACCTGTGGCTGCGTGACCCGCGCATCGTATCGATCGCTGCCGTTCACGGGCATGCGATCGGCGCGGGATTCCAGCTCGCGTTGTCTTGTGACCTGCGCATCCTCGCTGATGATGCGAGGTTCTGCATGAAAGAGCCCGCGCTCGGGCTCGTGCCTGACCTGACAGGCACCAAACCTCTGGTCGACATCGTCGGCCTGCCCCGTGCGATCGAACTCTGCCTGACGGCAAGGACAGTGACGGCAGAAGAGGCCGTGCTCTTGCGGCTGGCCGAGCTGATGGTGCCTGCCGGCGAGCTGGACGGAGCCGTCGCCGACCTGATCGCGGCCCTTCTGGCGACCGATGCGGCCGCGGCGCGGGCGACGAAGGCCCTGCTGGCGCAAGCGGCGGGAAACACTCTGGAGCAGCAGGCCGCGGCCGAGCGGCGGGCGCAGCGTGAACTGCTGCTGAAGCGGATCATTACGCCCTGAGCGGACCAGGGAACGCCATCGGAACGGACCTGGTTCTAGGCAGGCATGACGTATGCCACGTGGCATTCCATGCGCGGCTTCACGCGCGACCGGTCGGTTACCCAGCAACGGCTCAAGCCGGGTACCGTACGCCGGATCTTCTCTTATGCACGGCCGTACCGGCGCGAGCTCATCACGTTCCTGCTGATCGTGGCCCTCGACGCGGTGGTGACCGTGGCGGTGCCGCTGATGCTGCGCGGCCTGATCGACGATGGCATCCTGCCGCGCAAGATCAGCGTGGTGATCGAGATCGGGCTGGTGGTGGGCGGGCTCGCGCTGCTTGACGCGGTGCTGACGATCGGGCAGCGCTGGTTTTCCGCCAGGATCGGCGAGGGCCTGATCTACGACCTGCGCACCGAGGTGTTCACGCACGTGCAGCGACAGCCGATCGCGTTTTTCACAAGGACGCAGACCGGCTCGCTGGTGAGCAGGCTGAACAGCGACGTGATCGGTGCGCAGCAGGCACTGACCTCGACCTTGTCTTCCGTGGTCGCCAACGTGCTGTCGCTGGCGCTGGTATTCGGCGCGATGATCTTGCTGTCCTGGCAGGTCACGCTCGTCGCCCTAGTGCTGATCCCGGCGTTCGTCTTTCCAGCCAGATTCGTCGGCCGCAAACTGCAGCGGCTTACCAGGGAATCGATGCAACTCGACGCCGCGATGGGCTCGACAATGACCGAGCGCTTCAACGTCGCCGGCGCGATGCTGGTTAAGCTCTTCGGCCGGCCAGGCGATGAGGTCAGTACGTTCCGTGACCGGGCCGGGCGAGTACGCGACATCGGCGTCACGACCGCGATGTACGGGTCGACGCTGGTCATCGCCCTGACGTTGCTTGCCTCCCTGGCGACGGCCGTCGTGTACGGGCTAGGCGGCGTGCTCGTGATCGACAACTTCTTCAAGATCGGGACGCTGGTCGCGCTGGCGGCGCTGATCGGGCGGCTGTACGGGCCGATCACCTCGCTGTCCAACGTACAGGTCGACGTGATGACCGCGCTGGTGAGCTTTGACCGGGTCTTCGAGGTACTCGACTTGAAGCCGCTCATCACCGACGCGCCTGACGCGGTGCCGCTGAGAACGGGACCGGCCGCGCCGGCGATCGACTTCGACGCGGTCTGGTTCAGGTACCCGACCGCGGCCGAGATCTCGCTGGCCTCTCTCGAGTCGATCGCGCTGCCGTTGCCCGAGCGGACCGACGCGAACGCCGACGTGCTGCGCGATGTTTCCTTCCATGCTCCGGCCGGCCAGCTCACCGCGCTTGTCGGTCCTTCAGGAGCGGGCAAGACCACGATCACGCAGCTTGTGGCCAGGCTGTATGACCCGCGGTCGGGCCGCGTACTGATCGACGGCACCGACATCAAGGACGTGACGCAGGATTCGCTGCACGACATGGTCGGCGTGGTGACACAGGACGCCCACATGTTCCACGACACGATCAGGGCTAACCTGACCTACGCCAAGCCAGGCGCGACCGAGCCGGAACTGATCGAAGCTTGCCAGGCGGCCCAGATCTGGTCACTGATCTCCGGGCTGCCCGACGGGCTTGACACGGTTGTGGGGGACCGGGGATACCGGTTGTCCGGCGGTGAGAAGCAGCGGATCGCGCTGGCCAGGCTGCTGCTCAAGGCACCATCTATCGTGGTGCTCGACGAGGCGACCGCGCACCTGGACTCAGAATCTGAGGTCGCGGTTCAGCGCGCGCTGAAGACCGCACTGGCCGGACGCACGTCGCTGGTGATCGCGCACCGGCTGTCGACGATCATCTCGGCCGACCAGATCCTGGTCATCGACGACGGTCAGGTCGTCGAGCGCGGCACGCACGCCGAGTTGCTCGCGACCAACGGCCTGTACCGCGACCTCTACCTGACTCAGTTCGCCAGCCAGGAAGGCAGGTCAGATCCGGCGACGGCGACGGTCTAGGCCGGTCATCCGCATGATCAGCAGCACGATGATGGCGCCGATGATCGAGCCGATGATGCCGACCGTATGTATTGGCGTGAGGTGCCCGTACTCGAACAGGTTCCACAGGAACCCGCCGACGAACGAGCCGACGATGCCGAGCACGATCGTGCCGAGCACGCCCATCCTGTCCTTTCCAGGCACCAGCAGCCGTGCTACCGCTCCGGCGAGCAAGCCGATGATGATAAGGACGACGATGTAAGTGAGCATGGCCGATAAGTACCACACTTTCTCCCGACTATGCCTGCTGGCACATGCTTCGTCCGGTCGTCCGCAGTGCAACACTTAGTCCCAGCCATGCCAACACGCTCCTACGTACTCGTCGTCAACGGGCGAAAGGTCCGCCAGCCGGTCTTCGTGATCGGCGCACCGCATTCCGGGGCGGACCTGATAGCGCGTGCGCTGAAGCGCAGCGAGGGCTTCCATTTCACGACCGGGCAGCCTGTCGTGCTCAATGTCGCCTACGCGTTCGCGCGGACGCCTTCGATACAGCAGGGCAGGGGCGAGGCCGCCGCGGCCGTGCTGCGCGACGCGTTCGCCCAGGCCTGGCGTGTCACCCCGGAAGCCTGCCTGACCTGCAGTGCCGAGTGCCAGCAGGCCCGCAAGGTACCAGGAATCTGCGTGGACGAGCGTGAGATAGCGCGGTACGGCGACGCCACGCCCGCGCTCATGTACTGCGCGGAAGCACTGGTCGAGGCGTTTCCCGACGCGAAGATCGTGCAGATCATCAGGGACGGCCGTGACGTCGTCGCAGCCATGCTTTCCGACCCGGCCGAGCTTGCCTGGTTCAGGAAGGGCATCGCCAACGTCGAGACCGAATTCCCTAACCCGTTCTTCGGCACGGAAACCGAAGACGACCGGGCGGGCTGGGAGAAGCTCTCCGTGGCAGGCAAGTGCGCCATGCGCTGGCGCGGCTCGGTACACAAGATGGCCAGGCTGCGGAACTCGATGAGCGCCGAGCAGCTCACGACGTTCAGGTACGAGCAGGTCGTCGCCCAGCCCGCCGCGACCAGGACCGCGCTTTCCCAGTTCATCGCGGCCGAGGTGGGCAAGCTCGAAGTGCCGAGGGCGAAGGAGAGCACGAACTGGCGCCGTCTGCTCAGCCCGGCACAGCTTGCCGACGTGCAGCGCATCGCTGGCCCGCAGCTTGGCCGCGTGGGCTACGGTGCCTAGGCACGGCCTAAGCTGTATTCGTGCTCACCCCCTTCAGGTCCGCCGTGCTGGCAGTTGGCGCGCTTACGGTGATCGCCGGTGTCAGCGGCTGCGCCGAGTTCGACAAGCAACTCGGGCAGCAGTGGATCCAGGTGACGTTCGCGCCCGGCACTTCGGTAGCGACCGCGAGGCACGTGACCTCGGCCTGCTCGCACATACCTAACCTGCCGCTGATGGGCAAGGTCAAGCCGGATACCGGCGAACCGGGAGTCGTCGACCAGGTCAACTTCAACTCGACGCACGCCACCGACGCCGAGACGGCAGAACTGCAGCAGTGCCTGCAGAAGTTCCCCAAGGTCGTGCAGGGCTTCACGCAGATGGACGAGGGCGACAGCTAACGCCGCCCGGTGCGGGAACACGAGTTCCTCTATAATATTTTCCTACTATAGATATTTGGATAGTATCTAGCTCGTAAACGTAGAGGACCATCGGGAGGCATCATGAGGCGCGCGCTCGTCGCGGTCGCCAGCGCAGGGATCGCGGCAGTCACCGCCCTGGCGGCCGGCTGCTCATCTTCGTCATCGGGCTCAGGTGACCCGAGCGGTGGCGCGCCGGTCGTGCTTCGGCTCGGCTTCCTGACGAACATCACGCACGCTCCGGCGCTGATCGGAATCGACAAGGGCTTCTTCGCCAGGGAACTCGGCAAGAACGTCGACCTGGAGTTCAAGCCCTTCTCCACGGGCACGGAGGAAGCAACCGCGCTGCTTGCCGGGCAGCTTGACGCCGCATACGTCGGGCCGAACCCGGCAATCAAGACCTGGCAGACCTCAGACGGCAAGCTGATCAAGGTCATCTCGGGTGCGGCGTCCGGCGGAGCCGGCCTGGTCGTGAAGAAGAGCATCACCAAGCCGTCCCAGCTCAAGGGCCAGAAGCTGGCGACCCCTTCGCTCGGCAACACTCAGGACGTGGCGCTCAGGTCCTGGCTCAAGCAGCAGGGCCTGACCTTTACGCAGACCGGTGGCGGCGAAGTCCCGATCACGCCGATCACACCGAACTCGGCGGCCGTGCTCGACTTCAAGTCAGGGCAGATCGCCGGAGGCTGGGAGCCGGCGCCCTACGACATCGAGATGGTGCAAGACGGCGGTCACATGCTGGTGAACGAGGCCAGCCTGTGGCCGAAGGGCCAGTTCGTCACCACCAACCTGGTCGTGACGGACAAGTTCCTCGCCACGCACCCGTCGGCGGTAAACGACCTGCTTAAGGCCCAGATCGAGGCCAACAACTACATCCACAGCGACCCGGCGGCCGCCGAGGCCGCCGCCAACGCCGAGCTCACCAAGCTCCTTGGCAAGGGCCTCAGCACCAGCGTGGTCGCGGCCTCGTTCAAGCAGATCAACTTCACCGATGACCCGATCGCCTCCTCGCTCGCCACCGACGCGCAGCACGCGGTCGAGGTCGGCCTGCTGAGCCCGGTGAAGAACATCAGCGCGCTCTACGATCTCGGCCCGCTGAACGCCTTGCTCAAGGCCGACGGCCAGCCGCAGGTGAGTTCGTGAGCATCATGCAGCGGCAAGCGACGCTGCTGCCTTCGTCAGCAGTTCATGGCGCTGTCACGCTCACCGAGGTAACCAAGGTCTACGGGCGGGGGCAGGCCGCGCTGCTCGCGATCGACCGGCTGTCGCTCACGGTCAGCCCAGGTGAGTTCGTCTGCCTGATCGGCGCATCGGGCTGCGGCAAGTCCACGCTGCTCAACATCGTCGCAGGGCTCGACACGCCCACTTCAGGCTCGGTCAGTACCGGCGGCCGCAGGGTCGCCGTCATGTTCCAGGAGCCCGCGCTTTTCCCCTGGCTGACCGCACGCAAGAACGTCGAGCTTGCGATGCGGGCCAGGGGAGTGCCAGCTGCCGAGCGCAAGCGGCGGGCGGCCGGATTGCTCGATACCGTGCACCTGTCAGGGTTCGCCGACAAGCGCCCGCACGAGCTGTCAGGAGGCATGCGCCAGCGGGCCGCACTGGCCCGCGCGCTGGCACAGGACGCCGACCTGCTGCTGATGGACGAGCCGTTCGGCGCGCTTGACGCGATGACCCGTGACCTGCTGCACGACGAACTTGACCGGATCTGCTCTGAGCGGTCGCTGACCGTGCTGTTCGTCACGCACAACGTCCGCGAGGCAGCGCGGCTCGGCGACCGGGTTGTCGTGCTCAGCAGCCGGCCAGGCACCGTGATCGAGGAATACGAGGTCCCGAGGACCGGGCCGAGAAGGATCGACTCGGTGCAGGTCGCCGAGCTGGCCAGCAGGGTCACCGACCGGCTGCGCGAGGAGATGAGCCGCCATGGCAGTCAGCACTAACAGCAGGCAAACAGCCATTTCCGGCCTCGACAGCCTGGAACTCGCTCAGCAGCAAACCGGCAGCAGGTCCTCGCGAGCCGCACGCAAAACCTGGACCGCGGCCTGGCCCAAGCTGCTGGCCGTCGCGATCGTGCTCGCCGCCTGGGAATTGTTCTACCTGTCGGACTACCACAGCGATTCAGCCAATGGCCTGGTCAAGTCCCCGGCATATACGCTAGCGAACCTGGCCGACCAGCTCAAGCACGGCCAGCTATGGCAGGCGATCGGCAATACCGTGGAGACCGCGGTCGTCGGCTACCTGCTCGCGCTGGTCATCGGCTCGCTGATCGGCGCGGTGGTCTCCCGCATTCCTCCGCTTCGCGCGGCCGTCGGCTCGATCATCAGCGGGCTGCAGACGATGCCGTCGATCGCCTGGTTCCCTTTCGCGATCATCTTGTTCGGCATCAGCGAGTCGGCGATCTTGTTCGTGATGGTGCTCGGCGCAGCACCGTCGATCGCGAACGGCCTGATCACCGGCGTGGACTACACGCCGCCGCTGCTGCTGCGGGCGGGCAAGACCATGGGCCTGCGCGGCATCGCGCTGTACAGGTACCTGATCCTGCCCGCGTCGCTGCCCGCGTACGTGGCCGGGATGAAGCAAGGCTGGGCGTTCGCCTGGCGCAGCCTGATGGCAGGCGAGCTGCTGGTGATTATCATCGGGCACCTGTCACTCGGCATCCTGCTCAACACCGCGCAGGACAACCAGGACCTGTCAAGCGCGATCTCGATCATGATCGTCATCTTGACCATCGGGATCGTGGTCGACACGATCTTCTCCAAGGCCGACCACGCGGTCAGGCGCCGCCGTGGCCTGCTGGACTCCGCTGCCACGAGTTAGCCAGGCACGACGCGCTGCGGCTCGGTGTAAACGTTCATCGAGCCGCCGCGCAGGAAGCCAACGAGCGTCAGCCCGTTCTCCCCGGCCAGTTCCGCGGCCAGCGATGAGGGCGCTGACACGGCGGCGAGGACCGGGAAGCCAGCCAGCACGGCCTTGCTGACCAGCTCGAACGAGGCCCGTCCGCTGACGAGGAGCACCTGGCCGCTCAGCGGGAGCCTGCCAGAGCGCAGCGCCCAGCCGATGACCTTGTCGACCGCGTTGTGCCTGCCCACGTCCTCGCGCAGGCAGAGGAGATCGCCGTCGGCCGTGAACGCGCAGGCGGCGTGCAGGCCGCCCGTGCTCGCGAATACCCGCTGGGCGTCTCGCATCCGGTCGGGCAGTTCCGCCAGCAGGCTCGCGTGAGTTACCACGTGATCTTGGCTGAGATCAAAAGATTTTCTGACAAATAGCTCCGCCGCACTCGCCTTGCCGCAGACGCCGCAGGCACTAGTAGTCAGGAAGTTGCGGCGCGGGGCCGGGCCGCCGCCTTCGGCGAGGCGGACGTCGGCGATGTTGCCGAGGCCGTCGTGACCGGCGTGCCCGCAGGCCGTGCCGTCGCAGACCCTGATTTCCGCGAGGTCAGCGCCGCCGGTGATGATGCCCTCGGCGAACAGGAAGCCGGCGACCAGGTCGAGGTCGTCGCCGGGGGTACGCATGGTCAGGTTCACGGCCTCGCCGCCGATCCTTATCCCAAGCGGTTCCTCGGCGGCGAGCACGTCGGCGCGCAGCGTGACGCGATGGTCCGGGCTGACCCCGTCCAGGCTGATCCTGGTGACCTTCCGGCGCACCGTTTTGCCACTCATCGCAGGGACTCCTTCCGCTTTGCGAAGCGTACGTGCTTGGATGGGATATGTGGAGCGACCGGGGTGGCTGCTGAACTGGCCGGTATACCGGCAGTTGACGGGCGCGGACAGGCTG
>DATJLT010000004.1:0-21174 GCA_035509195.1 Streptosporangiaceae bacterium | reverse complement strand
GAGCGCGGCGGGCTTCAGCCCGCCGCGCTCTGTTCGCAGAACGGCGGCATAGGCGGCTCGCAACGGAGCCCGGCTAGCTCGGCACGCCCTTCCGCGGCGCGGTCCGGCAGCAGGAGCAGGGTGCAGGCCCGCTCGAAGCGAGCGCCGATGTGCTCCCAGCCGGCCACCGAGCTTTCCAGCGATTCCCTGTCGCCGCGGAAGCGGCCGAGCGCACGTGCCAGGCAAGCCGCGGCCCAGTAGTTCTCCGCCCCCGCAGGCGCTGCCGCCTCAAGGCGGCTCGCGGCGTCAGGCAGGCCGGCGACTACCGCTACCTCGGCGGCGATCGCCCACGCGTAAGGCCGGAGCGAGTACCAGTGCGGTGTCTCGTACCAAGGCTGGGAGTGACCGTCCACGTCGGCGATGGCGGACGCCGCCGAGTCAAGGCGGCCCTCGTGCAGCGCGATCCTGGCGTCTGTGAAAGCGGCAGCCCCGTCCAGGTTGCCGCCAGCGCCTGGGTCACCACGGCCAAGGTATCCGGCCAGCCTGGCCAGCCATTCCTGCTTGCCAGCCTCGTCACCACGCAGGCCGTAACCGAGGATGACGCCGTAAACGGCCTTGCCCATCCACCGGGCAGCGGGCTGGCCGGCGTTGTTCCACGCTTCCCACATCTCTGCCGCCCGGTCGAAGGCCTCATCGAAGCGCCCCTGCAGTACGAGCGGGAGTATGGGCTTGCTCGCCGTACGGTGCGGCTGCTCGCCGACGATGTCGTCGCCACGCGCCAGCATGGCAGTACTGAGCGCCGCCGGGAGGTCACCTGCAGTGACCGCGATCTCCGTCACCATGTGGAAGGTGTCGATGATCTCGGTTCCGGCTCGGGGATCGTGCCTTGGCAGGGTTTTCAGCAGCCCGGCGCGTTCCGAGTTCACCTGGTGCGCCTGCCTGAGGCGCCCGCCAGCGTCCAGTGCGCCGACGACGGCGTCGAGTGAACCGCTGATCAGGACGGGATCACCGGTCAGCCGGGCCGACGTGACCGCCTTTTCCGCCAGGGCGAGATCTGGCACGGTCTTTTCCGGCTGTGCGATCCAGGCGCGGGCCGCCGCCACGTAGGCGCTGGCCAGCCGGTCGTCATCCGGGCAGCAGCTCGCCGCCTCAGCCAGGATGGCCGCTAGCCGGTCATGCGGTATTTCCTCGCTGAACTCGGCGCAGAACCGGTCGGCGATGATGACCGCGTACCCGAGGGCTGCTGCCCTCGCCGCGTTGTCGCCCGCCTCGGCCGCCCGGCTGGCGGCGGCCAGCAACAGGTCGAACGCGAGATCGCCGTGGTGACCTTCGGCGAGCGCGACGTCCGCGGCTGAGCGAAGGTCGGCGGCCGCCTCGGCCGGGTCAGCCGCCCGGTCGGCCGCGAGCCGGTAATGCTCGCGAGCCTCGACCATGAACCGGCGGGCGTAGGCGAGGTGCCCGAGCGAACGGGCGAGCTGATGGCTCAGCGGCCGACTGGCCTCTTCTGGCAGACGGGACAGGGCAACCCTGAGGTCGTCTGCGACCGCGTCGAAGGCCGCACGCCAGGGCCCGAGGGCTGCGGACCCGCCGGCTGCAGATCCGGCGCCGCCGCCTGCGGTACTTGCCTCGGCACGGACCTCAAGCTCGGCTGCGACGGAGGCGGCCCACCGGAGGTGGGCGTCGCGAATAGCGGCCTCTTCGTCGCTTTCCGTGAGCTGATCAACCGCGTAGGCACGGATGGTCTCCAGCATCTGCCAGCGGCTGCCATCTGGGCCAGGCCGGCGGGCAAGCAGGCTCTTGTCAGTGAGCCGCCCGATAAGATCGGCCACGTCGCTAGGGCCGGTGCCTGGCGCGACGGCCACGGCGGCCTTCAGGTCAAAACCGCCAACGAAGACGCCAGCCCGGCGGAACATGGCCCGCTCGTCGACATCGAGCAGTTCATGGCTCCAGTCGATCACCGCTCGCAGTGACCGGTGCCTTTCGTGAGCGCCTCTGCTGCCCGCCAGCAGGCGCAGCCGGTCGTCCAGGCCAGCGAGCAGTCCGTCGACCCCGAGCGAGGTAGTGCGGGCCGCGGCTAGTTCGATGGCCAGCGGAACGCCGTCCAGCCTGGTGCAGATCTGCCCGATCACGTCGGGCGCCGCGCTGAATTGCGGGTCGATCGCCCTCGCGCGGTCAAGGAACAGGGCCTCGGCCTCTGAGCCGGCTGCTGAGCCTGCCGCTGAGCCGGCTGCGACCGTACTCCCGTTGCCTGCGAGCGACAACGGGGGAATGATGACCGTGCGCTCGCCAGGAATGGCCAGCCGCTCTCTGCTCGTCACGAGGAGCGTCAGCTCGCCGCAGTTGGCGAGCAGTTTCTCGGCGAACGCGGCGACGACCTCGAGCAGGTGCTCGCAGTTGTCGAGCACCAGGAGCGAGGGGCCGCTAGCCAGGCGCTCATGCAAGGCGGCGTCAAGAGACCGACCAGGACCTTCCGTAACGCCGAGGTGGGCGGCTACGGCCTGGCTGATAAAACCTTCTCGCACGGGCACCAGATCGACGAACACCGGAGGCACCGGGTACGAGGGGGCCGCGAGCTGCGCGGACCTGGCCGCCAGCCTGGTTTTCCCGACACCGCCAGGACCGACGAGCGTCACGAGCTGGCTCTCCGCGAGCGCGGTCGAGATGATCGCCTGCTCTGACTCGCGGCCAACGAAACTCGTCCTCGGGGCCGGCAGCCCGATGACCAGTCCGGCCGCAGGCGGAACGGCGGCCTGGGCCTCCGCCGCGGGAACGGGCACCTGCACCGCCGTCGAGGCAGCCTCGGGAAGCCCCTGACCTTCGCTGGCGTCAGAACCCGCATCCGCCGCCCTGGCAAGCATCTCCCGGTCGGCGGCCGGCAACTCAAGTGCGTCGGCGATCAGCCGGACGGTCGAGAGCCTTGGCGCCTTGCGCCTGCCCTGCTCGATCGCCGCGACCGTCGCGGGGCTTATCCGGCACCGCTCGGCGAGGGCCTCCTGCGTCAGGCTGGCCGCTATCCGAAAACGTCGTAGCAATTCACCAAAGGAATCGGCCATTCAGGAAATCCCTACTCCCTCCAGGCGAGTCTAGGTTACCGCCCGCAACCGGCCAACCTCCCGTGTCGTACGAACACGACCTGCCGCTCAGATCCAGCTATGGAACCACATCCGGCTGGCCCAGTCGCTGAACGGAAGGACCCTGGCGGCTAGCACCGGGTACAGGTAGATGAAGTTCGCGAAGACGGCCAGCAAGTACCCGGCACATAGCAGCATCCCGATGCTGCGCCGCCCCGACCAGTCCGGCCTGGCCACCGCCTTAAGGCACAGGGCCAGGGCTATGACGAGGAACGGATCGAAGACCACCGCGTAGTAGTAGAACTCCGTCCTGTGATCGTGAAAGTAGAACCAGATCCACGGCAGCCAGCCCGCCGCGACTCCTGTGAGCAACGCGGCCGGCCGCCAGTCGGGACGCCTGATCAGCCAGACCAGGCAGACGACCAAGGCCGCCGAGGCCGCCCACCAGATAAGCGGCGTGCCGATCGCCAGGACTTCCTGTTCGGTCGTACCTGAGCTGCCGCATTTCAGGTTGGCCGGAAGACAACTTGAGTAAAGGGAGATCGGCCTGGTGAGCAGCAGCCACCCGAGCGGGCTCGACTGGTAGACATGGCCGACGTCGAGACCGAGGCCGAACCCGAGCATGGACTTCTGGTACTGAAGCCAGGCCAGGATCGTTGATGCGGGATGGCCGCCGTTCAGTGCGGTGCCGTTGCGGTCGTACCCGTAAGCGGTCGCGAACCACCCGGTCCAGGAAGCGACGTAGGCGGCCAGCGGAGCGAGGCCGAACCACACAGGCAGCCACGGGCCGTCGCTGCGCAGCACCGACCTGACCCGCGACCGGACAGGGGCCGATGGCCAGCCGGGCCGTGCGGCCAGGTCAGATGCCAGGACCAGGCCGGCGAACGCCGGCAGGTACCACGCGCCGTTCCATTTCGTGGCACAAGCGCACCCCAGGCAAATGCCCGCCAGCACGAGGCGCCACCTGAAGCCGAGCCTGAGCCTGCCCGCCTCAGGAGCCCCGCCCAGACCGGTCACCTCGGCGAGCCGATCTCTGGCCCGGTCGCGGTCGATCACGATCAGCCCGAACGCGGCCAGCACCCAGAACATCAGGAAGATGTCGAGTATCGCGGTCCGGCTCAGCACGAACTCAAGCCCGTCGACGGCGAGCAGAAACCCGGCAACGCAGCCGACCGCGGTCGACCCGCTCATCCGGCGCGCGATCCGCGCGGTCATCAAGATGGCCAGCGAGCCGACGAGTGCCGCAGCGAACCGCCAGCCGAACGGAGTCAGCCCGAACAGCCACTCCCCCGCCGCGATCATGATCTTGCCAAGCGGCGGGTGGGCCACGTACTCGCCCTGGGTTCCGATCAGGATGTGAGTGCTGCTCCTGATCAGCAGCTCATTCACGTTCTTGACGTGATTGATCTCAACCCCGTGCCGCAAGATCCCGTACGCGTCGGGCACGTAGTAGGTTTCGTCGAACACCACAGCGTGCGGCACGCTCAGGCGGTCGAATCGCAGGAAAGCCCCGAAACCGGTCACCAGCAGCGGCCCGGCCCAGCCCAGCCAGGCATGACGGACCCCTGGCGGGGTCACGGGCCTGCTGGTTCGCGAGACTGACTCGACCACGACGGCGTCGGTCACCTGTCCAGGATCGCAGTGATTGCCCAAGTTGCCCAGTTGATTCGCCCAGCCACTTGATTCGCCCAACCACCCCGGCTGCCCGGCTTGCCGCATCGTTGGTTTCCCGTTGTCGTTCGCGGGCCGGGGCCGGGGACATCGATGGCTACCTGATGCTATTCCCGCAGCGTCGCGGAGCCACCGACGCTGTTCGTCTTGGCCCAGCTGCGGCATCTGTGGCTACTTGATGCTGCTGCGGTGCCCCCGACATTCATCAAGACCATGGTGCAATCGATCGCAAGAGCTGTCATACTGTGCAGCTAGATGGCAAGAAAAGGTGTTCGGCGTAGACTTTGGGGATCTTGAAGTCTTTGGGGGTGTCAGTGACTTACTGCCCATATTGCAGTCAGTTCACGACTCCATCACGGTGCACTGAACCTCGCTGCGGCGGATACGTCTGCGGTACGTGCGCGCAGTGCAACCGCAAGGAGCGCTTCCACGGCCTCGCGGACGCAGGCTCGAGGACCGCGGCTGATTCTGGCGATTCGCCGGCCGCCGACTGAACGCTGACCACGTTTCACCGAACGATCAAGCCATTCCGTGATTCAATTTCTGGCTATGCGAAAGCTGAGCGCCCCGCTGATCGCGCTGGCGTCGCTGATTGCCCTTGCGTTTGCACCGTCCGCCCAGGCCAAGCCGCTGACCAGCACGGGCCCTGGTGTGCGGGTCGGCGGAGGCGACTTGGTGACGGTCGGTACCGGGTACCAGTGGTGGGCGCGGAGTCCGGGCGTGCGGCGGCCGATGGGCAGCATTGCCAAGGTCATGACGGCCCTCGTCGTGCTCGATGCCGGGCACCTCAACCGTGAGATCAAGGTCACCGCCGCGACGATCCGCTACGTGCGCAAGGACGGCGCGAGCAGCGCCGGGCTCATCAAGGGCGACCGGCTGACCACGCGGGAACTGCTCGAGGCGATGCTGCTGCCGTCTGGCTGCGACGCGGCCTTCCTGCTCGCGACCTCATACGGGCCTGGCCGCGCCGCGTTCATCGCGAAGATGAACGCCACGGCCCTCCGGCTCGGCATGACCTCGACCCACTTCACCAGTTTCGACGGCATGCCTTACCCGACCGAGCACTCGACGTACTCCACACCCGCCGACCTGGTCAAGCTGGGTCTGGCCGCAATGAAATACCCGGTGTTCCGGCGAATTGTCCGGCAACACAGTTTTTATCTGCCAAAAACCACCAGCCATCACAGTTATCTCTGGTACACCACCGACGGGCTGCTCAGGACTTATCACGGTGCCGAGGGCATCAAGACGGGCGATACCAAGGCCGCTGGCAACTGCCTGCTGTTCGAGGCGAAACGAGATGGCCGCACGCTGCTTGGCGTCGTGCTCCATGCCAGCCCGAACAACAACCCGGTCTCCGCCATCAACACCGCCGCCCAAGTACTCAACTGGGGCTTCAGCCAGGTCAAGACCGCCTCCCCCGCCGCCATCGCCCGCACCCGCGCGGCCCGCGTGCCACCCAGGACGCAGCGGCACATCCCCGCATCCTGACTGCCAGCAACAACCGGCCAGGGGCGTCACCCGGGC
The DNA here is from genome assembly GCA_035509195.1 of Streptosporangiaceae bacterium. GTDB lineage: Bacteria > Actinomycetota > Actinomycetes > Streptosporangiales > Streptosporangiaceae > Chersky-822. The sequence continues at coordinate 14,926 of DATJLT010000004.1, read as the reverse complement.
GCGGGTGCGGTAACCCCGAATTGGGCTGACGTTGTCGATCGGCGAGCGGTAGCCTATTCCGGGGCGAATTGGCGCACAAACCGGCAAAGCACCCCATGAGGCGCGAGATTTCCTCGTGACCTTAAGCCTGGATGGGGAGCACGTTGCGTAAAAGGGTGTCAGGTCTGGTCTCAGCCGCGGTCTTGGCGTCGGCTTTCTTCGCGCTGCAGGCCGGCGACGCCGAGGCGGCGACGCCGGCTGCGCTGCCGATTTCTGGTTTCTATCAGATCGTCGCGGACCCGGCGCACGGTCACCTGTTCATCAGCGAGGGCGATCAGAACGTCATCGTCGTCACCGACCTTTCCGGTACGGAAGTGGCGACCATCGACGGGCAGTACGACGCGGCCGGCATCGCGCTCTCCCCGGACGGCAGCACCTTGTACGCGGCACTCGGCGGGGATGACGCGGTGTCGGCGATCAGCACCTCGACGCTGAAGCAGACCGCGCTTTACCAGCTAGGGAACGGCGATTCCCCGATGGACGTGGCGGTGCAGAGCGACAAGGTCTGGGTCAGCTACGCCACAGGGACGGCGGGCGAGGCCGCGATTGGCGCGATCGACCTGTCGGCGACGACGCCCGCGTTCGAGACGCAGTCCACGATGGGCGGGTGGTACAACCCGCCAGAACTGGCGGCCGACCCCAGCGGCAGCGGAGTACTCGTCGCCGCCGAGCCTGGCCTGTCCCCCACGTCGCTGGCGACTTACAACACCGCGACCGACCCGGCGACCGTGCTCGCGCAGAACGGTCATTTCGATAACTGCAGCAACGAGGAGGATCTCGCGGTCACACCCGGCGGTTCGGACTTCGTGCTGGCTTGCGGTTCCCCCTATGTCCACGACCAGTACAGCACCGCTACCCTCGACGCGGCCGGTGACTATCCGAGCACTAGATATCCCGACGCGGTTGCCATGGACGCCAACGGCGACGTCGCCGCAGGGACGGGAAGCAATCCGAGTGACCCGGATCTGTATGTGTACGCCGCCGGCGGGTCCACGCCGCTGAGCACCTTTAACCTGGCCGACCCAGGTGGCTACAATCTCGCCGCCCGCGGGCTCGCCTTCTTGCCCGATGGCTCGCAATTGTTCGCGGTACTTCAGGATCCCAGCGTACCCGGCACGTTCGCCTTGCAGGTGCTGCAGGATCCGACGCTCACGACATCCGGTCTCACGCTGAGCGGATCACCATACGCTTACATCGGTCAGGATGTGAACCTGAGCGGCGCGCTCACGCTCGCGAGCGGCAGCACGCCGACAGGAACCGAGGTCGACATCACCCGATCGGTCGAGGGCGGGACGCAGACGCAGACGTTCACCGCCGACACCACGACGGGCGGTCACTACACGCTGAGCGACATACCGCCAGGCACGGGCGTCTACACGTACTCGGCCAGCTACAGCGGCAGCGCCAGCGTCGCTCCTTCCACGGCCACGTTCACGGTCACCGTGACGAAGATCAGGGCCGACCTCACCCTGAGCGGTCCTGGCAGCATCGCGATCGGCAAGAAGGCCTACCTGACGGGGCAGCTCACCACGGCCAGCGACAGCGTGGCGACCGGGACGCCGGTCACGATTACCAGGTCGCTCAAGGGCGAAACGCAGACCAGCCAGTTCACGGTCAAGACCAGGGCCAACGGAGATTTCAGCCTGACCGATACCCCGCCAGCGGCCGGCGACTACACCTACACCGCCAGCTACGCGGGAAGCTCTGTCTTTACCGCCGCCACGACCTCGACCGGCGTGACCGTCTCGAAGATCCTGCCCGTCCTGACGCTAAGCGCCGGCCCGTCGAGGGTGAACTACGACACGGCAATTCACCTGTCAGCCCACCTCGGCCCGACCTTCAAGAACCGCACCGTGTCGATCTACGCCCAGCCGCTAGGCAGTTCGAAGAAGACGCTGGTCAAGACCGGCAAGGTGAATTCGGCCGGCGACCTGGCGGCCAGTTACGTGGCACCGCACTCCACCGAATTCAGCGTGACTTTCGCCGGTGACGCTCACTACCTGGCAGAGGCCCGCGCGAGCACGGTCGGCGTCTACGCTCAGGTCGCGCAGACGATCAGCGGCTACTACGGGCACAAGCGCCTGCATGGCGTCACCTACTGGCTCTTCCACAGCAACGCCACGCTCAAGGTGCACGCGACAGTCACGCCGAAGAAGGCTGGCGAGTGCGTCGTCTTCGAGGTGCAGGAGTACTACCAGGGCGCCTGGCACGCCAACGTGAGCACTCCCTGCGTGAAACTCAGCAAGGCAAGCACGGCGGCAGCGGCCTTCGGGCTCAGTCACGCCGACCTGGGCCAGCCGTATCGTGTCCGCTCCGACTTCGTACGCAGCGGCACCGACAGCTCCAACCTCAGCAGCGACAGCGCCTGGGATTACACCATCGTCAACCAGTAACGCGGTCTGCCACCGAAGCCGCGAGCGTGGCCGCGATCTCGTCGGTGAGCACCGACAGGTGCGTGCGCAGGAACAGGTGGCGGCCGGGAACCATGACCATGCGGAACGGTCCTGTTGTCTCACGTTCCCATGCCCTGGCCTCGGCAGGCGTGCCCGCCAGCGAGTCGTGATCGCCGACGAAGGCGGTGACGGGGCAGGTCAGTGGCGGCGCATCGACATCGTGGCAGTAACTCTCCCTGATCGCGATGTCCGCGCGCATTCCCGGCATGAACGATCGCATGAATGCCTGGTTGGCCAGCGCTTCTTCTGGCGCACCGTCCAGAGCGCGAATGTGGTTGAGTATGTCCTCGTCCGTGGAAGACGAAGGCAAATACGGCGGTGGCAGGACAGTCGGCCCGCGCTGAGCGGACACGAACAGGTGCAACGGGCTGAACCGGTCGCGCAGGCTTACGGCCAGTTCGAAGAGCACTAGCGCGCCCAGGCTATGGCCGAACAATGCCATCGGCTCGCTAAGCCACGGCTCGATCTCGCGTGCCAGCGCGTCGACAAGTTCAGGCATCGAGCAGATCCCCTGCTCGCGAATGCGGCGTTCCCTTCCCGGCAGCACGACCGCGACCACATCAGCCGACCCGGCCAGCATCGCGGGCCAGTGCTGGAACTCCGACGCGAACGCACCGCCGCCCGCCATGCAAAGCAGCCTGGTCGCGTCCGTGCGCCCGCGGCCGAACGTGGTGAACCACGCGCCGGTCACTGCCGCACCGATCCGGCCGCGGCGACGCGATCGGCGATGTACTTGGCCAGCGCTGAGATCGTGGGATTGTCGAACACCTCGATGTGCTCTAGCTCAACGTCGAACTGCGTGTTCACCTTGTTCATGAGCTTGGCGACGGAGATCGAGTCAAGCCCGATCAAGAACAGGTCATCGTCGGCACCCGCAGTGAAATCCAGCATCTCACCGACCGCGTCAGCAAGGAACTGCTCGATCGGCGTTTCCGTTGGCCGCCATCCTCGTTGGGAGGATGCTGCCCCGGCCGCGCCTGGCAACGAGGCGACGTCTGCTTTGCCCCAATTGGTCGCCGGCATGGTATCGAGCCAGATGTAACTGCTTGGCAGCATGTACTCGGGCAGCCGGCCGCTCAGGAACCGCTTGAGCGCCTCCGGCCCTTCCGGGCGAGTGCCAGGGTCGGCCGCGGTCGCGTAGGCGATCAGCCGTCCGCCGTCAACCCTTACCGCCGCGTCACCGACCGCGGGATGCTGGAGCAGATGGTGCCGGATCTCGCCGAGCTCGATCCGGAATCCGGACACCTTTACCTGATCGTCGATTCGGCCAGCAAACACCAGGGAACCGTCGCGGCGACGTACTGCCCTGTCCCCTGTACGGTACGCGCGATCGCCGTCAGGCATCGTGATAAACGCATCGCTGCCAGGATCATGCAGGTAGCCGAGGGCTACGCCGGCGCCGCCGATGACCAGCTCGCCGACCTCGCCGGTAGCTGCGGCGCTCAGGTCATGTCGCAGCACGTCCACCCGGCAACCAGGAATCGCCGTTCCCAGCGGGATCTCGGATTCCGTCCCCGAGATGTCTGCCATGGTGGTCCAGATCGTCGCCTCGGTCGGGCCGTAAGCGTTAATCAGCCTCCGCCCAGGTGCCCAGCGCCTGGCCAGGCCGGTGTCCAGCTCCTCGCCCGCGCTGATCACCAGGCGCAGGCCGTGATGGTCGGCGGGCTCGAGCGTGCGCAGCTTTGTCGGGGTGCACACAAGCACCGTGATGCCGCGCTCGCGGAGGAACCGCCTGAACCGCGGCCCGGCCCGCCGTTCGCCTGGGTCCGGCACTTGCAGGCGGGCGCCCGCCGCGAGCGCCAGGATGACCTCGAAGTAGAACGCGTCAACGGTGACCGGGGCATTCACGGCGACGCGGTCGCCTTTGCCCACGCCGAGAAGAGTGCGCTGTGCCAGGGCGACATTGGCCAGGGAGGCGTGGCCGCACACGACGCCCTTCGGCGCGGCGGTCGATCCTGAGGTATAGACGATGTAGGCCGGGTCGCCCGGCTCGGCCGCCGAAGCACGGAAAGGACGCGCGGCCGGCGATGAACTCGGGGAGACGTTCGGCGTCGCGTGCGTCAGCTTGTCCTCGTCATCGGAAATCACGAGCACGCACCTGGCATAGGTCACCTGCTGCACGCGGCGGGCGCGCGGATGGTCAGGGTCAAGCAGCAGGACGGCCGCTCGCGCCTTCATGGCCCCGAGCATGGCGCAGATGGCCACGTCGACCTTGGGTACCGAGATCGCGACCGCTTCGGCGGGCTGTACCCCGTGCTCGCGCAGCACTGCCGCGATCCGGTCGCTGGCTACCTCGACCTGCCGGTAGGTAAGCCGCGAGTCGCTGGTCGCGATCGCCATGGCGTCCGGTGCGGTGCGTGCTTGCTGGCGGAACAGGTCGAGGAAAGTAGATTGCGTGGTCATTGCGTTGCCTTCTTTGTAACCCGTTGGCCGCGGACTATCGGCAGGTTGACTGGACAGGGCAGGTTCACGTTGGAGGTCCAGCGGATCGTCTCGGTCGCGGGCACCGCGTCCTGCCACCTGGCGAGCAACTCGCTGACGACGATCCGCCACTCGAGCCTGGCCAGGAGCGCACCAGGACAGCGGTGGGGCCCGTAGCCAAACGCGAGATGCGGGCGGTAACCGATGTCCGCCTGGTTGATCGCGGCCAAGAGCACGAGCACGGCCTGGCCCGCGCCGATAAGCCGGTCACCGAGCCAGACGTCAGCCGTCGCGGTGCGGCCGATGAACCGGGACGGTGTTATCGAGGCGAGAGCCATCTCGACGTCGAGCGGGCCGGCCTGATGCTCCTCAGCGAGACCGAGCCGCCCCAAGACGGCACCCGCGATCAGGCCGCTGGTCGTCTGATGACCCGAGGCCACCAGCATGACCAGGTTAGCGGCCAGGTCCGTGTCGTCAAAGCCGCCCATCGCGTCGGCCGATGCGACCAGTTCGCTTGTGGCGTCGTCCCCTGGATGCCGGCGCTTTTCCCTGACCATTTCCAGCGCGTAATCGATAAATGACTCAAGCGCCGTCAGCGTCGCGTCGTCGGTCGTACGATCGATCCCGGTAATGACGCGGGTATAGGCGTCGGACATCACCTGCAACGCCGCGAGGTCGGCGGACGGCAGCCCGAGAAGCCTCGCGACAACTGCCAGCGGTACCGGACGGGCGACGTCCAGCACGACATCCAGTTCGGTGGCGTCCGGAGGGCCGCACGCCTTACGTGCCAGGGCGGTGATCTCTCCGGTCAGCCCGCGTATCCGGCGGGCCGACAGCGCGTTCGCAGTCAGCGAGCGCAATCGCGAGTGCGCGGGCTGGTCAAGGAAGAGGAGCTGCCGCGAGAGCAGGTCACCTAGCCGGGACGAGGTGCGAGCTAAATCCGGGTGCACCAGCCGGCCGGGACGTGAACTGAACACGGGCTCGCTAAGCACCCGCAGCGCCGCCTCCCGGTCAGCTATCAGCCACGTGTGGGTGTACGCATCCCAGTGCAGGCGCTCATCGGCCGCCGCCCGGTAGTAAGCATCCGCGTCCTGCGATGACGCATGAATAAGCTGATACAGGCTCAGCCTGCGTCCGCGCTCCCAGCCGGCGCCCGTGGCCGGGTTAATCGCGCACCGCCGCGAATGAGCATCTTAGTTGATATATGCGCCCCCTCCACTCTTTGCCCGGAAGTGGATGGAATACCTGCAACGTTCTCAGGAACCTTCGTCGCTGTCAAGAGCACCCCATACCACAATGGACTGGTCAATGGCTACCAGACAGTTAAAGGACGGCCAGGCAGGCGGCTAAGCCCCGAATCGCCTGCCCGGATCGCAAGGAGCGGCCGCGCGGCAGAGTGCGCTTGTCAAACTGATCGCATGGGTTTAGCATTATGATATCAGTTTTGATGAAGCGAGGAGGCCCCCCATGACTACACATGGCTGGGTTAACTACAGCGGCACCGCCGAGATCGTGCTGGTCGCCGTTCTGGCTGCGGCGGCAGCCGGCATCGCCTACGCGGGATTCAGGCTTCCGCTGCCCGCGACCCTGCCCAGGCCAGGCCGGGCAGCGAAGATCACGCTGCTGGCGGCCTGGGTGCTGGCCATCGTCGTGTTCCTGGTCTCGGTATCGGCATACATAACGCAGGTTTACAACGCCGGGCTGGAGCACACGCCCCAGTCCGATCCCATCACGCCGGTTACGCTGCTCGGCGCGTGCGCCGTGTTCGTCGTCATTGCCGTCGCGCACCGGACCAGCGGCGCGGGCATCGCTTTGGGCAGCGCCTTTGTCGGCGCGGCGGCCGGACCGATGATCTTCGAGCTCCCATTCGACCTCATCATCATGCCGCGGTCCCATCCGGTCATCGATCCCGGCCAGTACCGTGCGCTGCTCTTCGGGACGCTGATCCTGGTCGACATCACAACGCTGGCGCTGCTGGCGCTGTCACCAGCCGTGCGGTTGCGGCGGTCCACGCTGTGGTGCCTCGCCGGCATGGTAGCCATCTTCGGCATCTGGGCACTGTACGGTTTCAGCTACCCGTCGGCGCCCGTTCCCATCGCGCTCAACGCGGTATCGAAGATCCTCGCTCTCATCACTGCCCTGACCTTGTTCCTGCCTCGGTCAGCCGGGCAGAAGAGGTCTGATTCCATCACCGCGGAAGGTTCAGCGTCGCAGGTGACCCGAGGATTCCGCGCTGAGGCAGTCCCGGCCGGCAGGCTAGCGGATCGCCTGGCCAGTGTCCGGGTCGAAGTAATGCAGCCTGCTGGGCTCGACGCCAAAGGCGATCCTCTCGCCTGAGCGCACACCGGATAGCGGGTCGAGACGGGCAACGCCGTCGTGAGCCCTGGCTGGGAGCAGCGAGCTCTCGCCGGCCACGGCGGCGTTGCCGTTCGCGCTGACCGCCTGCGCGTCGATCGCGAAGTACGCCTGCAGATCACTGCCGAGCAGTTCTACGGCCAGGATGTCCGCGACCAGGGTCGCCGTACGCTCGCGACAGTCAGTCCCCTGCCTGACGGCACCTGGCGACAGGTCTTCGGGCCGCACGCCGGCGACTACCTTCCTTCCCTGATAGGGGACGAGAGCCGTTACCGCCGGGCCGAGCGGCAGCCGCTGGGACCCGAGCACAAGCTCACCGTCGGACACAGATGCCTCGTACAGGTTCATTCCAGGCGAGCCGATGAACTCGGCGACGAACAGGTTCGCCGGGCGGTCGTACAGGTCACGGGGCCGGCCATACTGCTGCAGTATCCCGCCGTCAAGCACCGCGACACGGTCGCCCATCGTCACGGCCTCGACCTGATCGTGCGTGACATACAGCGTCGCCGCCCTGATCTGCCTGTGCACCCGCAGCACCTCGGAGCGCATCCGCACTCTCAGCTTCGCGTCCAGGTTCGACAGCGGCTCATCCATCAGGAACACAGAAGGCTCGCGGACGATGGCCCTGCCCATCGCTACCCGCTGGCGCTGACCGCCGCTCAGCTGACCCGGCTTGCGGTTGAGCAGGGCGGAAAGGCCAAGCACCTCGGCAACCGAGCCGACGCGCCGGTCACGCTCCGCTCTCGGCACCTTCTTATTGGCCAGCGTGAACCCGATATTCTCTGCCACGGTCAGGTGCGGGTAAAGCGCGTAGTTCTGGAACACCATCGCGACGTCGCGCTGACGCGGCGGCACCGCATTGACCACCCGGTCACCAAACCTGACGCTGCCCGCGGTGATCGTTTCCAGCCCGGCAACCATTCGCAGGGTAGTCGTCTTGCCGCAGCCAGAAGGCCCGACGAGCACGACGAACTCACCGTCGGCGACGTCAAGGTCGAGTCCGTCCACCGCCTTGGCGCCGGTCGAGTAGACCTTGGTCAGGTTCTCCAGTGTGATGGCTGACATATCGGGTGACTCCCGTTAGTTGGCGAGGCCGCCGAGCAGCAGCCCGCCGCGCCAGTAGCGCTGCAGCACCGCGAACAGCGCGACCATCGGGATGATCGTCATCAGCCCGCCCGTCACGAGGAGCGGGAAGAGATTGGCGTCGCCGGAATTGCCAGCGTGCTGCAGCCAGAGCCCCATCCCGACCGTCGCCGGGTACAGGTTGTTCGAGCTGAAGAGAATGAGCGGCAAGATGTAGTTGTTCCAGGTTGTCGCGATCGACAGGAGCAGCACGGTCATCAGCCCTGGCACCATCAGCGGCAGCGCCACCCGATAGAAGATCCGCGCCTCGGACGCGCCGTCGATACGTGCCGCGTCGAGAAGCTGACGCGGAATCGACAGGTCCACGTAGGTACGCATCAGGTAAAGGCCGACCGGCGCCACCATAGAAGGCAAGATCATGCCCCAGATCGAGTTGATCAGGTGCACCTTGGCGTACACCAGGTACAGCGGCACCGCCACCAGCGTGATCGGGACGAGCAGCCCGGCGATCACGACAGCGAAGAACAACCTGGCGCCGCGGAATTCGAAGCGGGCGAACCCGTATCCGCCGAGCGCCGCGAGCACAGTGGAGCCGAACCCGGCTACCGCCGAGTACACGACGGTGTTCGCGAGCCAGCGGAAGTAGGTACCGTCGCCGTCGACGTCGCGGAAAAGGTTCGCGAACGTGTGGAAGAAGTCGAATGGCGACGCGAACCAGAAACCAAAGGACTGGAAGATGTTCGCCTGCGTCTTCGTCGAATTGATGATCATCCAGAGGATCGGTATCAGCGTGAACAGGGCGAAAAGCACGCAACAGGTGGTCAGCAGCGAGACTGTCCCTCGCTTCAGCCCGTACAGTTCCACCGGGATGGCGGCGTCCCGCTCCTCGAGCCGTTCGCGCCGCTTGCGCTGCCGGCGAGTTTCCGTGCGAAGGGCCAGTGCCTGAGTGCTCACCTCACTCCCCTCCCTGATTTACGGAATGCCAGCGAGGTGACTGAGATCGCGACGATAACGAAGGCAAGCACTACCGCCATCGCGGCACCGAGTTGGTATTCGCCGCTGGATATGGCCGTGTTATAGATGTCGAGAACTGGTGTCCAGGTCGTAGTGATCACCCCGGCCTGGTAATTGTTCAGTATGTTCGGCTCGATGAATAGCTGCAGTGCGCCAATCGTATTAATGAAGACCAGCATCACGATTGCCGGCCTGACCAGCGGCAACTTGATGCGCAGGATAATTTTCCACAGTGGCGTGTCGTCGAGTATCGCGGCCTCCACGACGTCGCGCGGCACGGACTTCAGCGCGGTGTACAAGATGATGCAGTTGTAGCCGGTCCACTCCCAGATCGCGATGATTATGATGGACGGCACCATCAAGCTGGCGGACAGCCAGTTGAAGTTGTGGAAGCCGACCGCGTTCATGACACGGTTGAAAGGACCGTAAGCGGGATCGAAGAGGAAGCCCCACATGAGCGCGGAGACCACGATGGGAACCGCGAAGGGGATGAAGAAGATCGCGCGGAAGATCCGGCCGAACCTGGCCAGCCCCAAATCGAAGACCGTGGCGAAGAAGAACGCGATCGCGAGCATGACGGGAATCTGGATGACGCCGAAGACGACGACCCTGATGACCCCGCCCCAAAAGGCCCCTGACTCGAGTACCGTCGCGTAGTTGGCGAAGCCGCTGAAGGTGGTTCCGCCGATGAGCTTGGTCGTGTAGAGGCTCTCGTAGATGGCGTAGGCGAGCGGCACGACCATGAAGAGCGTGAACACGATCATGAACGGGGTCACGAATGCCAGTCCGCTCCGGCCGCGCCGCCGCGCGTAGGCCGAACGCCTGCGCCACTGCCTTGACGTGCTCGGCGGTGCGGCCGCGGTAACCCGCGGCCGCAGCGCTGTCTCGCTCAACTTGGTCCCCTTCCTCGGGTCTCAGCGGCGGTTAGCCGCTCAGGTCGTGACCTTGAAGCCCTGGGACGTGGCGTAGGCGACTTCCTGCTTCTGGAAGGTCGCGAACGCCTGGGCGAGTGTCTCCTTGCCGGTCATGACAGGGCCGAAGGTGCTCGCGCCCTGGGTAAGCACCTGTGTCATGAACGGCGGCCAGGTGGTGTGCGGGATGTTCTGCGCACCCGCGGAAAACACCTGGTTGGGCTGAGAGGTCCCGGAGATCGGGTAGGTCTGCGCCTTGAAAGCGGAGGAATCCAGCGTCGGGAGGAAGGTCGGGAACAGCGAGGACGGCGGGGTCTTCACTATGTTCCATGACTCCGTGGTCGAGGTGAGCCACTCGGAGAACTCCGCCGCCTGAGCGGGGTACTTGGACTCGGAGAAAACCGGGTAGGTTGACCCGCCCCAGTCGGCGCCCACCTTCGCGCCCGCCGTCCACTGCGGGAGCGCGGATGCCCGCCACTGGCCCGTGGACAGCTTGACGTCCGGCGCGAAATAAGAGGGTGCCCAGGCCGAGTAGATCGCCGCCGCGATCGTGCCGTTGTCCATGTCGGAGAGTTCCTGCGTGCTGAGGTCGGTGACGGAACCGACCGCATGGCTGCTGATCAGCGGCTGCCAGAACGAGGCGAACTTTTCTTGCGCCGGCCCGGTCCAGTCGATCTTCAGGTTGGCACCACCGTCGTATACGAATGGCCACGCGCCGGCCTGGCTCATCATGTCCATCAGCCATTGGGGATCGTTGGCCGGAAAATCTATGAGGTATGCCTTCGGGTCCGCGCTGTGCACCTTGGTCGCGTCGGCGGCAAGCTGCGCCCACGTCGCCGGCGGAGTGAGGTGGTACTTGCCGAGTACCTTCTGGTCGTAGTAAAAGCCCATCGGGCCGAAGTCGCTGGGCATCGCGTACACCGCGCTGCCGCGGCTGACCTGAGCCCATGCCCACGAGGCGAAGTCGCCCTTGTACTTGTTCGCGCCGTAGGGAGCGAGGTTGACCAGATAGTGCTGGATCTCATAGGACGGAAGCAGGTCGAACTCGATCTCCGCCACGTCGGGCGCGCCGGTTCCTGCCTTGAGCGCGTTGTCAAGCGGCACGTACTCGCCAGATCCAGCGCCGGGATCTTCCAGGGTGACGCAGATGCTCGGGTGGGTGGCATTGAACTCGGTGACCGCGCGGCTCATGCCGGGCACCCAGGCCCAGAACGTCAGGTGCGTGGCGCTGGACGAACAGTGGGCGCCGGCGAGGACAGAAACTGACGGGCTCGCGGACGCGCTCTTGCCGCTGCTGCCCGGCGTACTGCTGCTGCCTCCGCTGCTGCAGGCGGCAAGCGCGGCGAGCAGTGTCATGGCCACGGCGCTGGCCAGCCCGGCACCGGCGAACCGGTTGAACCTTCTCTTCGACAACATTTCTGGGGGACTCCTTCTGGTTCCTTGTGGCCGTGGTAGTTGACGTTGCCAGCGGCCCCCACCCCCGCCTGGCATGCCGAGTCAGCGGCTGATCGCCGCTTCGATCAGGGTGAAGGACTGCGGTGGCAGGGTCAGGACGACGATGCCGTCCTTGGGGTTCTCCGTTCCCTGCTCAAGATGGACGGTGGCGACGTCAGGGAGAGCGCGGGACTCGTCCTCGCCGCCGGCAGTGAGGGTTCTTATGCTGGCTGATCCGGCGAACGCATGATCGCGGAGCAAAACCTCCGCGGTCTGCGGGCGGTCGGGGTCGCGATTGACGAGAGTCACGGCCACCCGGCCATTGTTTGCGCTAACAGTTGCGGCGGCGTCAAGCACGGTGAACGGCCCGAGGTCCTTGACCAGGTATGGCCACCGGCCGGGAGAATCCGGCCACGCGGGCTCGAGGCAAGGACCGTAAACGTGCACGTCCGCCGCTTCATCGAGCGCCGCCTGGGCGTGCAAGAGCACCGGATAATAGATGGGCTGCACGACCGCGGTTTCCTCGGTGGTGACGATTGGCGCTATCGCGTTGACCATCTGCGCCAGGTTCGCCATCTTCACGCTGCCCGCGTTCCTGATGAAGATATTCAGGTAGGTGCCCACAGCCAGCGCGTCGGTGAAGTCATACCGCTCCGCCAGGTCGACCGTCATCTTCCGGTACCAGACGTTCCACTCGTCGTAAGCGATCCTCGGCGGGTCAGGAATCTTGTGACGGTAGGCGGCGCGCTTGATCAGCGCCCGCGCGGACCGTATTCCGCGCTCGGCCTGATGCGGCTGGAGAACATTCGTCCAGTAGTCCTCGCTGCCGGTGTAAATGTGAAGCGAGTGGTAATCGACCAAGCGGGCCATGCCCTCGACGACGATGCGATCCCACTCGTTCCAGCCCGTTTTACCGCAGCTCACGAGCTGAATATTCGGGTCGAGCATCCTCAGTGCCCTGGCCCACCTGCTTGCCTCGCGGACATATTCTTCCGCGGACATCGCACCTACCTGCCAGTCGCCGTACATCTCGTTGCCGAGGCCCCAGTAAGTCACCCGGTATGACTCAGGACGGCCGTTGCGCCGACGTCGGTCGGCCCAGTAGGTGTCCCGCGCGCCATTGCAGTAGTCGAGCCAGTCGAGTGCCTCGGCGAGAGTGCCGGTGCCCATGTTCAGGCAGATGTACGGCTCAGCGCCAAGCTCGGCGCAGTAAGCGAGGTATTCGTCTGTCCCGAATCTGTTGGATTCCGTGCCACCCCAGGCGAGTTCGGCCCGCACCGGACGCTCGTCTTTCTCCCCGATCCCGTCAGTCCAGTGATAGTTGCTGGCAAAGTTGCCGCCCGGCCACCGCAGCACTCCCGGGCGCAGTTCACGCAGCAGGCCGAGCACGTCCTTGCGGAAGCCGCGGTCGTCACTGAGCGGCGAGCCCTCATCGTAGAGACCGCCATAGATGCACCGGCCGAGGTGCTCGACGAATCCGCCGAATACCTTGCGGTCGAGCCTGCCGATCCGCCTGGACGGGTCGATGGCGATCCTGGTCACGATGCCTCCTGCCGCGCGCGGGCTGCCCCGCATGACTCTCGGACGACTAGCTCGACGGGCAGAAGATCGGGCCCGTCAGGTACCTGCTCGCCGGAAATGGACGCGAGCAGCAGTTCGACGGCGCGGATCCCGGTCTCGGCAAGCGGGACATGCACGGTCGTCAGCGGGGGAATCAGGTACTCGGCAAGCGGGATATCGTCGCAGCTCACGACCGCTACATCCTCGGGAACCCGGCGGCCTGCCTGCCACAGGGCGCTGAGCACGCCGATCGCCATCGTGTCGCTGTGCACGAAGATCGCAGTCAACGTGGGCGAACGTTCGAGCAGCAGCCGCGCCGCCACCGCGCCGCCGCGCGGAGTCCAGTCGCCCTCCGCGACCAGGTCTTCTCCAGGCTCAAGGCCGGCGGTCCGCAGCGCGTCCTCGTATCCGTGCAGCCTGCTGCGGGTGACCCTGCGCCGGAACAACCCGGTAACCGTGCCGATCGCGGCATGGCCGATCCCGATGAGATGCGCGGTCGCCAGGCGTCCCGTCTCGCGGTGATTGGAACCCACGAGCGGGATCCCGCCCCCTGGCACTGCCTGCAGGCTGACCGCCGGAACGTAGGACCGGAGCAACTCGGCCACTTCGGTATCTTCCTCGACTTCAGGCGCCGCCGCGATGATCCCGTCGACACGGCGCTCGATCAGGGACCGAACGATATCCGGGGCGTCCGAGCCACCCGCGGCAAGATGCCCAACGAGCACGCTGTGCCCGTGCTTGCGCGCGTCCTGCTCGGCGGCGACGCAGGCGAGGGTGATGGCCAGGTCCGTGGCGTCGCTGGCTACCAGGCCGATGGTCGCGCTCGCCCGCTGCACCAGGCTCCGCGCGATGCTGTTCGGCCGGTACCCGAGCTCAGCGGCAGCGGCGAGAATCCGCTCAGCGGTCTGCGCGGACACCCGCACCTCGCCGCCGTTCAGCACCTTGCTCGCCGTCTGGAAGCTGACCTCAGCGAGCGCGGCCACTTCCTTGATCGACACGTACCGCCGTCGTGCCACCGCTGTCTCCTCGCGCTCATTCCCTGACATGAGCGAACGTTCGCGCTACGTCAAGAGTCGCGCGGTTCCGCGACGGGGTCAAGAGGTGATGCGGCGGATCATCCTGGTCGGCTTCGGCTGAGTTCGTCAAGCGAAGCCCTGAGGCTGCCGGCTTCCTCAGGGATCGCGCTCTGCGCGCTGAACTTGAATTAACGGGAATCCACCGCGCTGAGTTTGCCATTCTGACCACGTTCTTTATGGTCGCATTGATACATTGCCAGATGGCGCAGGTGCGTCGGCAGATCAGCGGCGCGCGGCCGGAAAACACCCGATTCTGTGCCCGCATGGCATCGTTTTTCGTGCGTAACAGGGGGAGCTCGGCTCAATGCCTGTTCAGTTCAGGAAAAAAGCGACGTACCGTTTCGCGATAACAACGGCGACGGTCGGCCTCTGGCTTTTCCAGGCCGGCCAGGCGTCCGCGGCTCCCGTGCCCGCGCCGCTCGGCGTCATCCCTGTCCAGTGCAGCGGTCACGCACTGAGCGCGGCTGTGGCAAGCGCGCCGCCCAGTTCCGTGCTCGCGCTGGCGGCTGGGTGCACGTACCTGCTCGCGCGCGGCCTGCCGACCATCGACGACACGCTTGACCTGCAAGGTCCGGCTACG
>DATJLT010000003.1:0-2051 GCA_035509195.1 Streptosporangiaceae bacterium | reverse complement strand
TCGGGGATGACCGTGTAGCTCGCCAGCACGTCGGCGGGATCCATCTCGTCGGCCTTGATCCGCAGCTCTTGCGGGTCGGTGGCCTCAAGACGGCCGGGTGCGCGCAGGCCGCGCATCGAGCTCAGCGCTCGCCATGCCTCGTCCTGGCTGCCGGCCAGGACGGTCCAGCGGGTGGCGAGGACGAGGTGCTCCTTGCCCGCTTCCGTCGCGGCCGTGCGGTAGGGCCCGATGACCTTGGCGACCGTGTCGGCCGGGTCCTTCACGCTGGTGATCAGGCCGTCGGCGTACGTGCCAGCGAAGGCGGCCGACTTGGGGCCGCCCGCGGCCATCAGGATCGGCACGCGGCCCTTTGGCGGCGAGTAGAGCTTGGCGGTCTCCGTCGTGTAGTAGTCACCGTGGAAGGTCACCTTCTCGCCGGCGAGCATGCGGTGCATGATCTCCAGGCCTTCCTGCATCCGGGCCTGGCGCTCGGCGTAGCCGGGGAACGGGAAGCCCAGCGACCGCTCGTTGAGCGCCTCGCCAGTGCCGACGCCGAGCATCAGCCTGCCGTTGGACAGCCGGTCTGTGGTCGCGGCCATCTGCGCGACGAGCCCTGGGTGGTAGTGGAACAGCGGGCAGGTCACCGAGGTGCCGAGCAGCACGTTGCTCGTCGCGGCCGCCACGGCGCCGAGCCAGGACCAGACGAAGCCCGCCGCGGAGGTGTCGTCGACCCAGGGGTGGAAGTGGTCGCTGCCGAGCACGGCGTCGAACCCGGCCTCCTCGGCCGCCACGGCCTGCTTGACCAGGTCTTCCGGCTGGTAGGACTCGTGGCTGCACAGCCAGGCGAACTTCATCTACGCCTCCATCGTCGCTTACGTCAGTCCCGATCCTCTCATCCCCCGATCGGGTGCGGCGACGGCGCATGGCGTACTCGGCGCGCGCCGAGCGCGGCTCCGGCGAACTTATACCGCGGTCTGGTCAAAATCGCGCCGGCCTCAGCCGGCTCCGGTGGCTGGGGCGGTCCTGCCGGTCGGATATTTGCCGCGAATCGATTGTGATCATGGGTGCCCGTTGCCCGATTGATCTATTGCGTTGACAAATCAGCACAGTCGTAACGCTTTACCGCGACCTCGGGGAAGTCTATTTATTTCGTATTGTCGCTAACTCGTTGCATTCAACTTGGCATTGGCTTTGGTCAGTGCTACCGTCCTGCATGCCGACTCTGTGACTCTTTTAATTCTGATGTTCACGGCAGAGTATAACTTTTGGGGCGAAGGCAGGGTCAAGAGCGTCAGGCGACCCGTTGACTTGACTTGCGATTAGTGCATTTCGTCCTGCCTGAGCGGGTTAACAAACGGGGTCAAGATATGAGGCAACGGGGAGGATTAAATGCACCTGAAAAGGAAAACCGCGTGTATGGCGGGCGCGGGCGCGCTGGTGGCCGCGCTTGGCGGCCTCGCCAGCCTGAGCGCGCAGGGGGCGGCGGCCGCGGCGCCGGCCCAGCGGGTAGATGTCACGGCCCAGCGGGTTGATATCACGGCCCAGCGAGACGGTGCCACGGTCCGGCGGGCAGCGTCCGCGGTGCGGCGGGCCGTGATCACGGTCCATCCGGACATCAGGCACGTGGGGCGCGTCGAGAAGCAGCCGCCCACGACCGCCGACTGCGAGGCGGCGTTCACGGTCGCGTGCTACGAGCCTGGCCAGGTCGAGCAGGCATACAACCTGTGGCCGCTGTACCGGCAGGGCGTGGAGGGCCAAGGGTCGACGATCGTGATCGTCGACGCCTTCGGCTCGCCGACGATCCGGCAGGACCTCAGCTTCTTTGACAAGACGTTCGGGCTGCCGGGGCCGGCGTCCTTCAAGATCATCCAGCCCGCCGGCGCGGTGCAATTCGACCCGAGCAATACGGACGACCTCGGCTGGGCGAGCGAGACGTCGCTCGACGTGGAGTACGCCCACACGATCGCACCGTACGCGAACATCCTGCTGGTGGAGACGCCGTCGCCGGAGACCGAGGGGGCAACGGGCTTCCCGCAGATCGTGCAGGCCGAGCAGTACGCGATCGACCACTA
>DATJLT010000002.1:0-5840 GCA_035509195.1 Streptosporangiaceae bacterium | reverse complement strand
GGTCGGCATCGCCACGTCCTATGTGATCGGAGCGTGACGCCAGTGGCAGAGAACCTGTCGGCGACCAGCCCTGCCGGGGTACTGCTCGACCTGTCAGGCGTGGTCATACTCCTGCTCGCGTTCGCTTGCCTGGGCTCCAAGCTGTTCAACAGGTACGTCGTGTACTACGGCGCACAGTCGGTCGTGCTGGCGTTCGCCGCCGGCGTCGCGGCCTGGACGTTCCACAGCGTCGAACTGTGGATCCTGGCCGGGGTCACCCTCGCGGTGAAGGGCATAGGCATACCGCTCGCTACCCGCGGCCTGCTGCTGCGAAGACTCGCCATGGCCAGGGACGCGGCCATCTCCACCGGCCTGTCTACCTCCCTCATCGCAGGCGGTGGCCTGACCGCGTTCGCTTACCTCGTCACCCGGCCTCAGTTGCTGCCGCACGGCGTCGTCGCCGCCGCCGTAGTTCCGCTGTCCACGGCGGTGATCCTGCTCGGCGCGCTCGCCATGGTCGTCCGGCGGCACACGGTGGCGCAGCTCATCGGCTGGCTGATCGTCGAGAACGGCGTGTTCCTCGGCGCGATCACGCTGGTCGCGACGTTCCCGTTCATCGTCGAGGCCGGGATCTTCCTCGACGTCGCGGCCGGGGTCCTGATCATGCTCGTGTTCGTTTCAGGCCTGACCCGCCAGCTCGCGGAGGCGAGCGCCAGCGAGCTGAAAGGACTACGCGGATGATCGCGCTCGCCTTGCTTATCGTGGCAGGACCGCTGGCGGGGCCCGTGGCCGCGCTCGCGAAGGCGAAGGCCCGCGTGGCGGGGATGACCGGCACCGCAGGGGCGCTCGTTTCACTCGCCGCGGCGATCGCGCTGCTCGGCACCGGGCTGCACAGGACGGTAAATTTGCAGGCCTGGAACGGGTTTATTTACATTGACGGGCTCGGGGAGTTCTTCCTGCTGACCGTTTCCCTGGTCACCGTTCTTGCCGCGATCGGCTCGATCGGCTACCTGTCAGCCGAGGAAGACAAGGGCACGCTCAGCGCCTTCCAGGTCCGGCTGTACTTCGTGTTCTTCGGGTTGTTCGCCTCGCTGATGCTCGCGTCCCTGGAGACCGGCAATCTCGGGCTGCTCTTCGTGCTGGTCGAGGGGAGCACGCTCGCCAGCGCCGCCCTGGTCGGGCTCGAGGGCAAGGCACGCTCGCTCGAGGCTGCCTGGAAGTACGTGATCATCAGCTCGCTCGGGGTCACTATCGCGCTCGCGGGTACCTTGTTCTTGTTCTACGCGGGCACCGCGCTGCACCTGGGCTCAGACCAGCGGCTGACCTGGCCTTACCTGTTCGCGCATGCCGCGATGCTGGCGCCGCAGCCGCTGCGGCTGGCGTTCCTGCTCGCGGTGGTCGGGTACGGGACCAAGGTCGGGCTCGCGCCCATGCACACGTGGCTGCCCGATGCCCACGCCGAAGCGCCGAGCCCGGCCAGCGCGATGCTGTCCGCGGCGCTGCTCAACACAGGCATGTACGCGATCATCAGGTTCCAGGCCATCACGGCGGCCCGTCTCGGCACCGGGTTCCCGCGAGCCGTGCTGCTCTCGTTCGGATTCGCCTCAGTGCTGATAGGCGTGCTCTTCATGGTCAGGCGCGGCAACTTCAAGCGATTGTTCGCCTACTCCTCGGTCGAGCACATGGGCATCATCGCGGTCGCGCTCGGCTTCGGCGGGCTGCTCGGCCTTTACGGCGCGCTGCTTCATACGATCAATCACGCGGTCGCCAAGGCCGTGCTGTTTCTCGGCAGCGGCGACATCGCGCTTCGGTACCGCACCCGCGAGGCAACGGGAGTGGGCGGGCTGATGACGGCGGCGCCCGCGGCGGGGGCAGCGTTGCTGCTCGGATCGCTGGCCGTGCTCGGTTCTCCGCCGTTCGGCCTGTTCCTTTCCGAGTTCACGATCGTCAGGGCCGGGTTCGAGCGGGCCAGCCCAGTGTTCCCCCTGCTCCTGCTCGGGCTCCTGGCGGTCGCGTTCATCGCGTTCGCCCGTACCACGACCGGCATGATCACCGGCGCACCGGCGCCCGCCCCGGCAGCCGCGCAGGCACCGGACCAAGCTCAGGCGCCCGCCGATCCCTATCAAGGCCGCGCGGCCCGCCTGAGCGCCATCATCCCAGTCGCCGCCGGACTCGCCCTGCTGCTCGTGCTCGGCCTCTGGATCCCGGCCGGCCTGAATACGGCGATCATGCACTCGCTGGCGGCGATCACATGACCGCCGTCCTGCCCGCCAGGTTCGAGCTTGAAGCAGCCGAGCTAGCACGCGGAGGCGGCCGCCTCGCGGACATGTTCGCGGCCGGCCAGGACCCGGTGACCTTGCACCTGGTCTGGGCGCTCGACGGCGAGCGCAGGTACGTCATCACCTCGTGCGAGATCAGCGGAGAGGAGTACCCGTCGCTGTCGGATCTCGCGCCTGCCGCGTTCCTTGAAGAGTGCGAGATCTACGAGCAGTTCGGCATCAGGCCCGCGAACGGACGGCCGCTGAACCGGGTCGTGCTGCCGCCCCACGCAGGTCCAGGCTTCCCACGCCTCGGCAGGCAGCCGGAGCAGGAGCCTGCCGAACTTCGGGCGCCGCACACGGTCGGCGGGCACGCTTTCGAGTTCCCCTTCGGCCCGGTACGGCAGGTCGGCGTCGAATCGCTGTACTACGGGTTGGTCACCAGCGGCGAGGAGATGGTCGACCTCTACCTGTTTACCTGGCACAAGCACAGGGGCCTGGAATGGCGGCTGCAAGGCCAGGATCCGCGCGCGGCGCTGTTCACGGTCGAGCGGGCGGAAGGGCTCAGCGCGGTGGCGATGGGCTGGGCCTTCGCGGCGGCCGTGGAGGCCGCCGCCGGCCTGGAGCCTGCCGCTGACGTCCAGCGGACACGGGCGGTCGCGCTGGAACTTGAGCGGCTCTACAACCACGCCGCCGCGACAGCGGCTCTATGCGCCGCCACGGGACTGAGCGTCGGGCAGTCCGCCGCCGAGATCGTGCTGGAGAAGCTCCTGCGGCTCAACGCCGCGGCGTTCGGTCACAGGTACCTTTTCGGCGTGCTTGACACGGGAGGCACCCGCCGCGCGCCAGACGCCGAGGTGCTGCGCACCGAGTTGCCCCGCGTACACGACGAACTGCGCCGGGCGGCCTCGGCACTGCTTGCCACCAACTCGTTCGCCGACCGGCTCGAAGCCACGGGCATCGTCACCGCGGAGCAGGCTGGCCGCCTCGGCCTCGTCGGGCCGGTCGCCCGTGCCTCTGGGATAGCCATTGACACCAGGCTGACCCAGCCGTCCCCGCCCTACGCCAGCCATCCGCCCGCCATCGCGGTACGCAAAACCGGCGACGTACTTGCCAGGTTCGAGGTCATGCAGGACGAAGCCGCCGAGTCAGTACGCCTGATCGGCGAACTGCTAGACGCGGGAACCGCGAGCGGCGGCACCGAGCCTCCTGCCCGCGCGGGGAGCGGCCTTGGCTGGGCCGAGTCGTCCAGGGGAGAGGCGCTGGCCTGGGTGCGGCTCGACGACCGCGGCCAGATCGCGCGTGCCAGGCTCAGGCCGGCCTCGGTCAGGAACTGGCGCGGATTCGACGACGCCTGCCGGTCGCAGAACGTGTTCACTGACGTGCCGATCATCGAGGCCAGCTTCTGGCTGACGGTCGCGGGAATGGCGAGGTGAGCCGGCGATGACGCTGTGGTTCCTGCGCGGGCTCAGCCGGGGCGTCGTGACCACCCGCTATCCGGCCAGAGCTGACCAGGCCACAGCCCTCCTGCCCACGCCCCCCGCCTTCCGGCCTGGTGCGATCGGGCCGGAAGAAGCGGACCAGCTTGCCGCGCTCTGCCCGAGCCGCGCGCTGAAACGTGAAGGCGCCGAGCTTGTCTTCGACGCCGGCGCGTGCACCGCGTGCGGCCGCTGCGAGCAGGCCTCGCCCGCCGTCCGCGAGAGCGGGCACTTCGAACTCGCCGCGACCAGCCGTCGTGACCTGGTCAAGCGCATACCGCTCAAGCCGGAGGCCGGCCGATGAACAAAGATCAAGATCCTTTGCCGCCAGCAAGCACCCGCGACCCTATGCCGTCAGGGGAGCCGGCCGAGGCCGCGATCCAGGCCGCCGCTGGCGAACTCAGGCACCGCATCGCCAGCCAGTTCGGCCGCAGCCTCCACATCAGGACCCTCGACACCGGTTCGTGCGCCGTATGCGAACAGGAGATCAGGCTGCTCACGGCTCCGCACTATGACTTGCACCGGCTCGGGTTCTTCTTTACTCCCGCTCCGCGCCACGCCGACCTGCTGCTGGTCACCGGCCCGATGATCAGGGCCTTCGACGTGGCGGCAAGGAAGACCTATGAGGCGATGCCAGGACCGAAGATCGTGGTGGCGACCGGCGCGTGCGCGCTTGGCGGCGTTTACCAGGCTGACGCGTTCGTGCACGGCTCGGTCGGCGAGGTGCTGCCTGTCGACGTGTGGATACCCGGCTGCCCGCCGAGTCCTTTCGCGCTGCTGCAAGGACTGCTCGTCGCGGTCGGCCGCCTTTATGAAAAGGTCTCGAGCCTGCCATTCGAGGTGGCCGGATGAACACACTGATCTGGTGTTATGTGGCTGCTGGCGGGTGGGTACTTGCGGCCTTGCTCGCTGCGGCAGGACGTGGCGGGCGGCCCTGGCTCTGGGCCGGGTGCGCGGTTTCCGCCCTGGCAGGGGTCGCGGCGATCGGCGGCGGCGTCTCCGCGGTGTGGCAGGGGAGCACGCCCGTGGTGAGCGCCGGCGGTGCGGGTGCTGCCGCCGCGTCGGTGGTCGGGACGCTGCAGTTGCAGGTGAGCAGCCTGGCCGGCGTGTTCGCCGCCCTGCTCGGGCTGGTCGCGGTCGCGATCGCCTGCTACGCGGTCAGGTACCACGAGCCGGGTCCTGGCACCGGGCTGTACCTGGCCTCATTCAACCTTGCTTTCCTGGCGTGCCTGGCCGTGCTCGCCGCGGCAAACCTGGTGACCTTCCTCGTCGCCTGGGAAACGGTCGCGCTGCTCTGCTACCTGATGATCTTGCGTTCTCCCCGGCGGGTCGAGGTCGCCAGCGGCGCGTTCTGGTTCCTTGCACTGTCAGAGATCGGATTCGTGCTGATCGTTGCCGCCTTCGTGATTCTCGCCACCAAGACCCGCTCGGTCGAGCTGGGCGTTATTGCCGCCCACGCGCACGTGGTGCCCGCGGGCTGGCGCGACGCGGCCTACCTGCTCGCGCTGACCGGCTTCGGCTTCAAGGCCGGACTGGTGCCGCTGCACGTCTGGCTTCCAGAAGCTCACCCGGTCGCGCCGGCGGACGGCTCGGCATTCCTGTCCGGCCTCGTCGTCAACCTCGGCGCTTACGGCATCGCCTTGTTCGCGTTCCGG
This sequence comes from Streptosporangiaceae bacterium, assembly GCA_035509195.1. Classification (GTDB taxonomy): domain Bacteria; phylum Actinomycetota; class Actinomycetes; order Streptosporangiales; family Streptosporangiaceae; genus Chersky-822. The sequence continues at coordinate 470 of DATJLT010000002.1, read as the reverse complement.
CTGCTGCCTGCCGAGCCTGCCTGGACAGGACTGATCACGATGGGAGCCGGCGCGCTGACCGCGGCGATCGGGATCTTGTACGCGCTGACCGAGCACGACATCAAGCGCTTCCTCGCGTTCTCAACGATCGAGAACACGGGGATCGTCATCACCGCCTTCGGAGCGGCCATGATCTTCGGCGCCTACGGCCAGCGAGACCTGTGGGCGTTCCTGCTGCTGGCTGGCCTTTACCATGCGGCGAACCACGGAACGTACAAGACCTTGCTGTTCCTTGAGGCGGGAGTCGTCGAGCACGCTACGGGAACCAGGGACATGGACCGTCTCGGCGGTCTCGTGCACCGGCTGCCGCGCTCCGCGATCATCGCGTTCATCGGCACGCTCGGCATAGCGGCACTTCCGCCGTTCAACGGGTTCGTCAGCGAATGGCTGATCTTTCAGGGGCTTTTCCAGGGGTTCCGTACCGGGAGCCA
>DATJLT010000001.1:0-23833 GCA_035509195.1 Streptosporangiaceae bacterium | reverse complement strand
CCGCCGTCGTTGTCGATCTCCCGCTGGCTGATCGAGACCTGGTACGGCGGCAAGCTGCCTCGCGCGCCGAAACCTACCTGAGCAGCAGCCGCGCGGTCAGCTCGAGCTGATCGGTCACGTCCTGGGCCGACGCCCTCCTGGTTACCCACGCCACCAGGTTCGACAGCCACACATCCCCGACCACCCGCGCGATCGCCCGTTCGTCCGCAGTGGGTTCGCCTTCGTGCATCGCCCCGGTCAGCATCTCCTCCATGAGCCCGGCGACCGCGGCGACCTCGCTGGCCGCGCTCGGGTCGGCGAACATGAAGGCCCTGGTCATCGCCTCGCACAGCAACGGCTCCCGCTGCATGCTCTTGGTGACCTTGTTCAGCACGTAGATCATCCGGTCGGCGGGGCTGTCTCCGGGAATCGGCTGCCGGTCGAGTTTCTCCTTGGCCTGCTCGAACTCTCTCGCCAGCCCTGACACGAGCAAGTGGATCTTGGAGGGGAAGTACCTGTAAAGCGTCCCGAGTGCGACGTCTGCCTGCTCGGCGACCGCCCGCATTTGCACGGCGTCGTAGCCACCTTTGCAGGCGAGCGTGAGCGTCGCATCGAGTATCCGCTTGCGCCGCTCCCGCTGCGCGGCCGAGCCGAGCTCAGGCTCGGATGTGGGACTCGCGGTCCTGGCAGCCGGCATGCCGATTATTGTAACGTGTTCTAGTTGCCGGCCGGCAGGATCACCTGGGAGAACACTTGGCCATCGCTCTGACGCCCGAACAGCTCGCGCTGGCAGAGTCGGTCGCCCAGTGGGCCAAGCGAGCCAACACCATCCCGGCCGTCCGTGATCTCGAAACGCTCGGCGGGCGCTCCGGTCAAGAACCATGGTCGGCGGCCAATTGGCACGGGCTGACTGAGGCAGGCGTCTTCACGATCACCGTGCCGGAAAGCGAAGGCGGAGCGGGCGGCAGCGTCGTGGACGTGGCCGTGGTGACCGAAGCGCTGGCGCTGACGCTGGCTCCCGGGCCGGTCCTTCCGACGCTGATCGCGGGACTGGTGCTGCCGGCTGGGCATGCGCTGCTTGAGCAACTCGGGGCGGGCACTGCTTCGGTGGCGGTGCCGTTGCGGAGCGGAGGGCTGATCGCGGTTGAGTCCCCCGGCGGGGGCCTGACCGTGACGGGCACGGCCAGCCTGGTACTTGGCGCTGGCGATACGACGCATTTGCTGCTCGCGGCGGAGTCAGATGCTGGTGAGACGTGGTTCGTGCTTGAGTCGTCCGGGCCGGGAGTACGGATCGCGCCGAGAGCTCCCGTGGACTTCTCCCGTGCACTCGGGGACGTAACGCTCGACGGGCTGCGAGTGCCGCCCGTGCAGGTGCTTGACCTCCGCCCCGGGCTGGTGTCCGACCTGGCCGCGACTCTCGCCGCCGCCGACGCCTCGGGGATCGCCGCCTGGTGCGTCACGACGGCGTCTGACTACGCCAAGACCAGGATGCAGTTTGGCCGGCCGATCGGCTCCTTCCAGGCGATGAAGCATCTCTGCGCGACCATGCTCGGACGCTCGGAACTGGTGACCGCGCTGGCGTGGGACGCCGCGCTGGCGGCGTCCCACGCGTCCGATGAGCTTCCGCTGGCGAGCGCGGCGGCCGCCGCGCTCGCGCTGGACGCCGCAGTCGACAACGCCAAGGACTGCGTTCAGGTGCTCGGGGGCATCGGCTTTACCTGGGAACACGACGCTCACCTGTACCTGCGCCGTGCGCTTGCGCTCCGCCAGCTACTCGGCGGCAGCGCGATCTGGCGAGCACGGGCGGCCGAGCTTGCGCTTGATGGCAGTCGCAGGCACCGGGCAGGCCAGGAAGAGTCCGGGCGAGCGGCGGACGTACGCAAGGCGGCAGCACTCGTCGCCAAGGCCACGTCCGCCGTCCCGCCGGAACGAGTACGCAAGGGACTCGCCGAAGTCGGTTACGTGGCGCCGGCCTGGCCGAAGCCGTACGGCCTCGGGGTCACCCCAGCCGAGGTCAGGATCATCGATGAGGAACTGGCCGCCGTCGGCATCACGCGGCCCGACCTGGCGATCGGCAACTGGGCGATTCCCGCTATCGCTCAGCACGGCACGCAAGAGCAACTCGAACGCTTCGCCGAGCCGACGCTGCGCGGTGACATCACCTGGTGCCAGCTTTTCTCTGAGCCGGAGGCGGGCTCGGACCTGGCGTCGCTTCGCACCAGGGCCGTCAAGGCCGACGGAGGCTGGTCGATCACGGGGCAGAAGGTCTGGACCTCGCTCGCGCACCAGGCCGACTGGGCTATCTGCCTGGCCAGGACCGACCCCGACGTGCCTAAGCACAAGGGGATCACGTACTTCCTTGTCCCGATGAAGGGACCCGGCATTGAGATCAGGCCGCTGCGCGAGATGACCGGCCGGCAGATGTTCAACCAGGTGTTCCTCGACGAGGTCTTCGTGCCAGACGACTGCGTGGTCGGGCAGCCTGGCGACGGCTGGAAGATCGCGCGGACGACGCTGGCGACCGAGCGGGTGGCAATGGTACGCGGCGGCGGTCTCAGCGCCGAGCTCGAGCAGCTCCTGACGACGGTCGCCAAGGGAGCGAACCTGACCATGCTCGACGCGGTCGGCGCCCGCCTGGCCGAGGGCCTGGCACTGTCGGCGATCGACGACCGGCTGGCTGATGCCCATCGGCCGGACTCACTGGCCGCCGTGAAGAAGTTGCTCGGGGTCTCGCACCGGCAGGCGATCGCGGAGACGGCCCTGGTACTTAGCGGGGAACGCGGTGCCGCCGAGGACGGCCACGCCGCCGCGGCCGTGCAGGAGTTCCTGCTGACCAGGTGCCTGAGCATCGCGGGCGGGACAACGCAGGTACTGCTCACTCTGGTCGCTGAACGGGTGCTCGGCTTGCCCCGCGAGGAGGGCCGCTAAGTGAACTTCGAGTTCAGTGAAGCCCAGAAGGTGATCGCCGCCTCTACGGCTGACGTGCTCGCTGACGCGGGCGACTCGCCCTGGGAGGACCTGGCTAAGGCGGGACTGCTCGCGCTGGCATTGCCCGCGTGGCTGGACGGCGACGAGCTTGGCGTACTCGACGTCGCCGTATTGCTGACCGAAGTCGGACGTAAGGCCGTCTCCGTGCCCGCGCTCGCGACGATCATGCTCGGCGTACTGCCGGTGACTCGCTGGGGGAGCAGGGAACTGGCCGAACTCGTGCTGCCCGGAGTTGCTACGGGCGAGGTGCTGTTGACCGGCGCCGTGCGCGAGCAGTCGACGGTGATGCCCGCATCACCGTCGACTGTCGCCGACGTTGCCTCGGGGACCGTGACGGGGACCAAGGTCGGCGTGCCGTACGCGGCGCAGGCCCGCTGGATCCTGGTGCCCGCCTCGCTGCCGGGCGGCGGCCGTACGGTCGCCGTGGTTGACCGGTCAGGAACTGGAGTCACGCTGACGCCGACCCCAGCTTCCGGCCCAGGCCCCGAATACACCGTCTCCCTTTCCTGTGCAGCCGTCGCGGGCTTTCTGGCAGAAAATGCTCTTGATGATCTTTACCGGCTGGCCTGTGCCGGGGCTGCTGCCATGGGCGACGGCGCGCTGGCCGGGGCACTCGAGCTGACCGCCGGGTACGTGGCGGAGCGTGAGCAGTTCGGCCGGAAGCTGGCGACGTTCCAGGCGGTAGCGCAGCAGATCGCCGACGTCTACATAGCGTCGAGGACGCTGCACCTGGCCGCGCTGTCGGCTTGCTGGCGCCTGGCTGACGGGCTTGACGCGGACGAGGATCTGGACGTTGCCGCTTACTGGCTGGCGCGAGAGGCGCCTGAAGCGCTGCGTACCTGTCATCACTTGCATGGCGGGATCGGGGTGGACGTCGAGTATCCGCTGCACAGGTACTCGGCGATGATCACCGACCTTTCCCGGTTCGTTGGCGGGGCTGATTACCGGCTTGAGGTGCTGGCGTGTTCATCGAACTAACACAAACGCAGGTCGCGCTCAGGGACGAACTGCGGGCTTATTTCGCCAGGCTGATTCCGCCTTCTGAACGCGAGGCGATGCTGACCGACCGGCACGGCGATGTCTACAAGGAACTGATCAGGCGGATGGGTGCTGACGGCTGGCTGGGCGTGGGGTGGCCGGCGGAGTACGGCGGGCGCGGCTTCGGGCAGGTCGAGCAGCAGATCTTCGCCAGCGAGGCGACTCGTGCGGACGTGCCGCTGCCGTCGGTGACGCTCCAGACCGTCGGGCCGACGCTGCAGGAGTTCGGCACTCCCGAGCAGAAGGCTCAGTTCCTGCCGAGAATTCTGGCCGGGGACGTGCACTTCGCGATCGGGTACACCGAGCCTGGGGCGGGGACCGACCTTGCCTCGCTGACTACGCGGGCGGTGCGAGACGGCGACCATTACGTCGTGAATGGCCAGAAGATCTTCACGACCGGGGCGCATGACGCTGACTACATCTGGCTGGCCTGCCGAACTGATCCTGCGGCGCCCAAGCACAAGGGGATCTCGATCCTGATCGTGTCCACGGCCGATCCGGGGTTCTCCTGGACGCCGATCATTACGGCAGACGGCGCGCACCACGTGAACGCGACGTACTACTCCGACGTGCGGGTGCCGGTCTCGATGCTGGTGGGGGAGGAGAACGGCGGCTGGCGGCTGATCACGACCCAGCTCAATCACGAGCGGGTGATGCTAGGCCCTTCCGGGCGGCTCGGGGCGCTGCTTGACCGGGTGCGGGAGTGGGCCGTCGCCCGCTCTCTTGATGAGCGGCCTGACGTGCGGCGGGTGCTGGCCGAGGTGAACGCCAGCATGCGGGTCAACGAACTGCTGAACTGGCAGGTCGCGGTGTCAGAGACCGTGCAGGTGGCCGATGCTTCCGCGACGAAGGTGTTCGGGTCCGTGCGGATTCAGCGGTTCGGGCAGATGCTGCTTGACCTCGTCGGACGCCATGGTGATCCGGCCGATCCGGCGACGGCGGAGCTGATGCGGTGGCTGGATGTGCAGGTGAAGCGGAACCTCGTGCTGACGTTTGGCGGCGGGGTCAACGAGGTGCAGAGGGAGCTGATCGCGATGGCTGGTCTTAAGTTGCCGCGAGTACCGCGATGACTGACCTCCTGACGATCGCTGAGGAGATCATCGCGGCCGGGGAATCTGAGCCGCGGCTGGCTCGCGATCCGGTGAACTTGCCGATCATCGAGAACTGGGTCGAGGCGATGGGGGACGCCAGCCCGGTGTGGACCGCGGGCGAGGTCGCGCCGCCCGCGATGATCCAGGTGTGGACGATGGCGGGGCAGCGGCAGTTTGACCGCGACAGCTCCGATCCGATGGGACGGATCGTGAACGCGCTTGACGCCGCCGGGTTCACCTCTGTGGTGGCCACCAACTGTGATCAGGTGTATCACCGGTACCTGCGGCTCGGAGAGCAGGTCTCGATCACGGTGAGCCTGACCGACCTCGTGGGGCCCAAGCGGACCGCGCTTGGCGAGGGGTATTTCTTCACGACCAGGCATACCTGGTACGTGGGGGACGAGGTCGTCGGGACGATGGATTTCCGTATCCTGAAGTTCCGGCCTGCTGCCTCCGGCCCCATGCCCTCGCTCGGGGAGCCGATGCGGCCGGTGATCTCGGCGGACACGGCGTTCTTCTGGGCCGGGACTTCCGTTGGCGAGCTGCGGATCCAAAGCTGCGTCGATTGCGGGACGCTGCGGCATCCGCCCGGGCCGATGTGCATGGCCTGCGGATCGGCGGAGGCTAAGTACGTGGTCGCGGCCGGGACAGGGGAGGTGTTCAGCTTCATCGTGCACCGGCATCCCCCGGTGCCAGGCAAGAAGCTGCCGATGGTGCTCGCGCTGGTTGAGTTGCCCGAAGGGGTGCGAGTACTTGGCGAGCTGGTCGGGATCGCTACGGAGGCGGTGCGGGTCGGCTTGCCGGTCGAGGCGGCGTTCCTCAAGGTCGACGACGAGCTGACGTTGCCGGCCTGGCGGCCCGCCGAGCTTCCCGAACTCGTCGTCGAGGCGACGACGACGTTCGTGGTTGGTGCGGCGCTAGCGACGCGGGACTTCACCCGCGTTCATCACGATCGCGATTTCGCCGTGGCGAGCGGCAGCAAGGACATCTTCGTCAACATCCTCACGTCGACCGGGCTTGTCCAGCGGTTCGTCTCTGACTGGGCCGGACCTTCCGCGGTGTTCCGGTCGATCTCGATCCGGCTCGGGGCGCCTTGTTATGCGGGCGACACGCTGCGGTTTACCGGGGCGGTCACGTCGCGGGAAGGTTCCCTGCACACCGTCGCCGTGACAGGCCGGAACAGCCTGGGCGATCACGTGATCGCCACGGTCGTGGTCGAGATTCCAGGGAGCGAGTCATGACCGGGGCAGCGATCGCCGGGATCGGGGCGACCGAGTTCTCCAAGGAATCCGGACGGAGCGAACTGCGGCTCGCCGCCGAGGCGGTCCGGGCTGCGCTTGCTGATGCTGGGCTCTCGCCTTCTGACGTGAACGGCATGGTCACGTTCTCGATGGACAGCAACGCCGAGATCGCGGTCGCCCGTGAGCTTGGCGTTCCCGAGCTGACGTTCTTCAGCTTGATCGGCTACGGTGGCGGGGCCGCGTGCGCGACCGTGCACCAGGCCGCGATGGCGATCGCGACCGGGGCTGCCGACGTGGTCGTCTGCTACCGGGCCATGAACGAGCGGTCAGGCCGCCGCTTCGGTCAGGTCGCGGTCGGTGCGTCTTCGATAGCGACGTCGTCGGGCATCGACAATAGCTGGCACTACCCGATCGGGCTCTCGACGCCGGCGGCCACGGTCGCGATGATGGCGCGCAGGTACATGCACGTGTACGGGGCTTCTTCTGCCGACTTCGGTGTCGTGGCGGTCGCCGACCGCAAGCACGCGGCTAACAATCCCCACGCCTGGTTCTACCAGCGGCCGATCACCCTCGAGGACCATCAGTCGTCCCGGTGGATCACCGAGCCCCTGCGGCTGCTCGACTGCTGCCAGGAAAGCGACGGCGGGGTCGCTGTGGTAGTGACCAGCGTGGAGCGGGCACGGTCCTTGCGGCAGCCAGTGGTCTCTGTTGCGGCGGCCGCGCAGGGGAGCGGACGCGACCAGTTCACGATGACGTCGTACTACCGGGACGACATGACCGGGCTTCCGGAAATGGGCATCGTCGCCCGGCAGTTGTGGCGCCAGTCGGGGTACTCTCCTGCCGATGTGCGGACCGCGATCTTGTACGACCACTTCACGCCGTACGTGCTCATGCAGCTAGAGGAACTGGGCTTCTGCGGCCGGGGCGAGGCTGCTGGGTTCATCGCCGACGGCGCCATCGAGGTCGGTGGCCGGCTGCCGCTGAACACCCACGGCGGCCAACTGGGGGAGGCCTACATCCACGGCATGAACGGCATCGCCGAAGGGGTGCGGCAGGTCCGGGGTACGTCGGTCAACCAAGTAGAGGGGGACGGGCCGGTGCTGGTGACAGCGGGGACCGGCGTGCCGACGAGCGGGCTGGTGCTAGCTGCGGGCTGAACTACCGTTTCCACAGGCGCGCGGTCTTGTCCCAGCCGCCCGTGCCGAGGATGGCGCCGTCGGGACTGAAAGCTACGCCCCAGACGGCTTCCGTGTGACCGGCGAGCGCGTCAACGAATTCCCCTGAGCGGGCATTCCACAGACGCACGGTTTTGTCGCGGCTAGCCGACGCGACGAGCGTGCCGTCAGGGCTCACCGCGACTGCCCACACTATGTCGGCGTGCCCGGTGAGGGTACGGATAAGAGTGCCTGAGTTGGTGTCCCAGAGCCGGACGGTATGGTCGCGGCTGGCGGTGGCCAGCATGGCACCGTCAGGGCTGAAGGCCACGCCGCCCACCCAGTCGGTGTGTCCGGTGAAGAAACGGATCAGAGCACCGGTGATACCGTCCCACAAACAGGCGGTGCGGTCGTCGCTTGCAGTGGCGAGCACGGCTCCGTCTGGGCTGAAGGCTATGCCCCGAACCAAATCGGTGTGGCCAGTTAGCCTCCGCCTGAGGGCGCCAGACGCGGTATCCCACAGCAGGGCCGTCTTGTAGCTGCTGGCGGTGGCAAGAGTTCTGCCATCGGGACTGAAGGCAACCCCTCTCGGGAAGCTGTAGGCGCCACAGGAAAGCGTGCGGATCAGAGTGCCGGTTGGCGTGTCCCACAATCCAATAGTTTGGTCGTCGCTCGTAGTAGCGAGAACGGTGCCATCTGGACTGAATGCCACGCCATTCACGCGTCCCTCGTGCCCGCTGAGAGCTCGGGCGCTGGTGCCGGTCTCGGTATCCCATAGCTGCGCGGTGTGATCTTCGCCGGCGGTAGCGAGCAAGGTGCCGTTCATGCCGAAGGCTACGCAGTTCACCTGCGCCTGGTGCTTCAGAACATGCGATGGCCTGTACAAGGCAGACGACTCAATCGTCGCGCGGAGACCCGTCAGCCTCGCAGGGCTGCCTGCCTTCGCTGGCGGGTTGAACAAGCGGGTCTGGTGACCGCGGAGGTAAAGGACAGGGGTGAGCCATTCCAGCGTCCGGTTTGAGGTGCCCAGTATCGCGACGCGACCGCTTGACATGGCCTCGTCGATGCCCCGGCCGTAGGCGAGAGCGGTATAGAAGCCCTGCACGAAGGCGGCACTCGCGGCGTCGGTGATCTCGTATTGCATAGCGGCAACTGCCGGCACGCCCGCCCGTACCAGGGCGCCAGCCGTTCCGGAGAACAAGTCGGTAGTGCTGCCGGCGGCGCCCGCGCACGAGTTCAGCACGACTAGGCGGGGCATTGGCTTTGCCTGGCGCAGGAGGTCGGTGAACTGGTCGGCATGGATTCTGAGGGCGCGGCCGTCGGGCCGCATAAGGGCCAGGACGCCCAGATCCTGGCTGGCATCGAAGCCACCGTGGCCGGTGAAGTGGACCACATGCCAGCGTCCGCGAACGAGTTCAAGATGCGCACCCGGCCACGTTGCGTCACGTACCCAGCCGATCTCGACCAGGCCGGCGCGGATGGGCTCGGCGAGGGCCTCGGTCAGGCGGTCGCGCTCCCGGTCGACGTCAATCGTGTCAAAATCGGAGGGCGAGGAGATTATTGCGAGAATGTGAAGCGGCAGCCTGACCGTCATCGGCGCCGGAACCGAGGCGACGGGGATTTGCCTGACAAGCTGCTCATGTCGGCACACGTAACCGAACACCGGGTCGTACATAGCCTCCCAGGGCAGTTCCGCGAGTTCCGGCGTCCCGATCCGCAACACGACCCGCAACGTTTGCTCCGATTGGGCGGCCAGAGCGCCACAAGCCCGGTACTGTTCCGCGATCGGAGCGGTGCCAAGGAGGGCGGTGAAGAGGGCTTCGCCAACTTCCCTCACCGGGCGCTCGGCTCGGGCAAGGATCTGCCGGGTAGAGGTCGCGGACGCCAGGATCGCGGTCTGGAGTTCCTCGCGCCTCACGTGCAGGGCATCGACGTCAAGGCTGACAGTGGCGGAGGCTGAGCCGGCGGCCGAGCCTATGACGTTAACCTGAAACCAGCCAGGAGTGCTGGCGGGGCCGATCGCCACTTCGAAGACCGCGCCGAAATCATCCCCCATAGTAAACATCATTCCACTGCCGCTTCGGACTAGTGCAATTGCGCGAGGGCTCAGAGACTGTATGACATGGCTTTCCTGGCCGCGGGCACTGGCGAACCCGACCTCCGGTTGCTGGCACGATCATGGTGCGACCAGCTACTGCCCGGTGACCGAGTGGACTTCTGGGGAGAAGCCTGGCGCCTAGTGCTTCGCCCGGTCGCGGAAAGATCTGTTTCGATGGTGCTGACCGGTGCTGCCGGCAGCGGTAAATCGGTATTGGCTGCCTGCCTGGTCAGGGAGATGCTGGCGGATCCGCCGAGCCTTCCCGTGGTGCTGTCGAGGGACGATGTGCTCGGCGGCCTTCCCGCCCTCAGCAGGAGACTCGGCATCGACGCAAAGCAGGACCTGACTAGCTTCCTCGCCGCCGGAAGGGAACTGAATCGCCGGATCTTGTTTCTTGTGGATGGCCTGGATTCCATTGTTGACGTGGCCAGCGCTGAAACGGTGCGGGAGCTGCTCAGAGAGCTCGCGAACTCTTCGTGTCTGCTGGTCACCTGCCGTACGGAATTCTGGGACCGGCGATTTCTAGACCTGAGCTTTGAACGTCGGCAGGTGCCAGCGCTCGAGCCCGCATTCGTCAAGAGAATCTTGCGGGAAAGCGTGCAAGGCGTTCCGTATTCGCCGGTGCTGCTGACGCCGATCTTCTTTGACATCACGCTTGAGCAACCGCAGCACTCGATTGTACTGCCCAAATCGGAGACAGGCTTGCTGCAAGTACTGTGGAATTCATACCGCAGGCCGGCTGGAGCCGATATGCGCGGGCGCAACCTCGAGCATCTGCTGGTAATCGTGGCCGAGCAGCAATTCACGGTGATGTCCTATGAGGTAAGTCGTGCTGATCTGGTAACCGCGCTTGACGCGACTGGAGTGGGAGCGGCCGACCTCGCTGTGCTTGAGGCAGCGGGCAAGCTGCGCAGCCGGCTGACCGGGCTATCCGCGACGGTGCGACTCGGGCACGACTTGCTTGACTGCTTCAACATGGCGCGCTTGCTCGTCGACGGCGATGGCGCGGCGAGCCGGCGCCAGCTCGTCTACCAGCGGGCAGCTGTCGGAGTCGGCTGGCCAGTGCTGGCCATGCTTGCGCAGATCGCTCATGATCGCGGTGATCATGGAGTGCTTCGTGAACTATTCACCGAATTGCTGCGCATTCTTGACCGGAAACGCCTTGGAGATGACTGGATGGCACGCTCCTGGGCGGCTACTTACGTGATCAGGGATAAGATCGCGATCTTGATGCCCTTCATTCTGGAATGCCTCGATGGGGCAGCGGTCGCATCCGTTCGTCACGAGGCCGCGGTCGGCGGAAGTTCGCTTGGCCCTGACCCGAAGGTGAGTCAGGAAGTCGCCAGCTCGCTCGCCTCGGTCTTTGATTCGCTTCAGGACTGGCGGGCCGGACTTCCCGAGCGGGCCATACCGGCACTGAGCCGGGGACTCGGCCGATGGCGGCTTCGCAAGCGCTTCGTCGAAGCGCTCGCCGTGTACCAGCATCCGGACGCGCTGAGAGCGCTCACCGTGTTCGCCAGGAAGCTTGTTGATGAAGGCGATGACCCTGGCCTGCTTGGCGAGGTGGCCGAGGCTCTTGGGCGATTGGGCGACGCCCTGGCAGGAGAGGCCAGGCAGATGTGCATTGAACTTCTCGGTGAAGTCGTCGTGCAGCCAAATCTGGAATCCAGGGTGCGGCGGGCTGTGATTGTCAGCAAAAACAAGCTCACGTACCCTATCGTAGAGTCCGTGCCAGACGTGGAAGAGGACGAGATAATAGCTAATCTTAATCCCATTGACGAGCGCGAGCACAGTTATTCTGATTGGCGCGTCGTGGAGAAGTACGCTGAATATGCGTACGAGCGAATTGTGAGCGGGCACCTGACGCAACCGCTGCTCGCCGCGCTATTGCGGTCCTTTACTCATGACACGGTATTCATTCGCATACCCATTGCGCGTTGCCTCGGTCGATCGGAAGACCCGCTGGCCAGAGCCGCGCTGATCGCTGAGTTGCTGCGTCCGTCCTTGTCCTGGCATGTGCAGCAGGCTTGTCTTGAGGCTCTTGATACCCAGGTGAGCGCCGCGCGGCAAAGCGGTGAGCGAGCACTCAGGGCCTGGCTAGTGTTGCACGCCAGTGAGCAGGCCACCGAGTCGTCGTTGCCTGCGGCGGCTCCGCTAGCCAAACTCGCCGCCAAAGTGCATGACTTCTGCGACGGGATCATCACGCCAACCGCTATCGAGATCGTTTCCCCGGCCGACGACGGGCAAGGCCCGACCATTGATCTCGCCGTCAGCGGAGGCGGCATCCCCGCCTGGATCGCGGAACTCGCCGCGGCGGAAGACTATGCCGCCGTCGGGGACGGATGGGAGCGCAAGTACCGGGCGATCTCGATTTCCCGGTCGGCCGGGCGGCTGAGCGCGTCGTTGATGGAGACAACGTGGGAAGAGGGCGCCTCGTTTCATCATGCGATGAGTCGGCGGCCCGACCGGCTCAGAGAGAACGCGGACCGAATACTCGGCGCCTGGTTTCAGGATGCGGTAGCCTTCCCCGGCATTCTCTCCGTCCATTGCGTGGTGGTAACGGGCGACCGCAAAGTGGTGGCGACCAGGCGGCCCGCCGGCACCGTCTATTCGGCCGGATGCTGGTCGGTCAGCTTTGAAGAACAAGTCACCGACGCCGACTGGCAGGCGGCGGGCCGTGACCCAGTGAGCGCGGCAGCCCTCCGAGGTTTCGCCGAGGAGTTCGCGCTCGCCACAGATTTCTGCACGATCAGGATAGTCTCTGCGATTGTCGAATTCCCGATAGTTAATCCAGTGTTCGTTGCCGTTATTACTACCCAGGAGCGATCGGAAACGCTCGCGGGGCATATCGCCGGGTGCCGCAGTTCAGAAGTTGACGATATTCGTTTCCTGGAAGAATCGCCGGATGCGCTCCGCGCTGAGACACAGCGGCCTGACCTGCATCCCACGTCGGCGCTGCGCATGCTCATCCTCGCCAGACTCCTCGCGAGGGAAGCTCATGAACCAGGGAAGGGGCGGAGGATCGCCGGGTAAAGCACGTCGCTCGCCCGCCGCTCGTTGAGGCGGTAAAGGGCAGCGGGGCGGCCGCCCCGTCACGGGTGGTTCAGTCCCGGCAGGGGAGGGCATCCAGGCCGGGGTAGCGGACTTTTAGCTGCGTAATGGTTTCCTCGGTCCAGTAGGGATGGCCTGGCGGAGGAAAGCCGAAGAGCAGCAGTTGGCGCAGCGAGGCCTGCTCTGCGAAAGGCGCCCAGTGGGGGTGGAAGGAGCGGTCGCCCCAGGCGTGGCGGTTGGTCCAGGTGTTGTCGGCGCGGCGGTAGCTGACGTGGGCGCTGTAGCGGGCGGAGCGCGGGGCGGTGATCTCGGTGCCGCGGTGGAAGGTTTCCGTGCTGTAGGCGACGACGGTGCCGGCCGGACCGGCAGCCGATACCTCCGCTTCGTAGAAGTCGGGCCGTTCTGAGCGCCAGTAACCGTGCGGCAGCGCCGGGACGCCGGCGGTCACGGGCAGCGGCACAATGTGCGTCGGGCCGTGGGCTTCTGTGACGTCGGAGAGCCAGATGAAGATCTCCAGGCCGCGCCAGCGCCAGTCGGCCGAAGGGACCAGCGGGGTGTGGTTGAGGTAGTCGCGGTGGTGTTCTTGCTCATAGCTGGCCGCACCGGTGTACTTGGCCCAGAGTTCTGAGGCGTAAATCCGAAGGTCGGAGGTCTCGAAGATGGCCTCGGCGAGGTCAATGAGCCGGTCCTGCACGACCAGATTGCACAGGGCGACGGCCTGGAACGGGAACTCGATTATTCCGCCGAACTCGTCTCCCGTATAGCGGCGATTGCGCCCGGAATTCGGATCGGCGTGGTAGTCCTCCGCACTTGGGAAGACCCCGGACACGTCTTCGGCGTCGAGATAGCCGGGGAGCACTACAAATCCGTCGCGCCGCCACGCTGCAGCGGCTTCTCGCAGTTCCACGTGGCCAGGTTCGCTTACTGGCCGCCGTCCTTGCGAGCCTTTTTCGCTAGTTCCAGAGGGTGGCGGTGCGGGTACCAGGGGTAGCCGGGTCCGGTGTCTCCGCCCGGCGCCGGGCCGGGCATCCCCGGCTTACAGCATCAGGTGTCCACCGATGCTGTAAGCCCGGCCCCGGCTACAGCAACGGAGTTCCAGCGATGTCACTCCCGCAGCATCAAGTAGCCACCGTTGTCCGCGCAACCTGCGCATCCAACAGCAACATGTGGCCAACGATGACGTTGGCGCCGGCGCCACGGAGGCGGTGCGCCCGATATGCCGGATATGCCAGGCAGTGTCGCCGCGCGTCGGACCCCCGCCAGCGCTGCTGGAGGTTGACTCGCTCCCGCGCTCTGTGATAAATGGTCTAAACATCAGTCCACTAGACCATAATTGGTGATTCCGGGGCTGATGGTGGTTGCGGGGCTGATGGTGCGAGGGCTGGTCGTGGGTGCGGGGTCAGCGACGGGTGCGGGCCGCGGCGGGCGGTGATGGGTTGGCGGTGCGGGCGGTGCGGGGGGCGAGTGCTGGCGGCGAGGGTGCGTGAGGGAGGTGAGCACGGGCGGCGATGAGCGAGTACCTGGGACCGATCGCGATGCAGAACGCGGGCGAGCGGATCGCGGAGCGGATCGTTACCGCGATCGCGCTCGGCGAGTTTGTCGCCGAGCAGCGGCTGCCGACCGAACGTGAGCTGGCGGCGACGCTCGGGGTGAGCAGGACCACCGTGCGCGAGGCCCTGCAACGGCTTCAGGCCGCTGGCTATGTCACGACCAGGCGTGGCCGCAACGGCGGCACGTTCGTGAGCACGAATTCGGGAACGGGGTCAGACGCTGACGCGATGATCAGGCGGACGCTCGAGCCGGCGTGGCAGGAGCTGACCGAGGTACTGGACTTCCGCCGCCTGATCGAGCAGACGATCGCGCGCACGGCAGCCCAGCGGCGCGACGACCGAGACATCGCGGCGATCCGCGCCGCCGTCGAGGACTACGCGCGGGCGCCTGACCGCGATGCCTCACGCCACGCCGACCACGCACTTCACCAGGCCATTGCCCGTGCCGCCCACAACTCGCGGCTTGTCGCGGTCAGCGCGAGCATACGCAGGGAGGTCAATCTCGGCTTCGACGCCGAACCATACAACCCGAGGGTCAGGCAGCTAGCCATCCGCCAGCATCCGACGCTCGCAGAAGCGGTCATTGCCGGGGACGCCGACCGGGCTGCCTCGCTAGCCGACGAGCACTTCTCGCTGACCGAGGAGATGCTCACCGAACTTCACGCCCGCATCCGCATCAGATCCGGAGGTAGCAACGATGCCGGTGGCCAAGGTCAATGACATCGACCTGCACTACAAGCTCGACGGCGATGGCGAGGAAACCATCGTCTTGATCAACGGCCTGGCCGACGACGTCGAGACGTGGTTCGGGCAGCTCGACGACTTCGTGGCGGCCGGCTACCGGGTGCTTCGCATCGATAACAGGGGCATCGGTGCGAGTTCCAAGCCAGCAGGTCCTTATTCGAGCCGGATGCTGGCCGACGACGCCAAAGGGCTGGTTGACCAGCTAGGGATCACGGATTTCCATCTGATGGGCGTCTCGATGGGCGGCATGATCGCGCAGGAGTACGCGCTTGCCTATCCCGGCGACCTGCGGTCGGTGACCTTTGGCTGCACGTATGCATCTCCAGGACCGTTCTGCTCGCGGATGTTCGCGATGTGGGCGGACCTCGCCCCTGTGCTCGGGGTGCCGTTTGTCATGCGCGACGTCACGCTCTGGGCGTTCACGCTGCCGTTCTTCGAGGACCGGCCGGATGACCTGGCGGAATTCGAGACCGCGATGCGGTACATGGACCAGCCGGTGCACGCCTACCTGGCCCAGCTCGCGGTGATACAGAACCACGACACGAGCGGCAGGCTCGGGCAGATCACGACGCCGACCCTGGTGCTCGCCGGCGAGGACGACATCCTCATCCCTGTCGCGCTCTCGCGGCGTATTCACGAGGCGGTGCCCGGCTCGGAATGGGCCACGGCAAAGGGCGGGCACGCGTGCCTCTGGGAGCACCCGGCCGAGTTCAACGCGATCTTTCTCGATTTCATCCGACGGCAAGGAAAGGCATAAATCCATGGCCGCCAGCACAGCACCAGAGAAACTCGAGCGGGATCAACTCGGCCTGTTCGGCGTCATCATGCCTGGCCTCGCCCAGGTGGCGCCGGCGTTCAACCTGTTCTTTACCACCGGGGTCATGGTCGCGCTCGCGGGGGCATCGGCCCCGTTGATCTTCCTGATTTCCATGGTCGGCATGGGGGCGACGGGGAGCAGCCTGGCCCAGTTTTCCAGCGTTTACCCGAGCGCGGGGTCGTTCATCACCTACATCACCCGGTCGATCGGCACCAAGGTCGCGGTCGCGATCGGGGTGATCACGGTTCTCGGCTACATCATCGCGTTCGGGGGCATTTACATTTTCGTCGGCAGCTACATTGTCCAGAACGTGCTCGGGAATCCGCATATCTGGGGCATCACGCAGATCGTGACGATCCTCTACGGCGTGCTCGTGGTGGCGCCCGTCGTCGTGGGGTTGCGGTTCGGTGTCAGGGTCACGGTCGCGCTTTACGTGTTCGAGGTCGTGCTGCTGCTCGCGCTGAGCCTGACCATCCTCGTACGGGGCGGGGCGAGCGGGCTTTCCGCGACGCCGTTCTCCTGGCCTGGCGGCAAGTCAAGCGACGTTCTGCTCGCGTTCAGCCTCGCGGTGCTGGCGTTCGGCGGGTTCGAGGCGGCGGCGCCGCTTGCCGAGGAGACACGCGACCCCAGGCGTAACGTGCCGGTAGCGGTCATCGGCACGGTCGTCGTGAGCGGGATCATTTACGTGGTCGGCTCTTACGCCCTGGTCACGGCGTTCGGTGTCGGGCACGCCGGCAGCCTGGCCGCCAACCCGAACCCGTTCCACACCGCGGCGAAGGCGTTCCTGCCGTTCGTTGCTCCGCTGATCACCTGGGTGTTCCTGTCGAGCGTGACCAGTTCCTATGTTGCGGCGAACACCCAGACCTCGCGGGTGATCTTCGCCGGCGCACGGGGCGGGCTGTGGAGCCGGTCGCTGGCCGGGATCAATCCCCGGTTCAAGACGCCGGCCGTCGCGGCCGTTGCCTTCGTGGCGCCGAGCATCCTCATCGGCGTGGTCTCCACCGCGTTCACCGATCCTGGCACCGCGTCCGGGTTCCTCGGAACGTACGGGATCCTCGGGCTGATCATCATGTACCTGGTCGCGAACGTCGCGCTGGTCGTGGAGTGGGCCAAGCTCAGGGCGCGTGGCATTCACAAGAACGTCTGGCTGTGGGTGGTGACGCCGGTCATCGGGGTGATCGTGCTCGCGATTCCCGTCTGGGGTGACCTGCGGCCCGGCCAGCCCAGCCCTTACAACATCCTGCCCTGGCTGACGATCGGGCTCATTCTCGTCGGCGCCGTGTACGCGCTCGTGCTCGGTGCCGTCCGGCCTGACGTGCTGTCGCGGGCGCCTGCCCTGCTTGAGGGTGAGGAAAGCCTCGCCGTCGATCCGCTGCCGATCGGCGACTGAAACGGGGTTCCTGGCCGGGCGCGGCGGCGGGCCCGCCCGGTCAGGAACCCGCCAGACGTCAGGTCAGGCGAACTCGCAAGCTGAACTTCTGGCGCCAATCTTAGCCAGGACGGACTGCTGCGGGGGGCACCCGCGCCGGTTCGGACAAATCCGGCTAATCGCCAGGGTCGGCAGCAACAAGGAGCCACCGATGTCGCTGGCCAGGGCCGGCTGACAGCAACGTTGGCTACCTGATGCTGCGGGAACAACGTCAAGTAGCCAGCGTTGTCGTTGCCGTCGCGCCGGGTAACGACATCAAGTGGTCAGCGATGCGGTAATTCCCCTGCCGCCGGGTGAGTCGCCGCCGGGTGAGTCGCCGCTAGGTGGTGGCGGGCGGCGGGCCGGCGGATTCTGAGCGGGCGAACTCGAGTACCGCGTCGGTGGGGAGGGCCGCGCCGGCCTGGCGTAGCTCGCCGAACTTGGCTGGGCCGAGCGCGTCGCGGGCTGACTCAACGGCGGCTTCGAAGCGTGCCAGGTCGGACTTGGGTATGGGGGAGTCGATGGCTGCCCGCAGGGCCTGGGAGGCGCCGATCAGGACCGCGGCCCTGGCGAAGCGGGAGTCGGCGGCTTCGGCCTGGGCGAGTTCCTCGATGCTTTCCGCGATCGCTCGCGGTTCGCCGACGGTGGCCGCGAGAGCAAGCGCACGGCGGTGCAGGGTACGCGCGGCCGCGTAGTCGGCCTGGGCCACTGCTACCAGCCCGAGGTTGATCAGCGCGACCTGCTCGAGCCGGCGGTCGCCGTGATCTTCGGCCATCCGCAGCGCCTCGCGGTGCAGTTCGCCGGCCTCCTCAAGGTCGCCCGAGTCGTAGCAGACCATGCCGAGGTTGGTAAGGGCGCCGCCGATGAGCTTGCGGTCGCCGAGGCGGCGCGCGTTGCGCAGGTGCTGGTCGAGGCGTTCGCGCGCCAGCGGCATGTCCCCGGCGTGGATGGCGACCACCCCCAGGTTGCCGAGCATGAGCGTGGTCCTGCGCAGGTCGCCGATCTGGGCGAACCTGGCCATGCTCTGCTCGTAATACGACTCGGCGGCGGCGAGGTCGTTGCCGTGCAGCGCGATCCTGCCAAGGCCTGACAGGCAGCGGGCAACCTGCTGTGCGTAGCCTGCCTGCTCGGCTAGCTCGAGCGCCTCCGCGTAGAGTGCGCCCGCCGCGAGGTAGTCACCCCTCACATGGGCGACCGCACCGAGGTCGCCAAGCGAGGTCGCGATCTTGACCGGGTCGTCGAGTTCGCGCCAGATCGCGATGCTCTGTTCGAGGTACCGCTGGGCGGCCGCATGGTCGGCTTCGATCGAGGCAAGCAGAGCGGCACCGTCGAGCGCGATCGCACGGGACCTCGGATCGACATCTCGGCCGGCGGCAAGCAACGCGTCTTCGAGCCAGCGCCGGCCGTGACCTACGGGACCGCGCGCGGCCCAGAACGGAGCCATCGCCCCGGCCAGTTCAAGTGCCCACCCCACGTCGCCCGAGTCGCGGTTCTGCAGCGCCTCCCTGATGTTGTCCCGCTCCGCCTCAAGCAACTCCAGCCAGGCGACCTGGTCAGGACCGTCGAGGTCGGCGTCGGTGGCCGTCTCTAGCAGCCAGGCCCGCACCCGCCTCTCCACGTCGGGCCGCTCACCTGACTCGTCGAGCCGGTGCCCGGCGTACTGCCTGATCGATTCGAGCATGCCGTAGCGCATGCTTCCCGCCCGCTCCTCCGTGGTCAGCAAGGACCTGTCGATCAGCGTGGCGACGGTCTCGAAGATCAGCCCGACCGGCAGGTTCTCGTCCGCGCAGGCCGCCTCGGCCGCCTCGATCGTGCAGCCGCCAGGAAACGCGGAAAGCCTGCGCAGGCACACCTGCTCGGTGGCGCTCAGCAGCTCATAGCTCCACTCGATTGCCGCTTCCAGCGTGCGGTGCCTTGGCAGACCTGCCCGGCTGCCGCCGGTCAGGACACGGAACCGGTCATCGAGCCGGCTGGCGAGCTGCCCGGTCGTGAGCGCGCCGATCCTCGCGGCAGCCAGTTCGATCGCGAGCGGTATCCCGTCGAGCCTGCGGCAGATGTCGCGCACGTCGGCGGCGTTCTCCCCGCGCAACGCGAACCCTGGCCTGGCCAGCCTCGCCCGGTCGCAGAACAGCAGCACGGACTCACTGCCCGCGATGACGTCAACGTCGAGCGCGTGCGCCGCGGGCAACGTCAGCGGCGGTACCGGCCAGGTCGCTTCCCCTGGCACGTTCAGCTTGCTCTGGCTGGTTGCCAGGACCCGCAGCGGAGGGCAGGCTCGCAGCAGGTCAGTGCACAAGCCAGCGACCGGGTCGAGCAGGTGCTCGCAGTTGTCGAGCACGAGAAGTGCCTCACTGTTACGCAACTCCGCGGTGATGCTGTCAAGCAGCGGCGTGCCAGGTGCCTCAGAGACGGCCAGCGCCCGCGCGACCGCGAACACGACCAGGTCGGGTTGCGTGACCGGCGCCAGCTCAACGAGCCAGGCCCCGGCCTGGATCCCGGCCGCGACGTGCAATGCCAGCCGGCTCTTTCCCGAGCCGCCAGGACCGGTCAGCGTCACCAGCCGTGACAGCCCGAGCAGTTCGCCGATCGTGGCCAGCTCGCCTTCGCGCCCGATGAACGACGTGGTCTCCGCGGGCAGCCGCGAACCTGGCCGGGCGGGCGGCGCGGCTGAAGGCGCGACCGGAGCGGCAGTGACGCTCGCCTGAGCCGCTGCCGGCGCCACTGGCGCGGCCGGCGCGTGCCAGTCAAGGTCGGCGTCCTGCCTGAGCACGGCGAGATGCAGTCGCCGCAACTCGGGCCCTGGATCGATGCCTAGCTCGTCGGCCAGCCGCTCACGCAACGCCTCGTAGGCGCCAAGCGCCTCTGCCTGGCGCCCGCAGCGGTAAAGCGCGATCATCCGCAGGCTCCACAGCCGCTCCCTGAGCGGATGTTCCGCGGCCAGTCCCTCAAGTTCGGCAGCCAGTTCCGCATGCGTGCCGCAGGCCAGATCGGCATCGATCCTGCTCTCGATCGCGGTCAGCCTTGCCTCTTCAAGCCTGGTTACCTCGGCCCGCGCGAACTCCAGGTCAGACAGGTCGGCCAGCGGCTCGCCCCGCCAGAGCGCGAGAGCTTGCCGGAAGCCGGCTGCCGCCTCGGTGGCGTGCCCGGCGGCAAGGTCCGATCTGGCGGCCTTAACGAGTGCGTCGAAGCGGTCGGCATCGAGCTCGCCCGGCCCGGCAGCGAGCCGGTATCCGGGCGGCTGGGTGCTCAGGGCGCTCGCGCCTTCGCCAAGGGCACGGCGCAGCCGTGAGATGTAGACACGCAAGGTGGCCGAACTGTGCGGCGGCGGCGCGCCCGACCACAGGTCGTGCACCAGCGTGTCGGCCTGGACCAGATGGTTGCGGGACAAGAGCAGCCTGGCCAGGAGTACGCGCTCGCGCAGGCCGCCGAGGTCGATTTCGCGGCCGTCGTCGCCGGTCACCGCGACCGGGCCGAGGATCAGGTACTCCACGATCCACCTTTCCCGCAAGGTCACCTGGCCCGAAGTCAACGAACAACGGTCCAGGTCAGGTGCCCGTTAGCGACGAAGCTAGCGGCTGTCACCGATTTGTAACGGCGGTCAGGCACAAATTCTCTATGTCAGATTCGGTCTTTCCCCTCCGCCTGACCTGGCATGAGCGCCTGGCCGACGCCGGCGGAGAAGCCATGCTCCCTGCCGGATCGAGGCTGGCCGACGCCGGCCGGACAGGCCGGCACTGCTTCCTGCTCGTCGAGGGCAGCGCGGTCGTCGAGAAGGACGGGCAGCAGGCCGAACCGCTTCCCGAGGGCACCTTCGTGGGCTCCGCCGATGGCGAAGGCCTGCCACAGCCCCCTGCCGGAGTCACGGTGCGGCTGGTCACCCCGGCGAGGGTACTCGTGCTCGACAAGGACCGGCTGGCCGCGCTCATCGACTCAGAGCCAGTCATCGCCGACCTGTGGCGCAGCACGATCGACCGCGGGAGCGGGTTACCGTGAACCTGGAAATCACCGCTCCAAGCCTGCTGTCCTGGTGCCGCCTGCTGCAGCCAGCAGGCAGCGAAACAATCCTGCCCGCAGGCTGCCGGCTCGCCGACGAGCACCGGCCAGGACGATACTGCTTCCTGCTGCTCGACGGCTCCGCCGCCGCCGAGTCACGTGGCCACCCGCTGGCGACTTTCTCGGCCGGCTCGTTCATCGGATCACTCGACGATCGGGGCTGCCCGTCGCCGCTGCACGGCATCACCGTGCGCGCTATCGAGCCGGCCCACGCGCTCGTGCTCGATGCCAGGAAGCTGGCCGTGCTGCTCGACTCCGACCGGGTACTGGCGGCCGCGTGGCTGCGGCACAAGCCCGCGGCAGGCCGCCCGAGCTGGTCCCGTCCGCGCCAGCAGCGTCAGCCCAGGGTTCCTGCCATGTCAAGAACAGCTATATAGCCAAAGGTCATCGCCGGCCCGATCGTCGCGCCGGCGCCGGCGTAGCTGTGTCCCATCACCGCTGCGCTAGCGTTGCCCGCCGCGTACAAGCCGGGTATCGGGCTGTCGTCCTGCCTCAGCACCCGCGCCCGCTCGTCGGTGCGCAGCCCGCCCTTGGTGCCCAGGTCGCCAGGGACGATCTTGATGGCGTAAAAGGGCGCCAGTGACAGCGGCGCGAGGTTCGGGTTCGGCCGGCAGGTCGGGTCGCCGTAGTAACGGTCATAAGCAGAATCGCCGCGGGCGAAGTCCTCGTCCTTGCCTATCGCGGCGAAGCCGTTGAAGCGCTCCACGGTTTCCCTGAGTCCCCCGGACGGCAATCCGATCTGGTTCGCGAGGTCCTCCAGGGTATCGGCCTTGAACACGATGCCCGCCGCGTACCAGCGGCGTGGCAGCGGCCGCCTGGGCGGCAGGCCGGCGAAGACGTAGCTGTTGCGGTAACGCTGGTCAGTGATCAGCCAGGCAGGGATGTGCGGCTTGTCTTCTGTATGGCCGTCGTACATGGCGTGCACGGCGTCGACGTACGGCGAGGCTTCGTTGACGAAGCGCTGTCCTGCCGCATTGACCAGGATGCAGCCGGGCAGCGAACGCTCGGCCAGGCAGAAGTAGGGCCCGCCGGTCAGCGGGATGGAGGGCCCCCACCAGGCGTCGTCCATGAGGTCAAGGCTGCCGCCGATGTCCTGGCCGGCGATGATGCCTTCGCCGGTGTTTCCCTGCGCGCCTACCGTCCATTCGGTGCCTGTTGGCTGCCGCTGGTACTCAGCGCGCATCGCCGCGTTCCGCTCGAAACCTCCGGTGGCGATCAGCACTCCGCGGCGGGCCCTGATCGTGAGCGGCTCTCCGTTGCGGGCCACGTGCACGCCCGTCACGGTGCCATCTTCGACCAGGAGGCCGGTCAGCGGCGTGCCGTACCAGATCGGCACGTTCTGCTTCGCCAGGCCGCCCCGCAGGCCGGCGGCAAGTGCCTGCCCGAGGCTGAGCGTGCGGCGATGCAGCAGCTTGGTCTTCGCGGTACGGGCAGCGACCTTCACGGCCCGCCAGACCGAGCGGGGGTGCCTGGTCCCCAGGCTCAGCCACTTGTAATCGGACTGGGTAACAGCGACGCCTGCCGGTGCCGGGAGGTAGGCGGGGTTCAGCCGGCCGAGTTCTTCTCCCAGTACCCGGCCGTCGAGCAGCCGGGGTTCGATGCTCCTCCCGCTGGCGAGGCCGCCTGGCGCTTCAGGGTAATAGTCGGCGTAGCCGGGTACCCAGGTGAAGTCCATCGGGCACTGCTCGCGTACCAGGTCTAGCATGTCAGGGCCGTGCTCTAGAAACGCGGCCTGGCGCTGCTTGTCCACGCCTTCTCCCGCGACGTGAGCGAGGTACTCACTCGCCGCCGCGGGCGAGTCCCTGACGCCGGCTCGCCTGAGCACGCTGTTGTTCGGCACCCAGACCCCGCCGCCAGATCGTGCCGTCGAGCCGCCGAAGCGGTCCGTCTTCTCGACGATGACCACGCTGAGCCCGCGCCGCGCCGCAGTCAGCGCCGCCGTCATCCCGGCCGCGCCGCTCCCTGCCACGACAACATCGAACTCGGGCTGCTCGCCCATCCCGCCCTGCTCGCCCATCCGCCGCCTCCCTGCTCCAGATACTAGAACACGTTCTAGTCTGGCGGGCGGCCGCGCAAACCGCATCGCTGGCTAGCTGATGCTGTTCGTAACGGGTTCCTGACGACAACGCTGGCTCGTCGATGCTGCAGGAGCAACGTCAGGTTTCCATCGTTGTCGTTGGGCGCGGGACTGGCTACGACATCGGACGGCCAGCGATGCTGTAGCCGAACCGGCTCCCGTGGCCACCCGCGCAACACTTTGAAGGACGAGCTCGGGAAAACTACTGTTGCCCTGGAGATTTTGAGCTAGAATCTACAGTGTAGGAGTAATTTTCTGGAGTAGGGGTAGTGCGTGGCAGGCGAGAACGAGCCCGAGCGGCTGGTTGGGATCGGGGAAGTTGCCCGCGACCTTGGTCTTTCACCGACGTGGATCCGAGAACTCGCGGATATAGGGATCATTCCGGTGCAACGTACCGCCGGGGGGCACCGGCGTTTCGACCTGCCGGCCGTGCGGGCGGCGATTGCCCGTCGCACGCTCAAGGAAGACGGGCTTCCTTTGACACCCGCTGCTGAGCCGGCCTGGCGGCGCGAACTGACGATACTTGGCCTTGCTGAGGACGAGG